>JACQTY010000105.1 GCA_016210545.1 Chloroflexota bacterium
ATTTCGATATGTCTGACCCCGAAGATGGGTAGCATTCAGTTATTGCAATAGTGTATCCCCCCTTCAAAACCCTTGTGTCCAGCGCAAGATGTGGGACATGTTCAGTTTACTAAAGGGGGTTAGAGGGATTCGAGGCTGCACCCACCCTACAACTTGCTTCGTGCCTCCTGCCTCTGGCTTCTTACCCCTTGCCTCTTGAAGGCTACATCAACTCCTTGAACAGGTTCTTGTACTTCTCCATGAGTTGGGCCTTGTACTCCGGGCTGACCCGGGTCACGGGGTAGAACTCGTCCCGCCACTCGAATGGGCGGCAGGCGTCGATGATGCACCTTGAGCCGAACAGCGGCTTCGGCGGCACCTTCACCTTGGCCTTCTCCTCGGGAGAGATCGTCGGGTCCGCCGAATTGCTGGGCGTGTTCTTCATGATCTGGATGGAACGCGCCGGGCTGGAGCGGGTGGACACTGCCCACATGACCTGGCTCAGGTCCGAGGCGTCGATGTCCTCGTCCACCACTATGGTGTACCTGCCGAAGGCCCCGGTGGCCAGCGAGGCGATCATCCCGGCCTGCGTCGAGTGCCCGGCGTACATCTGCTGTATGGACACTGCGGTCAGGTACCAGGAGCCGCCCTCATCGTGGTTCCATACACCCTTGATGCCCGGGACGCGGGCCGCTTCCAGGGTGTCCCAGACGCCCCCGGCGCGGATGAAGCAGACCGGCAGGCTGTAGTCTTTGGGCGGCGCCGCCGGCGTGGCGCAGGTGAGAATGGGGTCGTTCCGGTGCAGGACAGTCTTCACCCGCACTATTGGCTCGGGGACCTTCTTGAGGCCCAGATTGGCATAGTAGCCCTGCCACTCGCCGAAGGGGCCTTCATCGATCAGCTCGCCCGGATAGCATTCACCCTCGATAACTATCTCGGCGTGGGCGGGCAACGGCAGACCCGTAGCCGGGCCTTTGATGACCTCGATCGGCTCGCCCTTGATCCCGCCGGCGTAATCGAACTCCGAGAGACCGAAGGGCATTTTGACCAGCGAGGCCGCCCACAACGCAGGGTCCACTCCGATGGCGATGGCAATAGGCATCGGCTGCTTTTTGGCGAAATACTTGTTCATGATGATGCTGCCATCCTGTCCCTCGAGGATGTGGATGGCTACCCGGTTGCGGTCTATCACCATGGAGCGGTACACGCCCACGTTCACCCAGCCAGTGTCGGGGTCCTTCTGGATGATAGCGCAGGCCGTTCCGATGTAGCGGCCGCCATCCAGCTCGTGGACCTTGGGAGATGGGAACTTCAAGACGTCGATGCGGTCACCCGTTAGCACGTTTTCCTGAACAGGGCCGGAGGTCACCAGTTTGGGAGGGATCGGCTGGCGTCCCCGCATCTTACTCCGCCAGCCCTGTAACATGGACATCATATCCGTCTTGCCGTCAAGGGGAAGTTCAAGGGCCGTGGCCAGGCCCAGCGGCGAGTTCATGAGGCCGCACATCGTGCGGTAGCCCTTCGGGTACCCGGGGATATCGTCGAACAGCAGCGCCGGCATGGGCTTCTTGCCCTCGCGGGCCACTATCTCGGCGATGCCGCTCATCTCCAGGTTCCAGTCCACCCCGGAAATGTGTTTTACGCCGCCGTCGCGGTCAATGATCTGCAACCAGTCGCGGAAACCTTTGTAAGACATCCAGACTCCTTCTCTCACTTATCCGCAGACCGTGGAAAGTCAACGTCATTATGAGGGAATGGCCTGGCATTCCTGCGCAAATACCCCCACAGGCTGTCTACAAAGTCCCCGGCTCCTGTCCAGGGGGAGATTCACCCTCCAGATTCAAGCAAACGACTTGCCGGACAGCCTGCCCATCCCTCTTTGCCCCCCCTTCTCCTCCGTCCCGAGAGTCTTCGACCGGAGAGAGAAGGGGGCAATAAAGAAGAAGATGAGCACGCCTCCTACCACACCGAATAGCCCAAGGTATCGGCTTGGACTCCATGATTGTAGAATCCCCCGCTCTGGGGCAACGGAGCGTCCCCCTTTGTTAAAGGGGGTAGGGGGATTCCACGAGGGCGATTCACGAATCGTCCCTACGCTGCCACGCATCACTGAATCACCTTTTTCTCTTTCAACGCCGCCACCTCGACATCGCCGTAGCCCAGCTCCATTAGTATCTCCCGGGTGTGCTGCCCCAAAAGCGGAGGGGGCCGCCGGAATGTGGCCGGCGTATCCGATAGCTTAATGGGAGCGCCCACCACTTTGATATCCCCTGCCGTGGGATGCTCCATGCCGATGATGATCCTGTTGTGGACAACCTGCGGGTCGCTGAAGGCTTGCTCATAGCTGTAGATCGGGGCATGAGGCACGCCCGCTTCCGCCATCAGTCTCGCCCAGTCGTCGAAGTCCCTTGTCTTAAAACGTTCGTCGAGGATGGGCGCCAGGTGCCAGCGGTTCTCCACCCTCCCCGGATTGGAGCTGAACCGCGGGTCGTTCTTCAGGTGTTTCAGGTCCAGCAGGTCGCACAGCTTATGCCAGAACCTGTCGTTGACGGCGGAAATGGATATGTATTTGCCGTCCCTGGTCTCGAAGAACTTGGATGGCACTGAAAAATGCGTTTCCGTCCCCAGCTTCTCCGGGTTCTTGCCGGTAGCGAAATACCGCGTGGCCAGAGACGCCTGAAGCGATATGCACACATCCACCAGGGTGATCTCCACCTGTTGCCCCCGGCCGGTCTGCCCTCGGGAGATGATGGCTAGCAACACCCCCTGGGCCCCCATAGAGCCGGCCGCGGTGTCCACGATAGGCGCCCCCGCCTTAATGGGCGGCAGGCCGGGAAGACCGGTTATGCCGACCAGTCCGCTCATGGCTTGACACTGGGGATCGATGCCCGGCCTGTGGGCGTAAGGCCCCGAGCTGCCGAAGGCCGAGAAAGAGCAGTAGATTATTCTGGGGTTGATCTTCTTGACACTGGCGTAGTCGATATTCAGCTTCTTCGTCGCCCCGACTTTGAAGCTTTCCACTACTACATCCGCATCCCTGGCAATCTGGAGAAAGATGCGCTGGCCCTCGGGTCGCGCCAGGTCAACCGCCATGCCCCGCTTGTTGCGGTTCACGCCCAGGAAAACGGTGCTCTCTCCCCCCTGGAAGGGCGGGCCGAACTGACGGCTCGTGTCGCCTTCGAGGGGCTCGATCTTGATGACCTCAGCCCCCATATCGCCGAGTAGCTGGGCGCAATACGGCCCGCCCACTACCTGGCTGAGGTCCAGGACCCTTATTCCGTTAAGGGGTTGTGGCGCTTTGCCTTTCATCTCTCCCCATCCCACGACTCGGGGCTAGTCAATCCCGTACTCCTTCCACCTTCGAGCCACCAGCGCCTCCTCTTCAGGGCTGAGCGTTGTGGAGCGCGGGGGATAGATATCGCCCCCCCACTGGGGGTTCTTGGTATAGTTCCAGTTCCGGGTGGCGTCTATGAGTATCCTTGACCATTTCCCGGTGCCGAACCGGAGCTCGTCCCTGTCCTCGGCACGCGTGCTGGGGTCGAGGACGGCCCCGAAGCTGCCCGGGAAGATGACGATGTCGTCCTCGGCGGCGTTCACGCGGTAGGAAAGGGCCGCTTCCACGGCCCGGCGGTTCCAGATATCGGTGTCCTCTTCGACCACAATAACGAACTTGAACAGGTACTGGGCCGCCGATGAACCCCACAGGGCTGCCGCCACCTGCTTGGCATGCCCGCGGAACATCTTCTTGATCCTGACAATGGTGATGGGTACGGCGCTGACCTCCAGGATGCCGGGCACGCCCTGGCTCTCCAGGATGTTCTTGGCTATGGCCGAAAGGCTTATGACCAGGATGGAGCTATCCTCGTTGGGATTGGAGTGGTCCATGCCCTCCAGGGTGCCGCGGAAGATGGGGGCATCCCTGTGCGTGATGCAGGACACGTTGATGACGGGCCGTTTAGCAGCCTCGCCGTAGTAGCCGGTGTACTCTCCGAAGGGGCCTTCCATCTTGTAGTCTTTGGGGTCTGTGGAGATGGTCCCCTCCACCACGATCTCCGACGTAGCCGGGACCTCCAGGTCAACGGTCTCGCACTTGACCAGCTCTACCGGCTGTTGGCGCAGCGCCCCGGCTATGCCGTACTCATCGGCATCCCTGGGAAAGGGCGTGGAGGCGCAAAAGACCAGGGTTTCGTCCCAGCCATAGGATATGGCCACAGGCATGGGCTTTCCCAACTGCTGCCACTTGAGGAAGTGAATGCCCCAGCCCTGGCCCGGCACCAGAAGAACGCCTATCTCATTCTTGCTCAGGACGACGCCGCGGTACAGGCCAATGTTCCTGGTCCCGGTTTCGGGGTCCTTGGTGACGATGCCGCAGAAGGTGTTGATGTAGCGGCCGCCATCCAGATAGTGCCAGTGGGGCACCGGGAACTGGAAGAGGTCGATATCCTTCCCCTTGCGGATGTTCTCTTTGACAGGCCCGGTCTTCACCATCACCGGCTCGAGGGGCTTCTTGGCGCGCTGCCGGACCATTTCGACAAGGTCGCGGTGCTTGGTCTGCCGGGGCATGTCCAGCATCATAGCAATGCGGTCCTTGGTGGCCACCCCACCGGTGAACAGCTTCGTGGATACAGTGTCCCTGTAACCCTTGATATTCTCGAAAAGCAACGCCGGCCCGCCCTTGGAATAGACCTTCCGGGTGATAGCCCCGATCTCCCCGTTCCAGTCTACCTCCGCGGCGACCCGGCGCAATTCGCCTTCTTTATCGAGTCTAGTAATCCATTCTCTCAGGTCCTTGACCGCCACAATCAGCCTCCTAGCCCAAGTTGTGCCGAAGTTCTATTATATCGCATTTGGGGAAAACTGCAATTCCAGAAGGCCGCCCAAAATCCACCGCCCGTTGAATCTTGGCAAAGCAGCATCTTTTTCACCAAATTGGTGCAGCAACTGTCTTGGAGAGGCCGCTATGACCTCTCCCTTTGGAAAAGGGAGACTGAGAGGGATTTTGATGGCGG
>JACQTY010000107.1 GCA_016210545.1 Chloroflexota bacterium
GAGTGAACCCCACCAGGCACGACAACGGATCTTATGGTGCGTTTTGGACAGCGTTTGCTACGCTCATCCTAAACCCACGTTAGAGGGGGTGGAAATTGCACCCAAAAAACGCTATCGCTTAGAAAAACCCATCCAAAACGCTGTATTTCAATTATCTTGGACAGCAATGTGTGTCCAGCCCAAAAATGTGGGTAGTGGTCAGTTACGTAAAGGGGGCGGGGGAACGCCCCCGCTTCTTTCACCCCTTCGGCCGCCGCTTGCACAGGTGGATGTGGTCGGCGACGGCGACTGCCTCACCCCGCTGGTTCAGAATGGTCTTCCTGTCCCACACCAGCCCCCGGTCCGGCTTGGACGACTCCTTCTTGGCGAAGACCTCCATCTCGACCTGGATGGTGTCGCCCGGCTTAACTGCTCCCAGAAACTTGATGTTATCCAGCCCCACCAGGCCGATAGTGGAACCCTGCCAGTAGTCAGCCTGCTCTGCCAGCGCCCCCGCCACCATGACGGTGAGCAGTCCCGGGGCCACCCGCCCGCCGAAGGGTGTCTTCTTGGCGAACTCCTCGTCGTGAAAGATAGGCTCCGTGTAGCCTGCCAGGGCTACCACTGTGGTCACAATTGTGTCGGTTATGGTCTTGCCCGGGGTGGTGACCTTATCCCCGATATTGATGTCCTCGTAGTACTTCATTGCTGTTTCTCCTTCTTTCTCAGCACTCGGTTTCTTGTTCTGCCCGAAGTATACCAGAAGACGGGGCGGGCGCAAGCGTCGGTTCTTGAGTGTAGGCGGCTTCCAAAACAACGGAGTGGCAAGTATAATGGTGCCATTATTGGAATTCGGGACCGGACAGACATGGTGACACCTAACCTCAACCCCTCCCCGATACTGGAAGGGGCGGCAGGTTAGGTTATCCCCATTCCTCAACGAAACGGAGCACACAATGAAAGTCATTGGAATAGTGGGCAGCCCGAGAAAGAACGGCAACACGGAGCTGCTGACGGCTCACGCCCTCAAGTCACTCGCCGAAGAGGGGGTGGACATCGAGCTTGTCCGGCTGGCCGGGCTGGAGATAAGGCCGTGCAACGCCTGCATGGTGTGCAAGAAAGAGGAGCGGTGCTCCATAAAGGACGACCTGTTTCCCATATACCTCAAGATGAAAGAGGCTGACGGCATTATTCTCGCATCGCCGGTATACTATGGCTCGGCTACGGCGCTGATGAAGGGGCTTATGGAGCGCACCGGCTACATATCACGGTGGAATGGCGAGGTGTTCCGCGGCAAGGCTGGCGGGCCGCTGGTGGTGGCCAGGCGGGCGGGCAAGAATTTCACCTTTGCCCAGCTTACGCTGTGGTTCCAGATCCTGGGGTTCTTCGTCCCCGGCTCCTCGTACTGGAATGTGGCCATCGGCCGGGAAAAGGGCGAAGTGGAAAGCGACGACGAGGGACTGAACACGGCGTGGAACTTCGGGAAGAACATGGCCTTTCTGATTAAGAAGCTGAAGGGCTGAATCTCCCTATCCCCTTTCGTAAACTGACCCTTACCCATAAGTCAGGTCGCTGGACACAATAGGTTTTCTGATATGTGGAACGCGGATACCAGCTTTGTAGGGTGGGTGCAGCCCCGATGAAATCGGGACGAAACCCACCACCTCCCTTTGTTACGAAATGTCCCGACTTGTCGGGATTCGCTTCACCCACCTTATGTTTCCGCCCAGAGCGACTACAGTGCCTGGTTGACCTTACTGGCATGTGAAAGATCACGAATCCTGGCTATGTCCCAAGTCTCCGAGATCCTCTTGTGTCCAGCCGAAAAATGTGGGTAGTGCTCAGTTTGCTAAAGGGGGCGAAGGATGATTCAACCCTTGGGGGCGGGTATCTTCGTCAACCCCTGGCTCTCGGCGAAAGACTCGATGCGATCGATGACCTGGGCCTCATCGAAATCACGCCGGTCGGCGGCATTGCCCTCGTAGGAGACCACGGGTATGCCGGCTTCGATCAGGGCAAGCCTGTTCTCCAGCATGTAGCCCCCGGTCCCTTTGCACCCCCGGTTCAGGTGCATAACGACGCCATTGCTGCGCCACTGCTGGTAGATCTGGAGCACCTGCATGTTCTTGTTGGCTGCCGAATAGAAGGACCCGCGGTAATTGATGTTGCTCAAATACACCCTGGCGTAGAAGCTGGCGATGTCCTCACGGCTCTTGAGTTCCACGCCGAGGTCTTTGAACGGACGCTGCGGCCTCCATATGCCATCGTCCCCTATGTCCCAATAGCCGGCCATGCCGAACATGTACAGGCTGCCCACCGAGACGGCGCCGTACTCTTCCAGGATGCGGAACAGACGCAGGAAATGCCACGGCGGGATACCCTCATGGATGTAGCGATAGCGTTCGGTGGCCAGAGCGGCGATGCCGTCCCTCACCCTCTCCTCAACCTCGGCCTTCAGTTCCTTGCAGAATTCCACGCTGCGGTCGTCGCCGCGGAGCACCATCAGCGGGAGGAAGAGGGTCAGCATGGACTTCTGGTCGAGAGGCGCCGGGATATTCTGATTGAGCAGGCAGGTCTCCGCCCAGAGGCGGGATGCCTCCCAATCATTGGCGGCAGCCCGGGCAAACCTCTCGTCGTCGTATTCGCGGCCGGTGGTCTTCTCCAGCCACTCTATGGCGTCAAGGAGTTGGCCGGCATAGTATTTGATCCTTTCCTCGGTGCGCTTCTCGTCCGGCGGGCCGGGTGGCTGGTCGACGCAGAAGTATGGCTTGCCCATGTATTGGCTTATTGCCTGGTACGACTTACCCTGGACATCGCAGATGTGCGACTGGAGGAACAGGTCCGGTTTGGGGAACGGGCCCCCAAAGTAATACTTGTCCAGCAGCATGGAGCCGAAGTAGTTGCGGAAATACACGCACGTGTCCCGGCCAAATCCTTCGGCCTCTGTCGCCTCCAGGCAGGGATAGCAGAAGGCGGGGTCGGCGCTGACGGTGGCGGCGTAGGTCTCGCCGCCGAACCAGACGATGTTCTTGAGTCCCTGGGCCAGGATGTTCAGCCCCCCCGTCGACCCGCCGATAAGGAGTTTGCCTTGCTCCTTGGCGCTGGCCACGTCCTTGTAGTATTGCTGCCGGAGTTCCCGGCACTTGTTCCAGTTCTCCACGGGCCGGGTCTCGTACCTGCGGTCCACTAATTGTTTCATTATGATCCTCCCCTATCACATTGGTCCCGGATACAGGTTACAATATCTCCAAGGGGCGAACCGGGGCCGAACACCCCGGCCACCCCCAGTTCCTTCAGCTTGGGCACGTCTTCATCCGGGATGATGCCGCCCACGACGATGGGTATTCGGGCCCCGGCGTCCTGCATCAGTTGCCTAATTCGAGAAACAACCCTGATGTGGATGGGCGACATCATGCTCAGGCCGATCACGTCGGCATCCTCCTGGATGGCGGAAGAAACGATCTCCTCCGGAGTCCTGGGTTCCGCGGTTACCCCGATGTAGATGACCTCCATACCCGCTTCCCGCAGCGCCCGGGCGACGATCTTGGCGCCCCGGTCATGGCTGTCGAGTCCGGGTTTTGCCAGTAGGACTCTCAACATCGCCCTGGTTGTTTCCTTGTCTGAAGGCTCATTTCTTATAAACTCCAAAGACACCTCTGAGCGTGCCCGTAATCTCTCCGATGGTGGCATATTGCCCCACTGCCTCTACAAACGCCGGCATCAGCTCCTGGCCGTTCACGGCTGCCGCCCTGACATTCGCCAGAGCTGCGTTGACTCTGGAGTTATCTCTTTCAGCCTTCAGGGCGCGAATTCTGGCCACAGCGATGTCGGCGGCATCGGTGTTATACTGGAAGGTCTTGATAGGCGTCCTTTCATCTGACCTGAAGCAGTTCACGCCGACTATCATTCGCTCCCCCCGGTCCACTTCATCGTGGAACTTGTAGGCGGAGGCTTCGACGTCCGCAGGCAGGAACCCGCTCTCCACGGCGGCGATGTATCCCCCCAGCTTCTCTATTCTGTCCAGGTAGCTCATGGCCTCCTGTTCCAGCCGGTCGGTGAGCCACTCAACGTAGTAAGAGCCTCCCAGGGGGTCGGCGACATCGGTGATGCCGGTCTCGTGCATCAATATCCTCTGGGTCTTGACGGCTATCTTGGCGGCCTGCTCTGTGGGGATGCCCAGAGCCTCATCGTAGGCGGGGACATCGATGACCTGAACGCCGGCCAGGGCGGCGGCCAGCGCCTGGATAGCGGCCCGGGCGATGTTGTTAAGCGGCTCCTGGGCTTGCAGGCTGGCGCTCGCCGTATGCGTATAGAGGCGCAGCGCCTGGGACTTGGGATCAAGATTGTTGAATTTTTCCTTCATGATCTTGGCCCACAGCCGCCGCGCGGCGCGCAGCTTGGCGATCTCCTCGAAGAAGTGCCTTTCAACATTGAAGAAGAAAAGTATCTTCGGCGCAACCTCTTCGGCCCTCAACCCGGCTTTGATGCATTCCTGTATAAGTGCTGTACCCAGGGCCATGCTGATGCCTAGCTCTTGAATGGCAGTGGCGCCCTTCTCCCGGCAGTCATAGATGGAGAGGACGAAGGGATTGACCTGGGGTAGGTTCCTCAAGCAGAACTTGATGACGTCGACGGACAATCTGAACGACGGCAGCAGGGGGAAAATCAAGATGTTTTCAGCCACGGGGCCCAGCAGCGGGCAATTGTTCACCGACCCGACGAGCTTCTCCAGCGGTACCCCCTGCTTTTGGGCCATAGCCACGTACATGGCGAGCAGTAGCGGGGTTGTGGCAAAACTGATAAGGCTGGCGTGAGTCCTGTCCAGAGGCCACCCATGGAAGAGCGCCTCCATGTCCTTCAAGGAATTAATGTGAACGCCGTTCCGTCCGATCTCGTCATAGATTCGGGGGTCATCGCTGTCCAGTCCCAGGAGGGTGGGCATATCGAAGACCAGATGGGCGGAGGCGTTGCCTTCGTAATGGGCAATACCCTGTTTGGCGTAAAACTCGACCCTCTTCTTGGTATCCTCTGACAGGTCGTAACCCGTGACCTGCACCATAGCCCAGGGGCGGCTGCGGTACATGTTAGGGTATATCCCCCTGGTGTAGGGGAATTCGCCCGGCAGACAGGGATCCCCGTCAACGTCCGCTGAGGTATATACAGGCTTTAATGGTATGCCGGATGGGGTGAATCTCTCTTCTTTCAAGCTTGACGCCTTCCCGTCCCTCCCACGTGACGCTCGTTATGAAGCGATACTGGATTATATCCCGCAGGCAACCTCGAGTCAATTGCGATCGCCCCGGTCCGCCATAATCCACCACCCATTCAATCTCAGGAAATGTAAGGTTTATTCGCCTACTTGGTGATACATTGGGCGCTCTACAGGCAGGTCCCGACAAGTCGGGATCTCACCGTTCGTATGGCCGGCCTCCGTGCCTGCTAGACCTCTTTTTGGTGGTGGATTAAGGTCCGGGAGTTTCAGAATGGCGCAAAACGTGGGCCAAGACACAGAGAAGTCCTCGCATTCCCGCGTGTGACGGGAAAGGGGGATTCCCTGGCTCGCGGACGGGTGGAGTGAGACTGGATACCGTCCCCGCAAGCCGTGTTGCTTTCCGGCCATCGGGGGGTTCCCGCACGAAAGACTAGCCCGACTTCATCCGGAACTTCATGTTATATCTGGTGCTCAGGAGTATGCCGATGATGAGAAACGAGATAGCCAGTGCGACCAGTAGCTGTTTCTTAAAGGGCTCCAGCACCAGCACCCTGAGGAAATATGCCCCCAACGCTGTCATCGCCGGCAGCGCGAACAGCGCAAAGAGGATGAAAGCCAGGGTCCTGGTCACGAAGTCTGTTTTCTTCAATCGCCGCAGCAGGAAACGGCCCATTATGAGATCGCTGGCAAAAATCATCAACATGGATGATAGAAGGTAGGAGATTTCCTGTATTCGGGCGATCAGGTAATTGGAAACACTATCCAACAGCATACGCAGTCCAGCGGTCCTTTTTCGCACAAACTTGCCGGACCGCGGGGCGGCCACAGCTTTTGAGCATAGCATAGCCCACAACCCCTCAACTGTCCACTTTATTCGCCGCCATCCGCCCGTCACCCTATCTCTCGAGGGCTCTCCGGCGCCGTGCTGCCGCTTTGCCAGCCTTGCCTGAGCACGTTGCGTTCCTTTCTTCACTAAGTTGACAACCCTGAGGCGAAGGGTTAAACTGCGTCAAATTTCTAATACCCACGGACTGGCTGCAAGCAGTCACGCGAATAGCGCAAAGACAAGAGAGAGCGCGGCATACTATGTCCCGAGGCCTCGGGACACTACGCCGAATGACGCACCCCCCAGCAAGCTGGGGGGCATCGGTTGGTATGACTTGCCTTACACCGTAGATTGAGAGCATTACGTTGAACTTATTCAACCCCCTAATCCCCCAATCTTGGGGGACTTGGGTACTGGGGGACACC
>JACQTY010000108.1 GCA_016210545.1 Chloroflexota bacterium
CTAATGGTCTCATAATAGTCTATACAGGCTGTCCGAAAACGCCCCCAGCCCTGAGATTCTTCGCTTCGCTCCAGAATGACAATTTCGGACAGCCTCGGGTAATGTTTTCTGAGTCCATGTTATTTTAAGACGATTAGTAACCCAAAGGCCTTCGGAACAACCAAATGTGAAAGAAGCGCCCTTACCTGTATTTGCAGGTAAGGGCGCGTTTGGGTTAACCTTTGGCCCCTTCCAAATATGGGAAGGGGAGATTTTCTGTAGCCCCCCTTCCCGACACGGGAAGGGGTTCAGGTTTAGGTCGTTCTACTTCCTTACCAGGTTCGGCACGTCCTCCGGCAGGCCGTAGTCAGCGGCCAGGTTGGAGAAGGCTATCTCTCCCCGCTTAGCTCTATTCTCGTGGTAGGCCTGAAAAGGGGACTTGTACTCTATGGCCTTGGTCTCGCAGTATTTTACGCACTGCGGGTCGCCCTTGCACAGGTCGCACTTGACCACCTTGTCGGGCAGGGTGATTATGGCCCCGAACGGGCAGGCGGCGGCGCACTGCTCGCAGCCGATGCACAGGTCGTAGTCGATGTTGGTGACGCCGGTTTCCGGGTCCCGCTTGATGGCGTCCACGGGGCATGGCGGGACGCAAGGCGGTTCCTTGCACTGGTAGCACATCACAGGGGTGAACAGTCCGAAGCTGTGCTGCTTCATTACCTGTATGCGGGAGCGCGTCGGGTTGTTCACCTTCTCGTTATACAGGGCGCAGGTGGACTCGCACAAGCGGCAGCCGGTGCACAGCTTGGGCCGGATAACTATCTTAGGCGTTAGCATCTATATCTCTCCTTCGGTATTGCCTCGTGGCGGCGCCCTCTCTAGACCTCACCCCCTTAATCCCCCTCTCCGACACGGCGAGGGGGAAAGAGGTTATCTAGGGGACACCCCTAGAACCCCGCCAGATATCGACGCATCGGGATGGACTCCTGCTTCCAAGGATGGGTCACAGTAGATGGCTGGGCTCTTTGTCCAGCTCCAGGCGCTTCAAGGTCTCCTTGGTGGGGTGGCCCTCCTGGTCCCAGCCATGTAGCTCATAATACTCGTCCAGTTGCTTGTAGAACTTCTCCTTGTCCATGACCTGTCCCTTGCGGGCGCCATGCGTCCACGGCTCATCGAAGCAGCGGTCAGCCAGCTTGTCGTCTTTCCTGCCCAACCCCTCCCGGGCCAGGAACATGCGCTCGATATTCCATATTCGCTCGCCGCACTCCATGACCTGGGCGGGGGTGAGGTTCAGATCGGTGGCCGCATTGACCACCTCGGCGAACTCGTCGAAGGCCAGGAAACCGGGGGTCATCCACTTGGAGAGGAAGCGGCAGATGCCCAACGCATCGCCGACGGCGCACAGGTTCTCGCTCCAGATCACCGGCCACGCCTTGCCCTCGTAGGCATCGGGGTCGGGGTTGACCTCCCGCCCGAGGATGTCGGCCACCACCTTGGAGGGCAGGGAGAACTCCTCCAGGGTGTAGCGGCTCCGCAGATGGCACGAGCCGCGGGTGGCCGTGGCCGCGCCCAGGGCCTGGGCGATCATGCCCTTGAAGTTGCCCTCCATTGGCTCGCCCTTGATCATCGGCACATAGCGTTCGTACATAGGCGCCGCCTCGCCGAAGAGCTTGGTGTTGACCGCCTTCCAGCCCTCGTCCAGAAGACCGCCGAACCCTTCCTTGCGGCCCATCTGATGAATAAGCTCTGTCATGGCGTGGTGGTCCCCCCAGCGCAGAGACAGCCCGCCGGTGACCTTCTCGTCTATCAGTCCACGCTGATAAAGCTCCATCACCCAGGCGATGTAGTTGGCAGCGTACATTCCGTCGATGCCGTACTGGTTGCACAGGTCCCAGCACTCCAGAATGGTTTCCCAGTCCGTCGCCCCGCAGGTAGCGGAGAAACCGCCGGCGGCAGCGAACTCCGGTCCGCCGCCCACCATGCCCTTGTGCGGGCCGCTCTTGACAACGTGGATATGCTTGGTATGCTGCGGGCAATTGAAGCACGACGCCTTGGCATACTCATACTTGTCCATGAAGTTCTCGATGTCCACGTCCTCGCCCAGGTCGACGGCGTTGAACTGGTAGTTGTGGCCCGCCATGGTCATCTGGGTGCGCATCAGGCTCATGCGCATCAGGGTTCCGTAGAAGGCATTGGCCTTGAAGCCCTTGCGGGAGAGTACCTGCTTGTACTGCTTGTCGAACACCTTGTACAGCGCCGCGGGGTCCCTCGCCGGCAGCGTCTGGGTGCCCCGGACGACGATGGCATACAGGTTCTTCGACCCCATGACGGCGCCCATGCCGGTGTGCCCGTTGGCGTTGTTGATGCTGTTCATGACGTTGGCGAAGATGACCTGCCGCCGTCCCGCCGGGCCGATGATGGCCATCTGCGACTGCGGGTCGCCGGACTCTTCGCGGAGGGTCTCGAAGGTCTCGGTGGTGTTCAGGTCGCTCAGGTGGCTGGCATCCTTGAACTCTATCTGGCCATCGTGTATCCACAGAGAAACGGGCTTGGCCGCTTTTCCAGTTATCACCAGATGATCGAATCCGGCAAAGCGCAGCTCGGGGCCGAAGAAGCCGCCGGCGTTGGAATCGCCGATAAGGCCGCTGTGCGGCGAGCGCCCGGACACGTTGTAGCGGGCCGAGGCCAGCACGTGCATTCCGGTGAGCATTCCCGCCCCGAAGATAAGGGTGTTCTCCGGCGATAGCGGGGCGATGCCCTTCTTGACATGGTTGTAGAGGAGGTACATGTTGATGCCGCGTCCGCCCAGGAACAGGCGGCGTATCTTCTGCGGTATTTCTTTGATAGTCACCTTCTGATTGGTCAGGTCGACGTAAGCGACATTATTCATATCTATCTACCAGTGCTTCCTTTCGTACTCCACCCAGGACACCGGCGATATGATAGTCGCCGTTTCCTCGTCGAACCACCGCAGTTTCCATTCCTGGCCGCAGTTGGGGCACTTGACCACCTTCTGCATGGACGGCACCGCCCAGCGGAACTGGTGGCAGGAACGGCAGCGGATCTCGATCTCCTTCTTCATGGACCAACTCCTCCATCTGCCAGATTTAGGGCGTTATTGACGGAATTATAGCAAGCAAGCAGGCTGACAGTCAAACTCAGAACGTGGGTCAACGGCCAGCGGTAATGGGGTGATACGAACCGCGTTGCGCGCCCAACCATCTCCCTTGACACACCTTGCCACAAAATGTATGGACATAGCCTCGCTTGGCCTGCGCTCTCACCCGGCTGGCCCTGCGCTCGAAGGAGACGCCGCACACCTCACAGACTAGCTTTGTATGGCCCTCCATATGGCGGCGTTCTTTCAAGCATCTCAAGCACAGCCCCGTCTTGGTCCTGTCCCTCAAACGAGCATTACATCTTGAACAGCGATTCTTGGGCGCCCATTTTACCCTGGTGGGCAGTCTCCTCTTCGCCAATATCTGCCTTACGCGCTCCCGGCTTATTCCCAGTTGTCGGGCGATCTCAGCACCTGGCATGTCGGGTGACTGGAGGCGTAGCTCGGCCACCCTGCGTGAGGATTCGCCGATCTGGTTGCCACCGCCCCTGCCCGCGATTGTGATTTCTTTCATACGCGTCCAATTCTACAATGGCCCGATACTTCTGGCAACAGGTGACTTATTTGCCTTTTGCCGGCCGATACGTGCAGAAGAAAACTCCCTAACCCCCTTTACGTAAAGGGGGCAGAACCGGCTCACGCGTGAATCGGTTCGGGGGTTTTCGATGGAACGCAAAAACTGATTATATTGGCATCTGATGACCTGGCGGGACGCTAGTCGGCGACCCCGACGAAGGCCAGATATGCATTCCACGCTCCCTCCCCCGAGAATAGGCTCCCCCATTTCGGGAGGGGCAACAAAAGATACTCCCCCGACCCTTCGCTCCGCTCAGGGCGGAGCATAGGGTCGGGGGAGTATTTCGCCAGTTCCTATTCTGTTCCTGCCCGGACCATAAGCCCTTAGAAGCCCTTCTTAGCTACGGCGACAGTGGCGGGATGGTCAGAGTTCGAGGCGACAACCTCCAACTCCTCGGCCTTCTTGTCACCGCCGGCTTCCTTGCGGAACTCTCTGATGCTCTTGCCCAGGGCGCCGCCCAACTGCGGCAACTTGGCTGCTCCAAAGATCACCATGATTATGAGCAGGATTATTATCAACTCTGGTGCGCCTAATCGGAATGGCATTTTATCTCCTTGAGGATCCCCCCTCGCCCCCCTTATTAAGGGGGGCTGGGGGGATTCGAACTACCCTTCCCGACACGGGAAGGGGAATGTGCTTTGTAGGGGCGGTCCGCGAACCGCCCCTACAATATTTTCGTTCAGCCGCCGCTGCCGCCGCTACCGCCGGAGCCGCCGCTACCGCCGCCGGAGCCGCCGCTGCCACCACCGGAGCCGCCGCTGCCAGAGCCAGACGTCTCGCCGCCGGAGCCGCCGCTGCCACCACCGGAGCCGCCGCTGCCCGAGCCAGACGTCTCGCCGCCGCTGCCGCCGCCGGAGCCGCCGCTACCGCCGCTGCCGGAGCCAGACGTGTCGCCGCCGCCGGAGCCGCCGCTGCCGCTACCGCCGCTGCCGCCGCTGCCGCCACCACTACCACCGGTAGGCGCTGTCGGCTCAATGGCCCCTCCACCAGACACTGCCCCCGCCTTGTCCAGGTTGCGTATCTCGTAGGCCAGGAGGCTGCGGTCGGCCTGTACCTTGGCCCTCACCTCCACAAAGTTGCCCTTCGCCGGGTTGTCCACAAATCTTGTATCAGCGTTGATCACCACCGGCGTTGTCCCCACCAGCCACATGCTGTTCCCCGTGCCGTTCACGTAATCTGTGAACCGCACATCGCTGCCGGAGGCCCCTATGGTCGGGGATGTAGCAGTCTTGCCGCCGCCCCCGCCGTTCCTGTCCAGATTGCGGATCTCGGTGGCCAGGAGGTCGCCGTTGGCCTGCTTGTCCGCCCTCACCTCCACCATGTTGCCCAGCGCCGGGCTATCCTTGAACCTCGTATCCAGGTTGACCAAAACCGTGGTAGTCCCTATCAACCACATCTTGTCGCCGACGCCTTGCACCTTGCCCTTGAAGCGTGCCTCCTCAGCCTTGGCTGTCTTGGCAGCCTTGCCGCCCATCAGGTTGATAGCGCGGATGCGGCTGGCCAGGATGCTGCCGTCAGCCTGCGCCGTGCCTTGGACGGACACTGTATCTCCCACCATGGGGAAGTTCTCCACTTTGGTTGTCGCGTTCACGATAACTATTGTGTTGCCTACGGTGTACCGGTCCCCGTTCCCGGAAACATTGGTGACTATGTCGATGATGCTGCCGGAGGACCCTATGGTGGCAGATGTGGCAGTCTTGCTCCCGCCGCCGCCCTTCCTGTCCAGATTGCGGATCTCAGTGGCCAGGATGTCGCCGTTTAGCTGCTTGTTCGCCCGCACCTCTACCATGTTGCCCAGCGCCGGGCTATCCTTGAACCTCGTATCTAAGTTGACCATAACCGTGGTGGTCCCTATCAGCCACATCTTGTCGCCGACGCTGCCCACCTTGCCATTAAAGCGGACCTCCTCAGCCTTGGCTGTCTTGGCTGTCTTGGCAGCCTTGCCGCCCATCAGTCCAATGGCGCGGACGCGGCTGGCCAGGATGCTGCCGTCAGCTTGCGCCGTGCCCCGGACGGACACTGTATCTCCCACCATGGGGAAGTTCTCCACTTTGGTTGTCGCGTTCACAATAACTATTGTGTTGCCTACAGTATACCGGTTCCCGGAAATACTGGTGACTATGCCGGTGACAGTGGTTTTATCAGTTGCCGCACCACTTAGTACCGGCGGCGTGACTGGCGTCTGGGCGCCGGTTCCCAGGATATCGAACCGGACGGTTACCGGCCCCTCAATCCCGTCTTGCATAATCGTCGGTTTTTGGGGGTCATTAGTAATGAAGCTCACTCCGCCGACAGTCATTGTGGCTACGGTGGCGGACCCGACATCCCCGTTGAACAGGAAGCTCAGATGCGTTTCCGGTTTACCCACTACAGCTACCGGGCCGGCCTCCACCAGTTTGATTTCTTCGACCACCAGCGGCCCGGGCGCAATCGTGCGCAGGGCATATACCTTGACCAGATCGCCCTTCTTCGGGGCGTCAACAATCTGGGTGCCATTGGCGCTGTACACAGTCACCGGCGGCTTGCCGATATTCCATTCCAGCGCCGCAATGTCGCTGTCTAACACCCCGGAGATCAGGAATAAGGCTATGCTACCGGCGGGGAGGCCGGCAGGCATAGGCGTGTTATCCGGTTTGGGATTAGGCGCCATCGGGGCTGGAATATTCAGGGGTATCTGAGGGAATATCTCCAGGGCGGTTAACGCCGCTGCTTGCGCCGGTACCTTACTACCAGTCCCCACAACGGCGACTATCAAGGCTAAGAGCATTAAGAACGTCAGTAAGAAGCGTATGCTACTTCTGAGCCCATATCTCTTCTTTTTCATTGGATTATCCTCCTTGTTACGTCACCCCCTGACCCGCTCTCCGTTAACGGAGAGGGGGAAGAGGGAGCGATCAATAAACGGCGATCGGAACCATCATTTTGAACGGGCCCCGATATATCGGGACCCCTACCGTTAGCCCCTTCCCGCACCGGGAAGGGGTTGGGGTTAGGTCTCACGTCTCGCCTCCCGCATCTCGCTTCTCACTATGCCTGCTTCCCGCGGTTGCGCAGCGGCGTTAGCTCGCGTATGCCGGTGGCCAGGATACTGCCGTCGGCCTGGGCTATACCGGAGACCATCACCTGGTCGCCTTTGGTGGGGAGACCATCGAGGACGGTCTGGCCGCTTACCACAACGGTTGTAACACCGACAGTCCAAGTATTCCCGGCAATATTGTTCACCTTGCCGATCACTGTGACCACGCTGCCAACTATGTTCACCGGCCCAATATCCGGCCCCGGCGCCACGGGGACCCCGGTGTCGAAGCCCTGGGGGTTCCCTTCAGGCAGGTAGTACGACTGCACGTATCTCACCCCTTCGGGCCGGGGGTCCGGGGTGGGCAGGACCGTCATGTGGACCTCGTCAATCCCGCTGGCGTTGCTGTTCCCCCTCATGAGGTCGTACCGTATCAACATGGCGTTGTCTTCATGGACTGTGTTGTGGCAGTGGTTCACATAGGCCCCGCCAAACTCGCCGAAGCAGACCTGAAACGTGACATTCCCCACGCTGCCCACGTGCCACACATCCTTCCGCTTGTTGAACTCCATGTCTGTTGGGAACCCTGTGCTCCGGGACAGGGTTTTCCCTTCCTCGAAGTGAAGGTGGAGCGGATGGCCCCAACCTCCCCCGGCCTTAATCTCCCAGTGCTCGACATCCCCTGGCCTGGGTATATTCGAGGACCGTCTCATATCAGCCAGGTGCGCGGACTTGCCATTCACCTTGACCCCCCAGGGCTCGGGACCATCCGGATGGTCAAAGGGTGCGCCTCCGCCATCGGCGCCTCTGACTAACTCTATGGTCCTGGTTCTGACCGGCTGGACGGTGGGGATCTCCCAGTCGTCCCCGGGATCGTTGAGAAGGCTCATATCGTTGGCGCCGCAGGCATTGGCGATGGTGTTCATCGCGCCCGGCTCATCAATGCTCTCCACCTCGCTGACAACCTCGAACTCCATGATCGCTCCCAGACAGGGGTCATCACTCTGCGCCTGGGACGAAAGGGCCTGCGACAGCGTGAGCGCTTTGTCCGGCCCCCTGCCATTGGAAAACTTGAGCAGGTTCACCAGGTAATACTTTTTCCCAACCTGACTGGCCGGATTCTGGCCCTGGGAGAAGTCTATGACACAGTCATAGCGCTCCGCAGTGCTCTGGGTGTCCATTTCTGTATATCCCTGATCAAAATGCGGGAAAATGTTTCCGTCATTGCCGATTACCGTGGCGGGTACAGCCCTGGCGCTGCCCGGGTCGAGGCCATCGGCGAAGGCCAGCTTGACCCAGCGTGACATGCCGGCGCTCAGGATTCGAATGCGGTACTTCCGCGGCAGGACCTTCATGGTCGGCTTCCACTGGAAGTTGACGTGCATCACGTCGCCCAGGAATCCGTCGGTGCCGTTGATGTCGAAGAAGAGCTGCCCGTCGCGGTCGAAGGCCACGTCCTGGACCAG
>JACQTY010000098.1 GCA_016210545.1 Chloroflexota bacterium
GTGAAATATGAAGGCATCCGGGTATATACCAACCGCGCCCCCTGCGGGGCGGTGCGGGGCCAGTCCCTGGTTATCGCCCGGTATGTTGCTGAACGCATCCTGACTATGGTCGCCAATGACCTGGGGATAGACCAGTTTGAAATACGCCTCAAGAATGCCTACCGGAACGGCGATATTACCCCGCACGGTATGCATGTGGAAAACCTGGACCTGGTCGGCGCACTCGAGAAGGTAGCTCAGCAAATAGGCTGGTATGAACGGAAAAAGAATCCCGTTTCCAATCGCGGTATCGGTTTTGGCGCTATCGCTTTGGGGACCGGACTGGCCCGTATCTCGGGATATACCGCCTCCGGGGCGGTGGTCAAGGTTACCGAAGATGCCTCGATAAATGTTATCTATGGTGGCACGGAGATTGGCCAGGGCATAGACACGGTAGCTGCCCAGGTAGCTGCGGAGATACTGGGGGTGCCGGTGGATGACGTTACTGTTGATGCGGAGGACACCGATTATAGCATTCTCGAAGCCGGCATGTATGCCTCCCGGGGCACGGTACACGTTTCGGGTAGCATTAAAGCAGCCGCCGAGGACGCTCGCCGTCAAATAGCTGAAGTGGCAGCCCAGAAGCTGGAAGTGCCCATAGAGGATATTGAATTGCGAGACCGCAGAGTCTTCTCTAAAAAACGCCCTGACAGGAGCGCTACTCTGCTGGACATTGTTAGAGAATCTTACTATGGACAGGGTAAACCCATATATGGCCGCGGCTCCTTTGTGCCGCCTTACCTGGAGTTCCCCGGAATCAAAGGGGCGCAACTCGTAGGGCACCCATTTGAATATGCTGCCATCGTCCAGGCTATTGAGGTGGAGGTTGACCCGGAGACAGGTAAGGTGTCGGTTATTAAATCAGCCCTGGCAGATGAGCTGGGCCAGCCTATCAACCCCATGCTCCTGGCCGGCCAGATGGAGGGAGGCACACTGGCCAGCATGGGGCAGACCTTGTTTGAAGATTGTCCGGTTGATAAGAAGGGCCGCCCCCTCAATACCAATTTCCTGGAGTATAAAATGGCCACCTCCCTGGATGCTCCGAAGCAGATAACCGATCATGTTATCTGTCCCAACCCGCACACTGCCTTTGGCGCTAAAGGCGGCGGAGAAATAAGCACCAATACTTCTTTGCCAGCGGCGGTCAATGCTGTTTGCGCTGCCACCGGCATAGAGTTCACCGAGCTACCCATCACTCCGCAGAAGATTGTGGCCAACTGGAAAGAACGCAAGAAAAATCGTAGGGGCGGTTCATGAACCGCCCATTATGGGGCAATTCACGAATTGCCACTACATTGAGTTTTGTCAGGAGGAAAGCATGAGACAGGTAGCCTATGTAGATTTAACCAACCGTAAGGTGACGGTAAAACCCATCCCCGAGGATTTGCTCCGTATGTATCTGGGTGGCCGGGGCATGGCCGCCTATCTGCTGTATAACCACGCTGAAAAAGGGATAAACCCCCTGAGCCCGGGAAACCCCCTTATCTTTTCATCCGGGTTAATGGGCGGGCAGTTCGCCAATGCTATGGGCCGGTGCCATGTTACCGGCAAGTCTCCGGATACGGGCAACTACGGCGACTCTAACTTTGGCGGCGCCTTTGGAGCTGAGATGATGTATGCCGGTTTCCAGCACATAGTGATTGAAGGTAAAGCCAAAACGCCAACCTACCTTTTTGTGGATAACGGCCAAATACAATTCCGCGATGCCTCGAAGCTGTGGGGGCTGGATACCTATGAAGTCCAGCTACGTCTCTGGGATGAGATGCAGGACCCCGATGTTAAGATTGCCTGCATTGGAGAGGCCGGTGAACGGAAGGTAGGGTTCGCCTGCATCCGCCATCAGCTCAAGCGCTCGGCGGGGAGGACGGGACAGGGCGCTCTCATGGGTTCGAAGAACCTGAAGGCAGTAGCCATAAGGGGAAGCCAGGGCCTGCCTGTCAAGCACCCTGAGAAGCTATTGGAGATTTCACGCAAGCAGTATGATTATGCGCGGCGCACCAAGATATTCGAGATAACCAAGCGGTGGAGCAATCTCTTTGCCTGGGTGGTGAACAATGAACGGGAGGGCATCGTGGTGCGCAACCACCGGGCTAACTATTTCCCTGAAGGCTACGGTCATATTGATGTGGACATCTTTCTGGAGAAGTATGGCGACAAGATGCTGGCCTGCCAGCAGTGCGCCATGCACTGCCAGCACCGTTTCTCGATAAAAGAGGGGCCGTTCAAAGGAGTCACCGGCGAGGGGCCGGAGTGGATCGCCCCGGTGCTTTTCGGCGCCTTTGCCGGCAACACCGAATGGGACAAAGCCCTGATGTGCTTTGAGAAGACTAACCGCTACGGTATTGACTCGCTCACCTATGGCCTGTACCAGGGCTGGCTGATGGATATCTATGACCGGGGGCTTTTGAGCAAGGAAGCCACAGGCGGCATTGATTTCAACTGGGGCTCAGCCGAGGCCATGGCGAAGCTGCCGGAACTGATAAACAAAGACGAGGGCATAGGCAAGGTTATCTCCCATGGCGCTGAGGAAGCAATAAAGCATCTGGGGCCGGAGACTGGCGAGTTCCTCTACCGCTGCGGACGCGGCCTCACCAACGAGCCAGTCAACGACCGCATCCTGCGGGCTACCTGCCTGGGTGACCAGACCTCCAACCGGGGGAATGACCACCTGAGAGGCCGCTGCAACCTGGAGTTCATGGGGTTGCCCGCCGATGTGCTGTCAAAAATAATTGGACGCCCCACTAACCCTGACCCGTATGCCTGGGATACCAAAGCCTTCTTTGCCATCTGGCAACAGCATCTAAACACCATGTCGGACTGTCTTGGACTGTGCAAGTTCTGGACCCAGTGGTTCGCTCCGGACCTGTTCGGCTATGAGCAGCCTCTGGAGGTGGTCAAC
>JACQTY010000102.1 GCA_016210545.1 Chloroflexota bacterium
GAGGGTTGAGGGGCGCCTGAAGGAGTCGAACCCCGCCCCAGACTCTTCCCGATACATCGGGACAGGTCGGGACTTCTCAGAGTGACAGCGCTGCCCCGATGTATCGGGGCTTCCCTCGTGTCCGAAAATGCAAAGACCCTGCCGACATGGGGTGCGTGTTGTCAGACCCAGGCGTTTCACCATAAGAGTTGACGATGGCTTGCAATGGTAGGCGGCGTGCAATCCAGTACAACCTTTTCGGCGCTCTCTTTCCTCGAGAATAGGCTTCCCCAAATCTCCTCTCCACACCGAGGGAGAGAGTTAGCGAGGGGGCGTTCTTACGAGAACAAGGCAAGCAAGCGCCGCGTCCCGACTTGTCGGGATCGAAGCGTCGGCGCTGGCCGCCATCCTGAGCCTGTCGAAGGACGCGGCCAGTCCTGACTTTCATCCCAGCCATCGGGCCAACCAAGACTTTGCTCGCCGGAGGCCGGTTGCCTTTGCCTTTGAAGAGGGCAGGCACGGGGGCCTACCCCTACTCACAGCCCTTTACCTCCCTGTACCTTCGGGTCTATAATATGCCAAAACGTCCGGTCTGATCATAATGACGGCGAGTCACCCAGCGCTGATGCCAGCCAGCCCTTTTCGTCCAATTCCCCCTGTCTAACCTGACGCTTTGCTGCAGACAGCGTTCTACATTTGAGAACGTAAAAGCTGTATTGGGCAAAGTTGGTATAATGAGATGACATCGCAAGCATTGGCAGAACAAAAATGGCCGGGGGCGGACTCGCCTCTCTTATCGAGGGCTTTTATCTTGTTTCGAAACAAGACCGAAGACTTATCGCGTAAGCAGTCCGCTGTCGAGCGGCTCTTCGAAACCCACTTTGAACGAGTGGCGAGGTACATTGTCGTACGCATTGGCAACATGAATGACGCCGAGGACCTGGCCAGCGAGGTTTTCGTACGGGCGCTCCGGACCGTGGACACCTATAAGGAGACCGGGGCGCCGATGGAGGCATGGCTTTTCAAAATAGCCCACAACATCGCCGTAGACTATCTCCGGCAAAAGGGTCGTCGGCCAGCGGTGCCGCTCGAAGATACGCTACCTGTGGCGGCCAAAGACAATCCGGGAGAGGAAGCCGAACGCAAGCAAGAAGTTGAGGAACTTAACCGGGCGGTGGCCCAACTCAGCGAGTCGCAGCGACAGGTACTGGCCCTGCGTTTTGGAAGCGAAATGACGTCAGAGGAAGCAGCCCAGGTGCTGGGGAAAAAGCCTGGGGCAGTGCGGGAGATGCAGAGCGCTGCCATAAAGAGGCTTAGAGAGCTTCTGAAAGGGTAGCGTTGAAAAGGGAATACCATGGTCGATAGAATTAGCAGATTCGATGAGATTCTGGACGATTGCATCAACCGGATCACCCTCAGGGGTGAAACGATAGAGAGTTGCCTGGTCCGCTATCCGGAGCATGCGTCGGAACTGGAACCATATCTCCGAACGACGGAGATGTTCGCCCGGGCATACTCCTTCACTCCCGGCGGCGCCGCCAAGGAGCACGCCAGACAGCGCCTTCAGGCGGAGCGCGTGGCGCTCCGACGGGCGGGCCGACAAAGGGGGAGCCGGCGGGCCTCGTGGCGCTTGGGCTGGATGCCGCGGTGGGCGGCTACAGCGGTGGTAGCAGTCCTGGTGGTGCTGGCCAGCAGCGTCGGCACAGTCGCCGCATCCAGCAACGCTTTGCCCGGCGATACTCTGTATCCGGTCAAGCGGGGCGCCGAACAGGTGCACCTGTCGTTCCGGTTCTCGCCTGAGGATAAGGCCAGGCTGAACCTTGAATTCGCTCAACGGCGGGCCGGCGAGATGGCCTCTCTAATGAAAGAGGGCGCCGTCCCGCAGCTTGCAAGTTTGAGGAACGACCTGCGGCAGAACCTGGATACGGCCGCTCGTGTCATCAACTCGGTGGCCAATGAGGAGGCAAAGGCCGGGCTGACAACCCAGTTCCAGCAAAGCGCAATGGAATCCCTTGGTAACCTGCAGTCGGCAGCACAACAGGCGCCGGAAAACAGCCGGCAAGAGGTCATGGACACCCTCCGGTCCTCTTCCTGGGGTGTTGGCATGGCTGTAGAGGCAGTCACGGCCAAGCCGGTTGTTGTCGCAATGGCCCCCGGCATTCTCCAGTTGATGGCGACCGACCCGCCGCCGCCGGATGTGGAGAAGGTACTGGTAACTGTTCGCCAGATCGAAGTCTTCTTATCTGCCGGCGAGAATAGCCGGTGGATCACTATTGCCCAGGAACCTCAGACCTTTGACCTGCTGCGCATCGCCGAAGTCCAGAAGTTCCTGGGGCAGCAACAGGTGGACCCCGGGACATATACCAAGGTGCGCTTCCTCATTTCAGAGGCAACCGTGGTGGTCAAGGGTGTGGAGCGCCCGGCCCAGGTGCCCGCTGACAGCTTTAGCCTCGTGAGACCGTTTATCGTCGAAGAAGGCAAGACGACATCAGTATTGCTGGACTTCGACGGGGCGCGTTCTCTTAACGTCACCGGCCAGGACCAGTTCGTGATGACGCCGGTAGTGAATGTCATGGTGCGTTGGTCTGGTGAGCGCGAAGGGCGGGGAGAAAAGGGGAGATCGGAGCGCGACAGGGAACGAGGCCCAGAAAAGCCCCGCCGCGCTGAATTTGAGGGACGAGTTGACTCCGTCGCCGCCGACCACATAGTAATCCGGGGAGTGGCCATCGGCATCGCACCGACGACGAGGATTGAGGGGACAGTGGAGCCGGGGCAAAAGGTTGAGGTGGAGGTCCTGGTCCAGCCCGATGGCAGCTTCCTGGCAACAAAAGTCGAGGGAGAGAAGCGCGGCAAGTCGGGTGAAAGCGAAAGCAGGGGACCCGAGCAAAGGACGGTCGAGATCGCTGGGGCCATTCAATCGGTCTCTGCCGGGGAGTGGACGATAGACGGTCACAAGGTCAAAGTGACTGCTGAGACTGAGATTAAGGGCCAGGCAAGTGTGGGGTCATCGGCGAAGGTAAAAGGGAGCGCCCAGCCCGATGGCTCGATTCTGGCTAAGGAAATAGAGGTCAGGACCGAAGCGAAGCCAGACGTCAAGGAAGAAGAAAAAGGTAAAGGCAAAGAGAGTGATGGGAAGGAAAAACCTGCCAGAACTCCCACTCGCTTCAGTGGCCTGATCGAGAAGGTCGTGGGCAACGAGCTGACGATAGGCGGCAAGGCTGTCATCATCACCTCGGATACGAAGATAGATGGCGTGCCCGGTATCGGCGCCAGCATAGAAGTCGAAGGGCAGTTGCAACCGGATGGAAAGGTCCTGGCGACATCGGTAAAGGTGTCGAAGGGCGGCGAGGATCGCAAGAAGGACGAAGACAGCGGCAAGGGTCCCTCTGACAAGAGCGGTCCTTCGGAAAGACAGAACGAAGGGAAGGACAACAGTGGGAAGGCGGGAATTAGCTTCACGGGAGCGATTGAGAAGCTGGCGCCCGGTGGTTGGACGGTCGACGGCAGGGAGGTAGTGATAGGGCCTGGCACGAAGGTGGAAGGGTCGCCGGCGGTTGGTCTGCAGGCCCGCATCGAGGGCCATCAACAGCCCGATGGCAAAGTCCTTGCCGAGACTATTCAAGTCCGGGGGAAGAGCGGAGATAGGGGAAAGGGAGAGTCGGAGGACAAGAAAGCCCCGGACAGTCAGAGCGGAAAAGAAGGTCAATCCAGGACCGTCGAGAGCTTCAGCGGGACCATTGAAAACGTGGGCCCCTCCCAGTTGACCGTCGGAGGGCGGGTGATCGCGATCGGTCCGCAGACGAAGCTGGAGGGTACACCCGCTGTGGGTCTGAGAGCAGTTGTCGAGGGTCAGCGAGATGCCGAGGGGAAGTTGATCGGGATCTCAATAAAGGTATCTCCCAGAGCTGAGCAACCTGCCGCCAAAGATGGTGACGGGAACAGGGACGGCGACGATGACAAACCAAAACCAAAGGGGGCAGAACAAAACGCTCGGCCGGCCGAGAAATCAGAAGACGACAAGGCGCCTCCCGCGGCTAATCCCACGACAGTTACGGGTACGATTACGCTTGCTTCCCGGAACCAGTTGACGGTTGCCGGTAAATCGGTCATCATCGGTCCACAGACCCAGGTTACAGGCGTTGCCGCGCCGGGACGGAACGCAACGGTGAAGGGCCGACTAATGCCCAACGGCAGCATTGCAGCTAGTTCTATTGAGATCATCAGAGATGCGTCAGACTAATCAGATGTCCGGACTTGAGCGTTACGCCGAGGCGAGACCACGAGGATGACGGTCCAGCATTCTGGGTAGACAACTCAACCGACTGACTTTTTCGGCGCCACAATCCCGACCGCAGAAGCCCCGCTCCACAGCGGGGCTTTCTTTTTTGTTAGTGTCCCCGAAAGGTAAGAATTTCTTTTCCTCTGCGTGCAGGCGTTATGGAGAACCCACCCAACCCCCTTTACATAAAGGGGGCAGTTTCGTCCCGACATGTCGGGACAAAGCGGGGATTTTCGACTGCAAGCAAGGAGCCTGATTTCTGGAGAATCTCTCGGTTCCGGCCTGTCAGTACCCTATCATACAAAGAGACGTCAGGACACCAGCAGTACGTCCCACAGAACCTCCACCCTTTCCACGGTCCCAAATTGCTCCACAAGGGCTTCCTCGCCACAGCGCCAGAGCGCCGCTGCAGGACGTACCTACCAGCGCCCGCACGACCTGACACCGGTGATGCGGCATCGTTCTACTTTTTGAAGGTTGAAAACAGGATGAGGAGGGGATTCACATGAACAGACTCAGTCGAATTGTTGCGTCGCTGGCCAGGGTATTGGGCGGGCAACCCCGGATGGCGCCTGTGCCCGTCAGGGTTGATCCCAGGAAATAGTTGGCCGAAATCCGTGCGTCTGTGCCAGCCGGCGTAGGGCCGGAGCGCCGGAAACGGCTGACACTTCGCCAGCGCAGGCGTTTTGATGGTGGGAAGCCGAGAGAAAAAGGAGGTGCGAATTCAGGCATATCAGGGCGGCAATCTTACATCTTTTTAAGACCTTATCGATCTAATATGCAGGAGGTAAATGATGAGAAGCAATAGGCTTAAATCTACTTTGAAATACGGTCTGTCAGTCCTGGTGCTGGTCTCACTGGTGATAGGAATGGGCAGGGTAATTCCCGCGTCAGCCCAGGCTGGCATTCTGGACCACGTAACGGTATCCCCGGCAAGCGTGAACCTGTCCCCGGCGGCAACCCAGCAGTTCACGGCGCAGGGTTTCGATGCCGCTGGTAACCCGATTGCGGGGCTTAGTTTTCTCTGGAACGTAGCTGCGGGCGGTGGGACCATCAGCTCCACCGGGCTGCTCACTGCCGGTGCAACGCTGGGTACCTTCACCAATACGGTACAGGCCCTCACTGTGCAGGGTGGCGTTATCAAGCTCGGCGCCGCGTCGGTCACCGTTGCCACGCCCGTCCCGGGTGTGCTGGACCACGTAACGGTAACACCGGCCAGCGCCACTGTGATGGTCGGCAACACCCAGCAGTTCACGGCTGAGGGCTTTGATGCCGCTGGTGTGGCCGTTGCTGGCTTGAGCTTCACCTGGAGCGTGGTAGCTGGCGGCGGTACGATAAATGCTTCGGGCCTGTTCACTGCCGGCGCTACAGCAGGTGCGTTTGCCAACACGGTGCAGGCCGTTGCCGTCCAGGGGGCTGTCACGAAAGCCGGCCTGGCGTCGGTAACGGTTAGCGCCACGCCCGGGCCTCTGGACCATGTCACGGTCGCTCCGGCCAGCGCCTCTGTAGCGGCTGGCGCGACCCAGCAGTTCACCGCCCAGGGGTTTGATGCTGCCAACAACCCGATATCCGGACTTTCCTTCACGTGGAATGTGGTAGCTGGCGGCGGCACGATAAACGCTTCGGGCCTGTTCACCGCTGGCGTGACGACAGGGGCATTTGCCAATACGGTGCAGGCGATTGCAGCCCAGGGCGCCATCATCAAGATCGGTACCGCTTCGGTGACTGTGACGGTTGCGCCCGGACCACTGGACCATGTGACTGTTACCCCGGCCAGCGCTTCTGTGGCGGCCGGCGCGACCCAGCAGTTCACGGCCCAGGGCTTCGATGCGGCCAGCATTCCCATTTCAGGGTTGAGCTTCACATGGAACGTGGTGGCCGGAGGCGGAACTATCAACGCCTTGGGTCTGTTCACGGCTGGCGCTACAGCGGGTAGCTTTGCTAATACGGTGCAGGCAATCGCAGCCCAGGGCGCCATCGTCAAGATCGGTACCGCTTCGGTGACCGTAACCGCGGCCCCCGTGCCGGTCCCAGTGGCTGAAAAGCCGGCAGCGAAGAAGCTGCTGTTGCTGGTGGATGCCTCGGTGGACGCACTGGGCTTCCAGCATTTCCTCGGCGCGCAGTGGTCCATCAAGGAAGACGGCCAGACCATGCTGGTCAAGGCCATCCCGGGCATCGTGAAGGCCATTGGCGATGCCTCTGTCACCCTGTTGCCCAACGGACAGACGGAGATGCAGGTCTTCAGTCTGGCTGGTTCCAGCCGGATACTTGCAGGGCAACATGCTCTCAAGGTGGATGACAAGGCGGTGGTGGTCACGGTGGACGATGCGACCCGTCTGGTGATCCCTATCCCAATTCGGGGAGTGGCCGACCTGGACAGGGAAGATAGGCGAGGCCCCAACAGGGGAAAAGAGGACGATGACGAGGGCGTCCGCGACGAGATCAAAGAGATGAAAGAAGCTGCCCACGATCAGGCCAAGGATCTGAGAGAGGCACTTCGCGACCGGGTCAAAGACCTGAGAGAGGCGCTTCGCGACCAACTCAAGGACTTGAGGCAGGGATCGAACCGCGGACGTGGGTGAGCAACAAGAAGGGTTCATAGAGGCTTGTCGAGCCCGGAACCATAGGGGGGGCCCCGATTCGTCGGGGTCTCCCTCTTTTTGCTGGCCACGCCGCGGGCGGCGACGCACTGCAGCGCCTGTACACTTCGCCCACCCATCTCCGCCTCGCCCTCTCGAAATTGATTCCAGGTCGCCGCGCCCCTGATGGGGCGCCACCCAGACAAACCGATGATCTTCGACAAACAATCGTCCTCGCCTCCTTGCCAGATAGTACCATCAAGTATAAGAATTACGGGGAGGTGGGCTGGCCGCCACCCTGAGCCTGTCGAATCCCGACAAGTCGGGACGATGCATCGGGACAACGCTTCGACAAGCCTTCGGGCTGAGGCCCTCGAGGCCGAAGGCTGAGCACGGCGCTATTTTCCGAGCAATGAGAATAGTTGGGATCTACGTCGTTGCGAGCCCTTTACTGTCATCCTGTGAAAGTGCAAAAACGACTTCAGGATTTCGTTCAGGACGAACTCAGCGACGCAATCCTACACCTTTTGGGGCGAACCCCTCGCTGAGGAGTGGAAATTGCTTTGTCACTTCGTTCCCCGCAAAGACGCGTCAAGCTATTTTGAGGTAGGGGATTGTCTAAAGCTCAGCCTGAGGGCATAATGGGGGTAGCCAGGCGACAGGAAGGGAAAGGCTGCTTCCATGAAAGTGTACAACACCCTCTCAGGGACCAAAGAGGAATTCCTACCCGACGGCTCCCAGGTGAATATGTATGTGTGCGGCGTCACGCCCTACGCCGATTGCCACATCGGCCACGCCATGAGCTACATCATATTCGACGTTATCCGCCGCTATCTGGAGTTCAAGGGTTACCGTGTGCGCCACGTCCAGAACTTCACGGATATCGACGACAAGATCATAAACCGGGCCAACGCCCTCAGCATTTCGGCCCGGGAGCTGGCCGATAGGTACATTGCCCAGTACTTCGCCAGTATGGATGCCATCAATATCCAGCGGGCCCACGTCTATCCGTATGCCACCCAGGAGATACCCCAGATCATTGAGATAGTGCAGGGCCTCCTCAAGAAGGGGTACGCGTATGAAGCCGGGGGCGACGTCTATTTTCGCGTCACAAAGAAACCGGACTACGGCAAGCTCTCCCACCGCCATTTGGAAGACATGGTGGCCGGGGCCAGGGTGGAACCGGGCAGCGGAAAAGAACACCCCATGGACTTTGCCCTGTGGAAGTCGTCCAAGCCGGGCGAACCATCGTGGCCTAGCCCGTGGGGAGGCGGGAGACCCGGCTGGCATATAGAGTGCAGCGCCATGTCGCTCCGGTATCTCGGCGAGACCCTGGACATACACGGTGGCGGGCAAGACCTTATCTTCCCGCACCATGAGAACGAGATCGCCCAATCGGAGAGCTTCACCGGCAAACCCTTTGTCCGTTTCTGGATGCACAACGGGTTGCTGCAGATGGGCGAAGAGAAGATGAGCAAGTCGCTGGGCAACCTGGTGACAGTAGAGGAGATCCTCCGGAAATTCACTCCGGACGCCCTTCGCCTGTTCGTTCTGGGGTCCCATTACCGCGGTCCCCTGACCTTCTCCGAGGCGGGACTGGAGGCAGCCGAGCGCGGCGTCGACCGGCTCCGGGTGGCCATGGAAGGTGGAGCGCCGGGTGGTGACAGCGACCTTGAGGCGACGTACCGCAGGCGGTTCACAGAAGTGATGGACGACGACTTCAACGCCGCCCAAGCTGTAGGTGCGTTGTTCGACCTGGCCCGGGACATAAACAGGAAGAAGGAGCAGGGGCTTGGCACCAAAGGCTTGCAGTCCCTGTTGAAGGAACTGGGGGCGGTCCTCGGACTAACCTTGAAGAAGTTGGAGAAATCGGTGGATACCCAGTCCATCATCGAACTCGTGGCGGAAATCAGATCCAAGGTTTCGAGTGTTGACCAGGGGCTGGCATTGGAGGTGTTCTCTCCCGGGGACATCGTTGCCAGCAAATTTCCAACAACGGGTGCTGAAACGTACATAGATCTGTTGGTCACTTCCCGAACGAGGCTGAGAAAGGCCAAGCAGTTTGCTCTGGCAGACGAGATACGGTCGGGTCTAGCGCAAAGGGGAATCACCCTGGAGGACACCCCTCAGGGGACGGTGTGGAAGTTTAAGGGGTAGCGTAGGCCAAATCCACCACCCTTTGAATCTCTCCAAAGCGAGGTCCTCTCGCCTAGCTGTTGCAGCAACTTGGTCCGCGTATACCTTGACGCAAATAGGCGGCCAACCCACCTCTCCCTTTGCGGATTCATGTAGGGGCGATTCGCGAATCGCCCCTACATGGCCCGAGTCGTCAGTCGAGTTCCTCGGTGATCTTGATCGACCACGGCTGAGGATGCCGGTACCCCGTATGGAAACGTAGCCACAGAGTATCGCCGCCAGGCGTCGCCCGTCCGGACACCACCCCCCTGACGTGCCTGACAATGTACTTATACCTGCCCGGAGACAGGTCCCGCAGATACAGGTCCACGTCTTTGCCCTGCGGCAACTCGTCCAGGCTCTTGACAAAGGTATCGTATTCCATCAGAAACCGTACTCCTTCCAGTTCTTCAGCACCAGGTCTTTGATCTCCTGGGGGTACATGTCGGCGAACGAGGCTCTCGGGGGAATGGTCGTCTCTTTTTTCCAGCTGGATGGCCAGGTGCAGTCCAGGATGAGGCGCCCGCCTTTATTGTTCAGCCACTCTTCGTGGCTGAGGTAGGGGGAAAGGGTCCAGAAGGACTCGTGGCGGCGGACCCCTTTCAGCGGGTGACACTTGGTCAGGAAGGCGTGAAGGACCTCTTTCAGGTTGAACACATCTACATCGGCATCCACGATCGCCGTCACGCAGATCGGGGTCCGGCTGCCCAGCACCATCTGCTCAATGAGGTCTATGGTAGCGTCGTCGCGTTTCTCGATCCCCACCACCATCAGATGTTCCACGCCCTCGGCGGGCCAGTTGACCTGGGTTACTGGAACCCCCCGTTGCTTCAGAGACCGCTTGAAGGCCACCGCAGCACCTATCGATACGCTGACATGAGAGTCATCCACCGGAAAGCCAACGCACGATAGCGTCATGATGGGGTCGTTGCGATAGGTGACAGCATTGACCTGGAAGATGGGGGACGAACGGCGCTCCGGGAACCGGTAACCGGGGTATTCCCCGAACGGACCTTCGGGGATGTTCGTGCCCGGAATGACCTCACCCTCCAGGACTATCTCTGAATAGGCGGGCGCCAGGAGGTCGTTGGTCTCGCACTTCACCACTTCTATGGGCTGCCGGGCCAGCGCCCCGGCGAAATCGGCCTCGTTTTCCCCCTTCTTGAAAGCGGTCCCCGCCGTCAGGGACGAAAGAGGGTCGGCGCCTATGGCCACAGCAAAGGGCATGGGCCGGTTCTTGGGCTGGTATTTCCGGAAGTAGATAAGGCCCTGGTGCTGGTGAGGGGCGAAGAAGCCAGCCATCTGGTTACGATTGTGGACCATCAGGCGGTACATTCCCCAGTTCGTCCAATCGGAGTCCGGGTCCTTGTTTATCGTCAGGTGCCAGGTGCCGATGTAGCGACCGCCATCGCCGTCGTGGACCATGGGGACCGGGAACTGGAGGAGGTCCACGTCTTTCCCTTTGACAACGTTCTCCTTGCACGGGCCGTCTTTGACCACTTTGGGCTTGACAGGATGTTCGATGCGGCGTTCATACTCCTCTTGAATTGCCTGAACGGAGGAGTCTGGCTTCAAGTCCATAGCCACCGCCAGGCGTCGATAGCTGGCAAGAGGGGCGCCAAAGATGCGATAGCCGGGAGGATAGTCCCGGACCTTTTCAAAGAGGGGCGCCGGCCCTCCGGTCTCGCAGACGCGGCGCGTTATGGCCCCGGCCTCCAGGTCCCAGTCTACTTCCTTCTTGATGACCTTCGCGTCGCCGGTGTGTTGCAGCGCAGCTATGAAGTCCCGGTTGTCTCTGAATCCCATGTCAGCCTCCTGTTCAGGATGTAGGCTCTATTATACCGGGGCCGGTAAGAAAATCAATCGTCGTTACGCAACGAAGCGGCGGTTGGCCCGACCGCGGACACATCGCGCTGGAGATTCCTTTTTCAACAATATCGCCCTTCTCTACTTCTTTTGCCCTGGGCCATGCTGTATAATCTTTCGCAGGGGCTTGCCGGAGCAAGTCAGCAGACGTGTGCAACAGGAGGCTGGACTATGCGGCTTATCAGGCTTATCAGGGACCTGAGTTTGCTGGTCATCATACTTGCCGGGGTTATCTTGATTGTGTGGGGTATTGGAGCTCTTCTGCGGCCCGTATTGCCTGGACTGGGGAGTTTCATCGATCTGTTCGGCAAGTCGTTCTTCGGTAATCCGTCCATATCCGGTTGGATAAAAGTCTCGGTACCTATGCTGGTACTGGGACTGATCCTGTTCGTCATCTTCAATAGCCAGTGGACCAAGCGGGGGGGGCCGGGAAGCGCCGACTAACCGGCAGGGGCGACCCCACCCCCGCCCTTACGGTTACGGTCATCTGGCGCTGGGTTGCTGTTGACCCTGGCATATGTCTGGGAGGGGTTGGGCGCCGATGGCATAGCCTGCGTCGCACTTTTCGGGCGCGCTCTCCGCGGCATTCACAGTATGTTTGAACCGCAAATTAGAGAAACACAGGCGAATAATCCACGGTTGAAGGCTACGCTAGGCGGAACTCGCAGCCAGGTTATTCAAACCTGAGCGTAAAGCTGTCCCCAACCAACGCCGTCAGAATTCTAGCGGCGCTTCCATCTCTCAGCGCTATTTCCAGATAGCCACTGCTACCCACAATGGCCAGCAGGTCTTTTCCTTCGGCGTAGGACATACTAAGCCCGCTTATCCTGCGCCCGGCTATGTCCACGGCAAGCCTGCCTTTCTCCAGGTCCTCTTCCCGCACATCGGTGATAAGGTTGCCGAAGGCGTCTATGTGCTGGACATGCCCTATCATGCTGCCATCAACCTGGCGCTGAGGGCGGGGGACAGGGAAGGCCAGGATTGAGGAGATAGGTTCGCCCAGGTCCTCAAGCGGTGTGCCCAGTGATAGTTGCGCCGCTACAGGGGCGAAGACGTCCCGTGCGTGGAAGGTCCGGCTGACGGGCTGTCGCCAGTAGCGCGGTTTGTTCAAATGGACTGCCTTGAAACCCGACGGCAGCGCGGCTGGCGTGAGATGGTCTCTCGTGTGTGGGGATGTGGATGTAAGCCTATCGCCCGCTACGTAACTCAGGAGTCCGTTATCTGGGGCTACGAACGTGGCGTTGGGAGTAACCAGGGCGATAGGCAGCCGGCTGGCGCCCACACCCGGGTCAACCACGGCCAGGTGGACGGTCCCGGGAGGGAAGAAACCGTGACTGATGTGCAACAGGAAAGCAGCGCCTCGCACGTCCTGAGGGGCGATGTTGTGGCTGATGTCCACCAGGGTAGCCTCGGGATTGGCACCGAGGATTACCCCCTTGATAACGCCTGCGTAGGCGTCAGCCAGACCGAAATCCGTCGTCAGCGTGATGATCATGTCTTATTGTGGGGCGAAGTCATGACACAGGGTGCACGAAGCGTCCAGTGGTTTGCCCCCGCCTTTGGGCGCCAGTTTACCGTGACAGCGAAAGCACCCCGGCCACTCCGTATGTCCCAGGTTATCGGGATGGGTCTGCCAGGTGACGCCCATATGCGGGAAGGTGGTCAGCCCGGCAATCTCCTTCAGGTGTTCAATCGACCTGTCCACAGATTGTTTTTTCTCCGAATAGACACCGGGATACCGGCCCCTGTAGAAGTCCCGGATGGATTCCACCCTGAGAACGGCCTCGGCGAGGCTTGAATTCGCCGGGGCCATGGCCTTCATGCCTTGCTCCTTGAGAAACGGCAGGCCCGCGTCCATCTTGCCGGTGGCGAAGGCCGTATCGATCAGCTCTGAAGCCGAACGGAAAACGTGTGTTGCCCGGTTATGGCAGTCGGTGCAGTCCACGAGGCGCTTACCTTGGCGATGCGCTCTGCCGTTATCGCCGCGTTCGGCTGTGGGCCCACGTATTCCTTCAGCCCGCTGTCCGCCTCCACGCCGACCCAGCCTATTTCTTGCCGCTTCTCGTCCGTGGGAACATACCACACCCTGGCCGAAATATGCCAGTGGATGCCCTGAGCGACGGTAGGCTCGCCGGCGCCCACCTTGAACACGAGGGGCGTGGCCCGCACCAAATTTTCCTCGTCGGTATTGTAGGTACGGAGGATCCGGGAGATGTTGCCGGAGAACCGTTGCGGCCAGTGACACTGCTCACAGGTCTCCCTCGCCGCCCCGAACAGGAACACCAGTCCGCCCACTGTTACCAGGGCGGGGAGGTAAATGAGGGTGAACAAGCCGATGTACGGATTGCCCGCCGGGACCGCAGTGACCAGGATGAGAACAACCAACGGTTCAGGCAGCAGTATGCAGGCGGACACTAAGTACGGAAACGACGACGAACAGCACGATGAGGACCAGGGTGAACTGGAGCAGGGTTTTCTCGATGCCACGCCGGGTGCGGAAGACGGTCTCCGGGGAACCGAAAACACCACCCAGCCCCCCTCCCTTCACCTGAAACAGCACGGCAAATACCAGTGCCAGGGAAACAAGGATCTGCGCCATGTTTAGATAAGTTGCCATTTCATCTCCTGCTATTTGGAACGGATCTCTTCCGGACGCTTGGGAATTGGAGCTTCATATTTGTCTGTCAGCTCGTCCCGTCCAGCTTCTTCTTGATCAAACTCGTCACTACCTGCGGATTGGCTCTCCCTCTGGAGAGCCGCATGACCTGTCCCACCAGAAAGGCTACCGCCTGGGTTTTGCCTGCTTTGTAGTCAACTACCGCCGCGTGATTCTGCGCCAGCGCCTGTTCAACGAAGCTGTCCAGGTCGGATGCCTGGCTGACCTGGGTCAGACCTTTCCTGGCGGCAATCTGCGCGGCTGATTCCCCCGAGTTGAACATCTCCTCGAACACGGCTTTTGCCGCCGTGCTGCTGAGAGCGCCGGCGTCCAC
>JACQTY010000111.1 GCA_016210545.1 Chloroflexota bacterium
ATACGTTCTCGGGCCTTGTACACACCGCCCGTCACGTCATGAAAGTTGGCAACACCTGAAGTCGATGGGCTAACCCCGGCTTGCCGGGGAGGCAGTCGCCGAAGGTGAGGCTGATGATTGGGACGAAGTCGTAACAAGGTAGCCGTAGCGGAAGCTGCGGCTGGATCACCTCCTTTCTAGGGAGAACCAGGTTATCCCTTCGGGGGTAGCCCTATCTCCTAGGTCGGTCACCCCGAGCAATCGGGGTGGTCATGTGACAAAACTCTGCAAGGTTCTTTCCTTCCACTATCCAGGGGTTAATGTTTTTTTGTTTGCCTCAAGTCTCTTCCGCCATTTGGCCGCGGGCTGTTCTGAGGATCTCCTCATGTTCCGTGAGGTTCGCTTTCATGAGTCCCTTTTTGCCTGGCGCTACGCCTTCCCTTTTTGGCCTTTGTTCGTATTGCGCTCATTCTTGCCCCCTTCCGGGAAGTCCAAAGGACAAGTAAGCCCTCTTGCCCCTCAGCGGATTACCCTTACCTCTATGCCCGCCGAAAGCCGCTCCCACGACCGGTCCGCTGTCAGGGCCGGCACGCCGAGCATCCGGGCCAAACTGAGGCAGCAACGGTCTCCCAGAGACAAACCCACAACTTTGGTTGATGGAGTTAGCAGGCCCGTCGTATATGCTTGCTCCAGATCAAACGGCAGTGTCTCAAGCGCCAGCCCCCGGAGAGCCTCGCTAACGGCATGTTCCGGCATGCCGACATCGGCCAGCTTGGCCACTACTTCGGATATGTTGACGGCGCTCACTACTGCTTCGGGAAGCGCCTCCGCCACGACTTCGGCGCCGGCCTCGCGGTTGAGTAGGGCTAGCAGCGCTGAGGCATCCAGTACCATCCTAGTCACGGGCCGCCTCCTCACGGCGGTCCTCAATTAGTTCTTTAACCAGGCTTCTGCCCTCGGGGACGTAATGGCGGACCAGGGCCTGTGCTTGCTGAATTGCTCGCTGTGTGGTCAGCAGCCGGACCTCACCCTTGCCCAGGATCAGGACCACTTCGTCGCCCGGCTTCAGCCCCAATTCCTTCCGGTACTCCGCGGGGATGACTATCCTGCCACCTTCTCCAATTCTTGTCTTTACATCGGGCATATGACACCTCACGATGATTATACCATTTTAGCTGAAGTTTGGCAGGGCACCCCTCTATTGCGCCCGGCTATGTGCGTGCTATAATAGCTTAAGTTAACGGGCCACTAGCTCAGGCGGTCAGAGCACAGTCCTGATAAGACTGGGGTCTGTGGTTCGAGTCCACAGTGGCCCACCAAACGTTAAGAAGGGCAAGACCTTCGTCAAAACGTTCTCGCACGGCTTCATCACCTTGCCTAGCCGCGGGTATTGCAATGCTACTTGACATGCTAAGACATTAGGTGTATATACATATACATGGGCAGAGACATCTGCTTTACTACAGAACAGTTCTACGGATGCGCCTGCGGCAACCTGCGAGCGGCCACGCGGGTCGTAACTCGCCAGTACGACGAGGCTCTCAGGCCTACAGGGCTGCGGATTAGCCAATTAGGGCCGCTGGTCGCCATCAGTCTCTTTGGACCTATTTCAATCACGGAACTGGCCGAGAAGATGTTTATCGATCGGACGACCCTGAGTAGAGACCTGCGTCTCCTCCAGCGAAGGGGCTATGTAAGAACGCGGGCTGGCAACGACCGTCGCTTCCGGGAGTTCTCAGTAACGCCAAAGGGTCAGGACTCCATGGCTCAAGCGCTGCCCCTGTGGCAACAGGCGCAGGCCCGGATGAGAGCCTTGCTCGGGAACGACAACCTCAAGGCCCTCCTTGCCCAGCTTTCCCAGGTGATAGTGGCAGCTAGCGACAAGTCGTAATTTTCTGCCGTATTACGTGTATATACAAGCAGTCTGCTAGTGATCATAAATCCGTGACAAAGCAATTCGTTAATGCGGAAGGAGGTGAGCAGGATTGTACAACGTGATCATGTGATGGTGACCAGAATCTTTCACGGGGATGGCCTCAACAACGGCGCCAGCCCGAACACTAAAGGAGGGAAATGACAATGGCGAAGATCAGGAACGAGGTGAGAATCAACGCGAGCCCCGCTGACGTGTGGAAGATCGTGCGTGACTACGGGAATGTTCACGCATGGTCGCCGCTCGTGCGCGAGACTAAAGTCGAGGGAAAGGTACGACATTGTACTCTAGCCGAAGGGGCGCCGGCCCCCGGAGGCGTTCTTCACGAGGAGGTGCTGTTGGTCGACGATCGGACGTTGCGGCTAGAGTATTCGGTGGTGGGGGCGCCCTTCCATGTCGCGTTCCACGGCGCTGCGATCGAGGTTTTCCCGAACGACGGCGGTTCGCTGGTTGTTTGGACTACAAATGTCGAGCCTGACGAACTCGCGGCAGGTTTTTCGCCAGGTTTCGACGCCAGCCTCGCGGGATTGAAGCGCGCTGCCGAGAGGTAGATAGCCACACCTCGTCTTTTGCGCCCGACGCCATAGAGATGGCTCGGCGCGACAAAGCCATGGCGGGCTGACGCCGAGTGAGGTCGGATGTCAATAGTGGACACCAAACATTTTAGGCTACCGTCTGTCCTGCATAGAATCTTTGCCCATAGACCGCCGGTGACAGGAACCCTAGTCTTTCCTGTCGGCGCTGTCCGGTCGTCACCTTTGTCCGATCCCCTGTGTGTCCCTGCTTGGCCGGGCTGAAGGCGACGTAAAAGGTTCTTGATACCGTGTGCCAGGCCGCCAACGTACTGCCCCGTTCCCCGCCGTCTATTCCCGCGCGCCTCCTTTGCGCGCAACGTGTTTCGCAAACCATTCCTTCGCCAGCCGGGCCACCTCATCCAGCGCCCCTGGCTCCTCGAAGAGGTGTGTTGCTCCGGGCACGACCACAAGCTTCTTTTCTGTCTGGAGCCTCTCCAGCGCCTTCCGGTTAACATCGAGAACGAAGGGGTCGCGTCCGCCTACAATGAGAAGTGTGGGCGCCTTGACGCCGGGTAACGCTGCGGAGGCAAGGTCGGGGCGGCCGCCTCGGGCGACGACAGCCCTCACAACTTCAGGACGTTCTGCCGCCGCAACCAGCGCTGCGGCCGCGCCGGTGCTTGCGCCAAAGTAGGCTACCTGCAATCCTCTGGTAGCGGGGTTCTCCTGGAGCCAGTCGGTAACAGCGATTACCCTGGCGCTCAGCAGGCCTACATCAAACCTGTAGCGCTCGGTCTGAAGGTCGACTGCCTCTTCCGCCTGGGTGAGCAGGTCAAATAGCAGGGTCGTCAGTCCCCCCTGTTGCAGGACCTGGGCAACGTACATGTTGCGGGCGCTGAAGCGGCCGCTGCCGCTGCCGTGGGCAAATAACACAAGTTCCGGACTACCCTGGACCACTGCCAGCGTGCCATCGAGCCTTGCGCCGGCTACTGGAATAACGATATCTTCCTCGGTGACTGGATGCAAAACCCTTTCCGGTTTCATCTTCCCCCTCCCCCGGCTCAGTGCACGACACTTTTCTGAAGGAGACCACCTTCGCCAGGCGATGTCCTCTTGGTGTCATCGTGAGCCTTCGCTCCGGCTCAGAGTTTGTGAATTTATTAAAAGCCCAGATACGGACGAGGCCACTCGCCAGATAGGACTTAATCAATTTCTTCACAAGCTCTCAGGGTGACATTGAGACAACCCGTCCTTCCCAATTGCTATCGCTCCGAGAAAGTGCCGTATCAACCCCCTCGGCGAGCGTTCCTCAGTTGCTGTGTTACGCCAGGCGTGGAGATCGCTGCTCTCGATCAGAATAGTTTAGTCCTCGATGGGACAAAAGTGTAGTTTGAGGCCAACTGACATGATGACTTTGTTTCCTGGAAGGTCGCCGTTGACGGGACGCGGCCAGAAGTGGGCCAGACTAAAGGCTCTTCTCCTATTTTGGCTCTTGGCTCTTCAAAATGCGGGTGTTGTGAGGCCCAAACTAAGTAGGTTTACGTATATACCGGACGGGCCGTCAGTGGTCAAATGGTGGTAGGACATTGAACGGGGTGCAAAGGGAGGTGGCGTTTACATGCGGAAGGCCGTATGGGCCAGTTTGCTCGTGGGTGTGTTGCTGGTTGCATTTTTCGTGTTGCCCGGATGTCAGCCACAGCCGGTGCAGGCGCCAACCCCGGCGCAGGTCCCAACGTCGACACCACGGGGCGAAGACTTCCACTTCAGCGGGGTAATCGAGTCTATGGGCCAGGGTGGAATACATTGTATTGCCTGACGGCGCCAGGCTGGCCAGGGAGATCGAGACACCTTAGTTGTCTGTGCCGGACTTACCCAGTCCTGGGAGGTGACCATGAACAGAAAGTCAACCAGACCAGTGGCGTTGTACGGCGTTTTCCCCTTGCTGGTTGGAGTATTGCTCTTGACGGTGGTCGCCGGTCTCGGTTGCCGGCGGGGACCGGCGGTTCTATCAACCGTAGCGCCGACTCCTGGCCCGACGCCGGTGCAGCCGTCACCGCCAGCCCCCACAACCATGCCTGCGCCTACCCTGGCGCCAGCGGCCTCCGCACCGTCGCCCGCGCTGATAGCAGAAGACGCGAAGGTTACTGGCGCCATCGAATCTATAAACGGGAGTGTCTGGGTAATTGGCGGCAAGACCTTCAAAGTGGACCAGGGCACTGTGCTCGACCGGGGACTTGCCGTTGGAAAGCCCGCCAGGGTGCGGTACAGGCTTCTCCCCGATGGCACTAAGGTGGCCACAGAGATCGGGACTGCCGCATCAAGTTCAGCCCCTACCCCCGATTCCGTAAAGCTGCAACTGGTGGCGGACGGTCTCGTTTCCCCGGTGGGCCTCGTCCCCTCCCCCGATGGCAGTGGGCGCCTCTTTGTGGTAGACCAGGTTGGCCTGATCTGGATATTGGCCCCTGGAGCAACCCGCCTGGGTGAACCCTTTCTGGACCTCCGCCCCAGGATGGTGACCCTCAACCCCGGTTTTGATGAGCGCGGGCTCCTGGGACTGGCTTTCCATCCATCCTTCAGCACCAACGGTCGCTTCTTTGTTTATTACAGCGCTCCACTGCGGACCAATGGTCCCCCGGGCTGGAACCACACCAGCCACATATCTGAATTCAAGGCAATGGCCGGCGATCCCAACAAGGCCGATCCCCTGTCGGAGAGAATCGTCCTTCAGGTCGATGAACCTCAGGTCAACCACAACGCCGGCCAGATAATCTTTGGCCCCGATGGTTTTCTTTATATCCCACTGGGCGATGGTGGTGGGGCCAACGATGTCGGCCTGGGCCATCCGCCCATCGGCAACGGGCAGGACACTTCGACGCTTCTGGGCAGCATTCTCCGCATCGATGTCGATGGCGGGGAGCCTTACGGGATACCGGCGGATAACCCCTTCGTGGGCAAGGAGGGGCGGGCCGAGATATACGCCTTCGGGCTCCGCAATCCGTTCCGTATTGCTTTTGATTCGGGCGGCGCCCATGAGCTATTCGCCGCTGACGTGGGGCAGAACTTGAGGGAGGAAGTTGACATAATTACAAAAGGTGGCAACTATGGATGGAACATCAAGGAAGCTACCCTCTGCTTTGACCCGACAAGCCCGTCCCGACCCCGTCCGGCCTGTCCCGAGGTGGACGCTGCCGGCCGGCCTTTGATCGGCCCGATTATCGAATATGGCAACATCAAAGTTGGAGGGATCGGCCAGGCGGTCATCGGCGGTTTCGTCTATCGGGGAACGGCGTTGCCTGCATTCAACGGCGCCTACATCTTCGGGGACTTTAGCGCCAGTGCGAACGCGCCCGATGGCCGGCTATTCGTGGCGACGCGGCCGCCCACCCCGGGACAGATGTGGCCCATGAAAGAGCTTAGAGTGGTCACAAACGTAAGCGGCCGCCTGGATACGTTCTTGAAGTCCTTCGGGCAGGACGCTTCCGGGGAGATTTACGTCCTGACCTCCGACATAGGTGGGCCAACGGGCAACACGGGCATGGTGTTAAAGATCGTGCCCTGACCGTCGGCGTAAATAAAGGCCACTGGTCGAAGACTCTGGGAACGGAGCAGACGCCCTTATCTATGGCGGGTGGGGTCCGTTGTGGCTCGAGGCTGGTGCAGTTTTTCATCCTTACCGTCGCCCAAAGCAACTGGGCATGGAAGATTCCCGCCCCGAAGGCCGCTCCGTGCTATCATTTAGTGAGAGGGATAGCCTGCATGGAAGAAACAAAACTTCAGATGCTTGAGCCCAAGACAAAGGTTGGGCTTGTTATCGTGCTCACCGGACGCGGCAAGGGGAAGACGACCTCGGCTCTAGGCATGGCGTTGCGGGCGGTGGGGCACGGCATGAAGGTGTGCATAATTCACTTCATGAAGGGCGACATGTATTCCGGTGAACAGACCAGTATCAAGAAGCTGGCGCCTTACGTGGAGCTTCACCTTACCGGCAAGGGCTTCTGCGGCATCCAGGGTAATCCCTATCCCTATAAGGAACACAGGGCCAATGCCCAGGAAGCAATTCGGATAGCTCAAGAAAAGATCTTCTCAGGGCAGTATGACCTCGTAATACTTGACGAGATTAGCAATGCTGTGCGGCTGAAGCTTGTTGACCTGCCCCAGGTGATTGAACTGATAGACGGTAAGCCGCCTCTCATGCACCTGGTGCTTACCGGCAGGGAGGCGCACGAGGAAGTAATAAGACGGGCCCATACCGTTTCCGAGGTGAACGAGATTAAGCACGCCTTCCGTCAGGGAATTGAACCACAGAAGGGCATAGACTATTGACTTGCCTTTTCCATGTCGACCCCCCCCTTGCCCGACGGGCGCTGACATAACCGTAGGGCATCCCGACATGTCGGGACCAACCTGCCTTGCCCACTACGGTCGGGTTAGGAAACCCGACCTACAAAGTTAGTGCTTATGGCCCCTTGCCCCCTCTCCGATTTCGGAGAGGGGGAGAAGTGTAAGCCAATTGAGAAAAGAGATGTCTTCTCGGTCAGCCTCAGACGCCGCAGCTTTCAGCGAGGGGCCTCGCCATGCTGCGGTCATGCTTATCGGCCAGAACCCCGGGAAAGAGGAAGTCAGGCAGCGCAGACCGTTCGTGGGCAGGTCAGGGAAGTTCCTCAATGTGGTCCTGGAAGAAAGCGGCCTGAAACGGGACAAGTTGTATGTGACCAGTGTGGTCAAAGAGCCGACGCCAGGGAATAAAAGGCCGACTGCCAGACAAATCGAATACTGGATGCCCTATTTGCTGGCCGAGATTGAGGAGGTGAAGCCAAAGATTATCGTCTTGATGGGGCAGGTCGCCTGGAAGACCCCCCGGCTGGCCGGTATACAGTATATCGAGACGTATCACCCGGCGGCGGCCATGAGATTCCCGGGGACAAGGGGGAAGTTCAGGGCGGACTTCAGGAGGCTCGGGCGGGAAGTGGCGCGGAGAGGGTCAGGTGGAGAGTAGGGACTGGTGCGGGTGCGTAGTTACTCGCCGTGGGAATTGGCATCATCGGGGCCATATGTCGCCATGCTGAGCCTGCCGAAGGCCCTCGGTTCATCGGGAGAACGAAGCATGAGCGCGGGGTCGCCCTGGCAACTGCGATAGGGGGCGGCCCTGGCCCGCGGTCTCACACCTGTAGTATACGTGATGCGCGCCAGTGGGCACTGGCCCCCTGTGTACAAGAACCGCTTCAACTGCGCGTTCATTATCCTCCCTCGCTCACGGCTTTATGGCCTGTGGTGTAATGCGTGCCAAGAACATGGGTACGTTCACCGTTTCTGTACAGGTAGCCGACCCGCAAAGGCGGCAGTTCGTGGAAGTCGAGGCCCCGGTAGACACGGGGGCCTCCCACATTGTGCTGCCCCGGGCTGTGCTGCGCGGCCTTGCCATCGAGGCCGTAGGCCGCGTGTCTTTCCAGTTGGCGGACGAGCGGGTTGTGGACTATGAGGTAGGCGAGGCCCGCATTCGCTCGGACGGACGGGAGCGCACAACGCTGGTCGTCTTCGGCCCTGAAGGGGCGACGCCTTTGCTGGCGGTCACGACCCTGGACTTGTTCAACATGGACGCGGACCCCGTGAAGCGCCGCCTGGCGCCTGTTCCCGCCCTGCTGAAAAAAGACAGCACAGTGTAGGGCTTTCAGAAAAGAGCGCTGGCAGGCGGCTATCTTGAGAGGTCGGGACTGACAAGCCCGTGGTCTGTGGTTCGAGTCCACAGAGGCCCACCAGACGAGCGTCAAGTAAGATTAAGAAAAGGAGCGGGCACGATGAAAGTTTGCATCGTTGGGGCCTCCGGGAAGCTCGGGCGATATATGGTGCAGCACTCGCTGGATCGAGGCCATGAAGTAGCTGGTGTGTGCCGCGAGAAAAGCGTGGAGAAGCTCGATGCCTTTAGGGGGCGCATCACCATCGTTCCAGGTGCTACGAACAACCGAGAAGTCATCAAGAAGGCAGTCGCAGGATGCGATGGGGTGCTCACGGTCCTGGTTCCATGGGGGGTTCACGGCTACTCAACGGGAACGGCCCAAGCGGTGCTCGATTATGCGCCACCGGGCGCCCGCCTGGTGTTCTCGAGCGGGTGGCACATCACACGTGACGGTCAGGATGTGTACTCGTGGAAGCTCAAAATGTTCGTGAAGGTGTTCGGTTGGCTTGCGCGGCTCGTTGGCTTCGCCGACGTCGACGATCAGGTAGAAGCATGCAAACGCGTATTTGCCAGTGACACGAGGTGGACTGTCGTGCGCGGAAGCGACCTCGAAGAGGGCGAGAGCCAGGGCCTGCCTGTGTGGAGCCGACATGTGGGCGACCCCATACTGGAGAGCAATATTACACGCCGCGTGGACTTCGCCCTCTTCATGGTTAGAGCCCTTGAGGATGACGACCTGATCCACGAGGCTCCAGCGATTGTTGGCCGCCAGAGTCCTTCGGCACTCAGAAACGCCGGTGTTAAATAGATGGTAGTAGCCTGAACTCAAAGACAGGCCTAGTTATGGTTTCAGTATGTCTAGGCCATCTGATATTCACGAACCACCGGCTAGCAACTGCTTCAGCCTGGTTGCCAACTCTGGTCGCAAGAAGTTCGAGTACTGTCCACAGAGGCCCACCGACAAGACTTGAACCTTGCCTTCGTCCCGTCTCTATCTCTATCTCTCCTCTCTGTCTCTTGCGCTCCTTTACAGCTTGCTTCGTATCTGCTAGAATTTGACTGGAAAATATCTGGAGAGGTGAATCATGGGAGGCAGAGATTTCCGGAAACGGGAAGCCAAGAAGCCCAAGAAGGACGCCAAGAAGACGGCTTCGTTGACGTCGGTGCTACCCACCGAGCAGCCTGTAGAGGTTATAAAGGCCAAGGGCAAGAAGGCGCCGCCCCCCGAAGAATAGACAATGGCCCGTTACCACCAACTCTATTCCAGCGGCAAGCTGGAACACCTGGCGCGGCAGCTCGTCAGCCGCCTTGGCAGGTGTGAATTGTGTCCGCGTGGTTGCCATGCTGATCGTCTGGCTGAGAAGCCGGGCAAGTGCCGGACCGGGCGGCTGGCCCGCGTGTACGTCTTTCACCCCCATTTTGGCGAGGAGTCGCCGCTTGTGGGCGCGAACGGCTCCGGCACTATCTTCTTCGCCAACTGCTCCTTGCGCTGCACCTTTTGCCAGAACTGGGAGATCAGCCAGGAGGGTGAAGGGCAGGAGGTTCCCCCGGAATCGCTCGCCAGGATGATGCTTTCGCTTCAGGCGAAGGGCTGCCACAACATCAACCTGGTGACCCCCACCCACGTCGTCCCTCAGATCCTGGAGGCGCTGGTCATCGCCGTCAGGGGCGGGTTGTCCGTGCCTCTGGTGTATAATTCGGGCGGCTACGATTCGGTCGAAACGCTCCAGCTTCTCGATGGCGCGGTGGACATCTACATGCCCGACATGAAATACTCCGACGAAGCGATAGCCCGACGTCTGTCCGGGGTAAACAACTACCCGGATGTAAACCGCGCCGCGATAAAAGAGATGCACCGCCAGGTAGGCGACCTCCAGTTGGATGAAAGGGGGATTGCTATCAGCGGACTCCTGGTGAGGCACCTGGTCCTCCCATTCGGGCAGGCGGGGACAAAGGGGGTAGTCGATTTCCTGGCCAGGGAGATCTCCCCGGATACGTACCTGAACGTCATGGCCCAGTACCGTCCGTGCCACAGGGCCATGGAGGACCCTCTCTTGAATCGGTCCCCGAGGCGCGACGAGTTCGAGGCGGCGTTGCGTGTTGCCCGGGACGCGGGTCTCAGACGGCTCGACGCAGCGGAATCACCGTTCGCCTTCCGCGTTCTTTCCCGGTGATCGGAGTCCAATGACCGGACAGATGCGCCTCACGGCTGTAGTACGTGGCAGGGTGCAAGGCGTCTATTTCAGGGCTTTTGTCAGGGAAGCGGCGCTCCGGTTAGGCATTACGGGCTTTGTCCGGAACCTTCCGGACCCTACAAGGGTCGAGATTGAGGCCGAGGGTGACAAGGCAAGGCTGGACTCCCTTCTGGAGGAAGTGAAAGTTGGCCCCCCGGGCGCAAAGGTGGAAAACGTGGAGGCAAGGTGGTCAGATTACCGGGGTGGCTTCAATGGTTTTGAAATAAGGTATTGAACATGCGCCGTGCTCCGACCCCGGTCGCGGTGCATCGGGATGTTTCACCTGGATGTCCCGTCAAAGCGCCGGTCAACCATCGGAATCCCCCGCCTCGACGAGTCGAGGCGCCCCCGTACCAAGGGGGCAAGGGGGATCCGCCCGTCTCCCAACTTCGGAACATCTGAATTCACGTGGGACCACCTGGCGGTAGGGCATGACGCTTCTTGGAGGAAAGACTATGGATACCATTACCAAAGACATGGTCATCAACGACGTGATCAAGCGTTACCCTGAGACCATAGCGGTGTTCAACAAACACCGGGTGGACTCCTGCTGCGGCGGCGGCGTCAGCATCGGAAAGACAGCCACCCGGGACGGGGTAGATGTGGAATCATTGCTGAAAGCGCTCAACTCAGCGATCGAGAAACGGAGGCAGCATGCAGGCCCAGCAAGTGGCAAGGCTTAGGGAATTCGATAGCAAGCGATTTGTATCCAAGCTGATCTTCGATTCGGAGAAGATGAGGGTGGTGCTATTCTGCCTCAAGGCCGGACAGGAGGTATCGCCTCATTCCGCGCCGTCAGAGGTGCTCTTTCACTGCATAGAGGGACAGGGGGAGGCTATTGTGGGCGACGAGAAGGTTGACCTTGCTCCGGGCTCCCTGGTGGACTGCCCGCCTCAGATGCCCCACGGGCTTGTCGCCGAAACGGACCTGGTGGTAGTGGCCGTCATTGCGCCGCGGCCGGGCTGATACAGACGACCCTCAAAAAACAAGTGCAGGATTGCGGACGCAACCCTGCACTGCCAATTCGTATTCAATTGCTTCGTCGGATTCGGCCCCATTCCGGCTTTATAGCTGGATGAAGCAGTCCTCGGTCGGGACTAGCGCTTCTCTTTAATCTGGATACGGGCGTTCTCCGACCTTCGCCCGGCCCTGCGTATACTGCAGGGCCTCAAGACTCAACCTGGAACACCCCGTAAATCTTGTGTAGAGTCATTGACCGCCTCCTTTTCCTAGACCTCGTTGGTCAACTACTCTCATAGTTATAATACATGACATAATGGTGGCTGTCAATAGGCCAAACGACGTTTTCAATACCTAGCACTGCGCCGACTTGAGCTGGAAACCCTTGCCTTCGGTCTTGATGGCGGGGGCTATTATCATCTCCACGTTGTGCATGTCCTTGATGGTGAAGGCGCCGCACACCCCTAGCGCGGTGCGAATAGCACCCACCAGGTTCTGGCTGCCATCGGTGACGGTCGCTGGGCCGTGAAGGACTTGTTCCAGCTTGCCGGTAGTGCCTACTCTTATCCGGGTGCCGCGGGGCAATGCGGAATGGGATGTGGCCATGCCCCAGTGGTAGCCATGTCCCGGGGCTTCCTCGGTCTGAGCGAAAATCGAGCCCAGCATGACAGCGTCGGCCCCGCAGGCGAGGGCTTTACAGACGTCACCCCCGTTGCGCATGCCGCCATCTGTTATGACAGCTACATAGCGCCCGCTCTCTTTGTAGTACTGTTCCCTGGCGGCGGCGCAGTCCATGGTGGCGGTCACCTGGGGTACGCCAACACCGAGCACCTCGCGGGTGGTGCAGGCGGCGCCCGGTCCAACCCCTACCAGCAGGCCGGCAATGCCCGTGCGCATTAGCTCCAGCGAAGTATTGTAGCTGACGCAGTTGCCCACGACGACCGGAACCGGCACGGAACTGCACAGCTCCGAGAATACAAGGCCCTTGTAGCTCTTGGAGATATGCCGGGCGGTGGTAACAGTAGATTGGACGACCAGTACGTCAGCCCCGGCTTCCACGGCAAGAGGCGCAAGCCGTTTGGTGAGTTGGGGCGTGACCGACACAGCGACCATAGCGCCGGCTTGTTTCACGGTCCGGATGCGCTCTCCGACCAGTTTCTCCTTGATAGGCTCAGCATATATCTTCTGCATTAAGGTGGTCACTTCCGCCGGGGAGGCGGAGACGATCTGCTGGATGACATCATCGGGGCGTTCGTAGCGGCTCCGGACACCTTCCAGGTTCATCACAGCCAGCCCGCCAAACTTGCTCAGGGCGACGGAGAATGCCGGGCTGGCTACCGCGTCCATGGCGGCGGCCAAAATCGGTAGAGGGAACGTCAGCTTGTCCAGGTGGAGTTCTATGTTCGTCTGGTCGGGGTTTATGGTCACGTCCCCGGGCACGAGGGCGACTTCGTCGAAACCATAGGCCCGCCGCAGTTGCTTGTATTCCAGATCAGGCATCACGGCCTCCTTGCTTGTTAGAGATAACTATAACAGAGGCGGCAAACACCCGTCAAGCGCCTGTTGACAGACTTGAAATAACTGTGTATAATGTTATTTTGCTGGATTATGCCTCTCACCATTCTTCCAATTCGACAAAAACCCCCCGATAGGATCAGCCTGTCTTGCGCTGACCACACCCCTGCATAGCCACAATTTTGCCCGGTCTTTAGGAGAGAGATAATGGTTTCGACGTTTCCAATTGCCCCTTTCGATTCTGCTGTCGTTGAGAAGCGGAAGTCTTACGCTAAACTGCCCACCATTCTCGATGTGCCCAACCTCATTCAGGTCCAACTGGACTCCTTTAAGTGGTTCCTGGAAAAGGGGCTTCATGAGTTGCTTCAGGAGATATCCCCGATCCAGGACTTTACGGGGAGCCGTTTGGCGTTGCACTTCAAGGACTACTCGTTCAAAGAGCCAAAATACACTGAGTTTGACTGCCGGCAAAGGGAGTTGACCTACTCTGCTCCTATCTATGTCACGGTCCAACTGGTTGTGAAGGAGACCGGAGAGATCAAGGAACAGGACCTCTTTTTCGGGGACTTCCCCTTGATGACCCAGCAGGGGACATTCATTATCAACGGTGCAGAAAGGGTAGTTGTCAGCCAGTTGCTGCGTTCGCCTGGCGTGTACTTCACCCTGGAGGAAGACGTAACCAGCGGGCGAGATCTGAGCCTGGGAAAGCTGATACCCGACCGGGGCGCCTGGCTGGAGTTCGAGACCAGCAACAGGGATGTGGTATCTGTAAAAGTTGACGGCAAGCGTAAGATCGCCATCACAACACTGATGCGGGCAATGGGGTTCAGCGATGATGAGGGCCTGGTGAAGCTCTTCCAGGACGTGGACACGGACTCAGAGCATAACTATTTGAGGGCCACGATAGAGAAAGAACCTCACATCCGCAATCAAAACGACGCCCTTGTAGATATTTACAAGCGCTTGCGGCCCGGCGAGCCGCCAACGCTGGAGAATGCCAGAGGGCTGATCGACAACCTGCTGTTCAATGCCCGTCGTTACGACCTAGGCAGGGTGGGCAGGCACAAGCTCAACCGGAAGCTTAGACTCTACCGCCGCCTGGCAGAGCCGATAATGGAGCAGGCGCGCGCTACTGAATTGGCGGAAGAGGCAGCCGGGATTCTGGATGCCATAGCCAACTCCGCTGCCAACAATGATGAGCGCGTATTGAATCCGATAGGGGAGTTTCATGCTTACCTGGCGAAGAAGGTCGAGGAGGGGCATGACGGCGCCAAAGGATTACTGCCGGTGGTGGAGGCTGCCCTGTCCCGGCTTAAGAACCGCGTCCTTTCTCCCGACGATATGGTGGAGATTGTTCGCCATCTTATCCTGGTCAACAACAAGAAGGAAGACCCCGACGATATCGACCACCTGGGCAACCGGCGGGTACGGACCGTGGGGGAGCTGATCCAGAACCAATTCCGCATAGGCCTGTTGAGACTGGAGCGCGTGGTCAAGGAAAGGATGAGCATAGTCGATCCCAAACAGGCTACCCCTGCCAGCCTGTTGAACATCCGTCCCGTAGTAGCGGCAATGCGGGAGTTCTTTGGAGGCTCTCAGCTTTCCCAGTTTATGGACCAGACTAATCCAGTAGCGGAGTTGACCCACAAGCGACGGTTGTCGGCCCTGGGGCCTGGCGGCCTCTCACGCGAGCGCGCCGGGTTCGATGTGCGGGACGTGCATCATTCTCATTATGGCCGTATCTGCCCCATCGAGACGCCTGAGGGTCCCAATATCGGTCTCATCGGGTCTCTGGCCACTTATGGCCGCGTTAACCAGTTCGGTTTCATAGAGACTCCCTACCGGCGTGTTATGCACTCGCTGAGCACAGCGGATGAAGAAATAGTGGGACGCACGTTAAGAGAGAAGGTAACTGACGGCAAGGGGCGCACCGTGACCAAGAAAGATACCGTCGTGTCCGCGCCGCTGGCCAAGCGTCTGGCCGCTCTGCCTCCTCAGAGAGTGGCTGTCTTCCCCTTCGTTTCCGGCAGGGTTGAGTACCTCACGGCTGACCGGGAAGAGGAGTACACGATTGCCCAGGCCAACTCCCGGCTTAATGCTGAGAACCAGTTCATCGATGAGAAGATAGAGGTGCGGCGGGGCAACCGCTATTTCTTCGAGGGCGCCGACAAAATAGATTTCATGGACGTGACCCCCAAGCAGGTGGTCAGCGTTGTCACCGCCCTGATACCCTTCCTGGAGCACAACGATGCCAACCGGGCTTTGATGGGATCGAACATGCAGCGCCAGTCGGTACCGTTGCTCCGGCCGGATTCGCCGATCGTGGGCACAGGGATGGAGGTCCTGGCGGCGCGAGACAGCGGCCAGGTTGTCTTCGCCCAGGATGAAGGTGTGGTGACTTCTGTGGGGGGAAGTGAGATACGGGTCCAGGAGAACGGGACGGAACGAGTGTACCCCCTCGTCAAGTTTATGCGCACCAACCAGGGGACCTGCATGCACCAACGCCCCATCGTGTTCAAGGGCGACAAGGTGATGAAGGGACAGGTGCTTGCCGACAGTTCGGCCACTGAGCGCGGCGAACTGGCGCTGGGCCAGAACATCCTGTGCGCCTTTATGAGCTGGGGCGGCTACAACTTCGAAGACGCGGTCATTATCAGTGAGAGCGTGGTGAGGGAAGACAAGTTCACCTCCATCCACATAGAGAAGCATGAGATAGAGGCTCGCGAGACCAAGCTGGGACCAGAGGAAATAACCCGCGACATCCCCAACGTGGGGGAAGAGAGTCTGCGAGACCTGGATGAAGAAGGCATAATCCGCATCGGCGCCCAAGTAGGGCCTGGCGACATCCTTGTGGGCAAGATCACCCCTAAGGGTGAGACCGAGTTGAGCGCCGAGGAGAAGCTGCTGCGGGCCATTTTCGGGGAGAAAGCACGGGATGTGAAGGACACTTCGCTGCGCGTCCCCCATGGGGAGCAGGGCAAGGTTATTAACGTCCGCGTGTTCTCCCGCGATAACAAAGACGAGTTGCCGGCTGGCGTCATCAAGCTGGTGCGGGTATGGATAGCTCAGAAACGAAAGGTGTCGGTGGGCGACAAGATGGCCGGGCGACACGGCAATAAGGGGGTCATTGCCCGTATTCTGCCCATTGAAGATATGCCGGTCCTCCCCGACGGGCGACATGTGGAGATGATCCTGAACCCTATCGGCGTGCCCTCCCGCATGAATGTGGGGCAGATTCTGGAGACCCATCTGGGGAAAGCTGCGCATACTCTTGGCTTCAAGGCTCTTTGTCCGGTGTTCGATGGCGCTACCGACATTGCCATTGAAGACGAGCTGGCCAGGGAGTGGTTGGTGGAGCAGGCCGGCGCGGTGCAGGACAAAGGGGGCAACCTGGAAGTGGACTGGGGAAAGGCCAGGGCATGGCTTGCAGAGCAGGGTCAGGACGCGGAGAAGGTCTTTGCCGATGGGCATCTCGGGGAAGCCCGACAGTCCTGTCTCAGGCTGTGGCTGGAGCGGCAGGGCGTGGACGCCAAGACTCTTAGCCCCGAGGAAGTTGATCGGCAGACAGAAGCCCTTTACAAAGAGAAGAGACTAACGCCGCCCGTGTTCGGGAAGGTGCAACTACGGGACGGACGTACCGGCGAAGCATTTGACCAGCCGGTGACCGTGGGCCAGATCTATATGATGAAACTTATACACCTGGTAGAGGACAAGATCCACGCCCGGTCCACCGGCCCTTACTCGCTGATTACCCAACAACCTCTGGGTGGTAAGGCCCAGTTTGGCGGGCAGCGTTTCGGTGAAATGGAGGTATGGGCCCTGGAGGCCTACGGGGCGGCCCACATCCTGCAGGAACTACTGACCGTTAAGTCCGACGACGTAACGGGAAGGGCCAAAGCGTACGAGGCTATTGTGAAGGGTGATGACATACAGGCGCCGGGAGTCCCTGAGTCATTCAAGGTGCTGGTCAAGGAGTTGCAGAGCCTGGCTCTGGCTGTAGAGGTACTCAATGAGGCGGAAGAAAGGGTCCCGTTTGCTGAAGAAGAGGCGGCGGAGGACAAGACGGCGGAAATCCGCAGGTTGGGTGGACTCGGCGGCCTAATATCGCAGAGAGGTATGGAATAGTGCTGGAAGTTAACGATTTCAATGCGGTCAGGATCTCTTTGGCCTCGCCGGAACAGATACGCAACTGGTCGTATGGCGAAGTCACGGTGCCCGAGACTATCAACTATCGAACGCTCAAGCCGGAGAGAGATGGTCTGTTCAGCGAGCGTATCTTCGGTCCGACAAAGGACTTCGAGTGCTATTGCGGCAAGTACAAGAGGGTCCGCTACAAAGGTATTATCTGCGACAAGTGCGGCGTCGAGGTGTCCCGGGCCAAGGTGCGCCGGGAACGAATGGGCCACATTGAACTGGCGGCCCCCGTTGCCCACATCTGGTTCTCCAAGGGCATCCCCAGTCGGCTCGGCCTTTTGCTGGACCTTTCGCCGCGCAGTCTGGAGCGGGTGCTCTATTTCGCTCAGTACATTGTGACCGCTGTGAATGCGGATGCCCGTCGCCAGTTTGTCGAGAAGTCGATGGCCAAGACCCAGGAGGAAATCGACCAACGGCAAAAGGCGCTGGAAGAAAAGGTGGCCGAGGGCAACGCGCGATTGGAAGCCGAGACTGATCAGATCAAGCGCAAGGCTGAGAAGGATGCCGCCAAGCTGGAAGCGCAGAAGGCGTCGGCGCTGGAGGCGATACAGAGCGAATCCGGCGAAGTGGAAGCTGCGCTGACCGAGAAGATCGGCCAGGCTGCGGAAACTGATCACGCGCTCGCCGGGACGGTTATCGCCCCGCAGGGTACGGTAATCAGCCAGGACCATATCGACCTGCTTCGCGAAACGGCCCGGGCGCGTGCGGCCGAGGAAGAAAGCAAGTTTGCCGTCCTGCGTGAAGAACAAGAACAGCGGGTGCGAGAGGAAATTGCTCAGCAACAGTCATCCGTGGAGCAAGAGCTATCGCAGCCGCAAAAGAGTTTCCTGGATGACAAGGCTGAACTGGAGACGGCCCAGCGCACCCAGGTCGAGGACCTAGAGGATATCCAGCCTGGCGCTTTGCTGACCGAGACCCGTCACCGGGAGCTGCGTGACAAGTACAGCGACATATTCGAGGCTGGCATGGGGGCCGAGGCGATACTCACGCTGCTGAGGGACACAAGTGTCGACGCAGTGCGGCAGCAACTGCTGGAGGAACTCAGGTCTACCTCGGGGCAGAAACACAAGAAGGCTTCCAAGCGGCTGCGGGTAGTCGAGGCGTTTCGTCGCAGCGGGAACAAGCCGGAATGGATGATCCTTACGGTGCTGCCCGTGTTGCCCCCCGATCTCAGGCCCATGGTCCAGTTGGACGGGGGCCGGTTTGCGACAAGCGACCTCAATGACCTGTATAGAAGGGTCATTAACCGCAACAACCGTCTACGGCGACTGCTGGAAATGGGAGCCCCGGAGATAATCGTCCGCAACGAAAAGCGCATGTTGCAGGAAGCCGTGGACGCCCTGATAGACAACGGGCGCCGTGGACAGGCCGTTTCTATCGGGGGCAACCACAAGTTGAAGTCGCTCTCGGATATGCTCCGGGGTAAGCAAGGCCGTTTCCGCCAGAACCTTCTGGGCAAACGGGTAGACTACAGCGGTCGCTCGGTCATCGTGGTTGGGCCGGAGCGCAGGCTGCATCAGTGCGGTCTCCCGAAACGGATGGCCCTGGAGTTGTTCGAGCCGTTCGTCATGCGCCGGCTCATGGAGCGGGGTGTGGCCCACAACATCAAGAGCGCCCGCCGCATGGTCGACAGGGCCAGGGCTGAGGTGTGGGACATCCTGGAAGAGGTTATCAAAGAGCGCCCGGTGCTTCTCAACAGAGCGCCCACGCTTCACCGTCTGGGAATTCAGGCCTTTGAGCCGGTGCTTATCGATGGCAGCGCTATTCAGATACACCCGCTCGTCTGTACGGCCTACAACGCTGACTTCGACGGCGACCAGATGGCCGTTCATGTGCCGCTTTCCAAAGCAGCGGTCAGCGAGGCGCGGGAGGTCATGCTCAGCGTTAATAACATGCTCCTGCCGAGCTCCGGAGAACCCGTAGTGACGCCCACGTTGGATATGGTGCTGGGCTGCTACTACTTGACGAGCATAAAGCCAGGGGCTAAGGGCGAGAACAAGCGGTTTGCCAGCTTCGAAGAAGCCAGGCTGGCCTATGACCTCGGACTTGTGGAACTCCAGGCGAAGATTGAAGTCAGGGATAATGCCGGGGAAAGGATCACGACTTCCGTCGGCCGCATTATCTTCAACGAGGTCCTGCCCAAGGAACTGGGGTTCTTCAACGATGTCACGGACAAGAGCAAACTGAAGCGCCTGGTGTCCGAGTGCTACAAAGTGGTTGGAAACCTGGCCACTGCGGACATGCTCGATAATTTGAAGCGTCTGGGCTTTACCTTTGCCACGAAGTCGGGCATCAGCATAGCCCTGAATGACCTGGAGGTGCCCGCCAGCAAGCCAGAGATCTTGAGGAAGGCGGAAGAGGAGATAGCCAATCTGGACCGGGAGTATGGACGGGGCCTCATTACTGAAGCGGAGCGATATGACCGGGCGGTAAAGGTGTGGCTGGATACTACCAACAAATTCAAAGAAGTGATCCAGCAGTCTCTGGACCGTTACGGCAGTATCTACATGATGGCGACGTCGGGAGCCAAGGGTAACATCGATCAGATCCGCCAGATGGCCGGCATGCGCGGTCTCATGACTGACCCCGCAGGACGCATCATAGATTTCCCAATTCGCGCCAGTTTCCGCGAGGGGCTGTCGGTCCTGGAGTACTTCATCTCCACTCACGGGGCCAGAAAAGGTCTGGCCGATACAGCCCTCCGCACCTCGGATAGTGGTTACCTGACGCGACGCCTCATAGACGTGGGTCAGGATGTCATAATCCGGGAGGATGATTGTGCCACCACAGCTGGCATCTGGGTTGCGGACCCCGAAGAAAAGGGTATACTTCCCGCGTTGGAGGAACGCTTGATCGGGCGATTGGCGGCGGCCAAGATCACCGACCCGAAAACTGGCCGGACGATCGTGGACGCGAATGAAGAGATAGATGAGGACAAGGCGAAGGAGATCGCTGAGTCGGGTGTGGGTCGGGCCTATGTGCGGTCTCCGCTGGCTTGTGCTGCTCGCCAGGGGATATGTCAGCACTGCTACGGACGAGACCTGGCGCGCCGCAAGCCGGTGGCAAGAGGCACTGCAGTGGGTATCATTGCTGCACAGAGCATCGGCGAACCCGGGACTCAGCTTACGATGCGCACGTTCCACACCGGCGGTGTGGTAGGCATCGATATCACCAGTGGTCTGCCCCGTGTTGAGGAACTGTTCGAGGCCCGGGCGCCGAAAGGTCAGGCCATTCTCTCTGAAATCGATGGCGTGGCGGAGATCGAGCGTACCCAGGAAGGCCGGAAGATACGGGTAGTCAGCCTGGAGGTCTACCGGGATGAGTACCTGTTGCCGCCAGCGGCAGAGATACTTGTCCAGGAAGGGCAGCAGGTCGAGATCGGCGCGGTCCTCGCCCAGGCGACGCCGGGAGAGGGCCAGGGCAAAGATAGCCCTGCCCTGACGCCCATAGTGGCCAAGGTTGCCGGTAAGGTAGAAGTGGGCGATGACCGACTATTTATCCAGTACGAAGAGCGAGATGAGAGGGAGTACCTGGTGCCAGCCGCCGCCAGCCTGCGGGTCGAGTCCGGCGCCACGGTGAGGGCCGGACAGCAGCTTACCGACGGGCACGCCAACCCTCAGGACATACTGCGCGTTATGGGGCGCGAGGCGGTGCAGCGGTATCTGGTGGACGAGGTGTTGAAGGTATACCGCTCCCAGGGCGTAAGCATCAATGATAAGCACATTGAATCGGTCGTCCGACAGATGCTAACGAAGGTACGCATAGAATCGTCGGGTGATACGGACCTCCTGCCCGGTGATCTGGTGGACCGGCTGGTATACGAAGATACCAATGCAAAGGTCCTGGCCGAAGGCGGTGAGCCGGCTACGGCGACGCCTGTGCTGCTGGGCATAACGCGGGCATCACTGAATACGGAGAGCTGGCTGGCAGCGGCGTCGTTCCAGGAGACCACACGAGTGCTGACAGAAGCGGCCATTTCGGGGAAGATCGACCGGTTGCAGGGCCTGAAAGAGAACGTGATCATAGGCAAGCTGATCCCGGCCCGGTCGCTTACCATCGTGGAAGAAGCACCGGCGCCGGAGAAGGTAGACGAGGCGCAGGAGGCGCGCAGGTTCCTGGGTGGTGGTGGTGAAGAGGAGGCCAGTCTGCCCACCGAGGACCTGTTGCCCGGCGAAGAGGTTGCTGAGGAGACCCCTGACGTGCCCGATGACGACGCCGATTCTCAGGAGTAACCGGAAACTCAGGCAGAGCGAAGGTTGAAGGGGAGGGCGGCCGTTGTCCCTCCCCTTCCCTTTATCCGTTGTCTATGTTGCAGATGCGCCCTCATCGGTGGGGCCGATTCCGGGTCGGGCCTCTTTTTGCTTGCGAAGAATGGACGCAGGAGGCGACGACCGCGGTGGGCGCTGGAGAGACATGATAGAGCATATTCTCCGTACAGAGCGTGCTACTTTCAACTACCGCCTTCTCGCGGTAGTGGTGCTGGCGTTGGGGCTTTACGTACAGCGAGCAACGATTGCCACACTGCCGGCGGCGATACTGTTGATCGTCTATCTGACGTACAATATGCTCCTGGGCCGACTGGTGCTGCCTCGTGTGCGGAGCGCCAACGTTGTCTACGCAATGGCGGCAGTGGATACGATGGCCCTCAGCGGTGGACTGTACCTGGCGGGCGGCCCGGGTGGCGCCCTGTTCTTCCTGTTCCCGCTGTACATCGTATACTACGCGATGTTCCTCGGCTATCGCAGCGCCTTGTTCAGCGCCATTACGTTCAGTCTGGCGTATGCAGCTCTGCATTTCATTACCAGCCGGACAGGCGAAATAAGCTCCATAATCGCGGTGCAGATACCTTTCCTGTTCCTCGTCGCCGTTCTGGCCGGCTACCTTTCGGCCCGCAGGCTTGAGGAACGCCGGGAGAAGGAAGAGCTACAGGAATTCATTCGAGTACAGGCCCACGCGCAGAGCCTCGCCGAAACCGCGAAGGCCCTGCAGAAGACATGGGAAATCAAGCCCCTTCTTGAGGAAACGGCAGCCCATCTTTCGTCTTCTCTGGGGCTGCCGTATGGCGTGGTAGCTCTGTGGGACGCGGACAGCCAAAGACTGTCCTCGGCGGTAGTTGCTCCTGCGGTGCGCAAGCTGGGGAAAAAGAATTGGGACGAGATGGTGGCCCGATCTGAACCGGGCGCCGCTACGCTGGAAGCCATGGAGAAGGGCATTCCCCTGGCTTTGGAAATGGTATCCGGAGATAGGAAGGGACCGCCATCGTGGGCGGAGGAGCTGGGGGTAGGGCCTCTGGTAGTTATTCCGCTGGTGACCAGGGGCGAAAAGCTCGGCGTGGTCTACATTTTCGATACCGGCAAGAAGAGAGCGTTTCCAGAGAAAGAAATCAAGCTGGCCCAAAGCTATGCCGGGCTTGCAGCCGAGGCCGTTTCCCGGGCTCAGTCATACGGCAAGGCCCAGGCCCGGATTCAGCAACTGGCCGCTGAACTTGACAGCACCGTCGAGCGGCTTGATAGGCTGAAGGACGTCCACCGCCGTCCGCAACTGGTCGTCGGCGACCTGCGACTGGACGCAGTGAAAGAGCAAGCCTATGTGGGAGAAAGGCTGGTAAACCTGTCACCCACCGAGTTCCAGTTACTGTACTCCCTGGCTGAGAACGCCGGTCAGCCTGTCAACCAGGAGACTTTGCTGCGCCGCGTGTGGGGCGACGACTACCGCGCACAGGGGAATGTCGTCGACGTGTCCGTACACCGGCTTCGCCGGAAGCTGGAAGGTGGGTCGGCGGCGCAGCGCATTGTGACGGTCAGGGGCCGGGGCTATATGCTGATGAAAACCCCGCTGGCTTCCGAACCCCGGCAGCCCGGGGTCAGTCCTGATAGCCCCTCAGATTAATCAACGACGCGATGAATCCGGCGCCGAAGCCGTTGTTGATGTTCACCACTGCAACCCCGGCGGCGCAGCTATTGAGCATGGCGAGGAGAGCGGCTATCCCGCCAAAGCTGGCGCCGTAGCCCACACTGGTGGGCACGGCGATCACCGGCGCCGATACCAGCCCGCCGATGACGCTGGGCAGCGCCCCTTCCATGCCGGCCACCGCGACGACTACCCGGGCATGGCGCAGACGCGGCATCTGGTCCAGCAGGCGGTGTAGTCCGGCGACCCCTACGTCGAAAGCCTTCTCCACCTCATTTCCCATCAGCTCCGCGGTTACAGCAGCCTCTTCGGCCACCGGCACGTCGGCGGTGCCCCCGCAGACTACCATGACGCCGGGCCGCAAGGGGCGGTCTTTGAGACGGTTCAGGACGATGGCCCTGGCGTCCGCGTGGTACTCCACGTCCGGCAGTTGTTTCCTGACCTCCTGGTAGCACTCGGCGCTGGCCCGGGTTATCAGGAGGCGGTCTGACTGGGAAGCCAGCCGCCGGGCGATGGCTACGACCTGTTCTACGGTCTTGCCTTCGCCCAAGATGACCTCGGGGAAGCCCTGACGCAGGGCGCGGTGGTGGTCCGGCTTGGCGAAACCCAGGTCCTCGTAGGGGAAGGCGCTCAGGTGGCTCAGGGCTTCGTCCACGCTGATATCGCCGGATTTCACGGAGGCGAGGAGGCGTCGCAGGTGTTCAGCTTCGATGGGTTGCGCTCCTGTTTGGGCGATGTTCGTAAAGCTATGGATAATTATAGCATGCGAATCGGGTAGTGACGAAAGGCGAATCCTCCTTGCCCCCTTTACTAACTGACCACTACCCACATTTTTCGGTTGGACATAAGAGGATTTCGGAGACTTGGAACATAGCCAGGGTTCATAATCTTTCACATGCCAGTAAGGTCAACAAGGCACCGTAGTCGCTCTGGGCAGAAGACGTAGGGTGGGTGAAGCGAATCCCGACAATTCGGGACATTTCGCAGCAACGGGAGGTGGTGGGTTTCGTCCCGATTCCATCGGGGCTGCACCCACCCTGCAAGGTTGTAGACGCGTTCCACATATCAAAAAACTTATTGTGTCCAGCGACATGACCTATTAACCCAACTTCCGCACTTTGGGGTAGCAAGCATTTTCCCAAGACTTTTTCTACGTTCAAACGGGGAGTGGTCGGGGCAGGCTGCGAACGCTGTCGCTGGCCGAAAGACAATGTAGTGCCAAAAACGGGCTCTTGAAAAGTCGCTATAATCTGGTCATGTACCTGAAGCGTTGTGGACAGACCAAGTCCAAGCGAGATGGAGTCTACTGGGATCTGGTGGAGTCCTACAGGACGGAACGAGGGCCTCGCCAGCGGGTGGTTGCCTATCTGGGGGATGTGAGTGAAGGGAGGCGCCTGGGTGTAGAGCAAGCAGCCAGGGGCGCAACGGGTTCTTGGCAGAGCCGGCTCTTCGATGAGGAGGGTGAACCCGAATGGGTAGAAGTGGATACCAAGCGGGTGCGGGTAGAGGGAGTACGGGACTTCGGTGGCTGCTGGCTGGGTTTGGAGATCGCCGATCGGCTTGATCTCATCTCGCTTCTTGAGCGATTGCTGCCAGGTGGACGGGAGGATATCCCTTGGTCGATGATGGCTATGACGCTGGTTCTGATGCGCCTTTGTGAGCCGTCCAGTGAACTCCGGATAGCCGAGCACCTTTATGGGAGGAGTTCTCTGGGCGACCTGCTGGGCATAGCACCGGATAAGATAAACGACGACCGGCTGTACCGGGCCTTGGACAGCTTGCTTCCTCACAAGATTGAAGTGGAGAAGCACCTGAAGGAACGATTGGGGGAACTCTTCAAGCTGGAGTACGACCTGCTTCTCTACGACGTAACCTCGACTTACTTTGAGGGTGCTGGCTATTGCAACAACCAAGCCCAACGCGCCTATTCCCGGGACCATCGCTCTGACTGCAAACAGGTATGCATTGCCCTGGTGGTAAGCCGAGAAGGGATGCCCCTGGGATACGAGGTGTTCGACGGGAACCGGTCCGATGTGACCACAGTAGAAGAGATAGTGGAGAAAATAGAGTCCCAGTATGGGTCTGCCGGTCGGATCTGGGTGATGGACCGGGGGATGGTATCGCAGGAGAACCTGGAATACCTACGGGCTGGTGGAAGGCGCTACATAGTAGGTACGCCCAAGAGCCAACTTCGGCGTTTCGAGCAGCAGTTGCTTAAGACAGACTGGCAGCAGGTACGGGAAGGGTTGGAGGTGAAGCTCTGTCCATCTCCGGACGGAGAGGAGAGCTTCATCCTCTGTCGGAGTGCTGAGCGAGCGGCCAAGGAGAAGGCTATCCACAACCGGTTCGAGAAGCGCGTCGAGAAGGGTCTCGTAAAGTTGGCTGATAGTTGCCGAAAGAAGAAGCAAAAGCTGGGGGCTATGGAACGGAGAGTGGGGAGACTACTGGAAGGCAACAGCCGTGCAGCCGGCTTATTCCGGGTGCAGGTGGTGGAACGGATGGGTGGCAGAGTTGACGTGATTTGGGAGAAAGTAGAGGACTGGCGAGCTTGGGCAGAGTTGAGTGAGGGCTGCTACCTGCTACGGAGCAACATCACCGACTGGGATGCCGAGCAACTCTGGCGGGCCTATATCCAGCTCACCGAAGCGGAAGCAGCCTTTCGCATCCAGAAGGGCGACCTAGGGATCAGGCCCATCTGGCATCAGAAGGAGGAGCGGGTGCGGGCCCATATCCTGGTTTGCTTCCTGGCTTACGTACTTTGGAAGATGCTGGGACAGACGTGCAAGAGGGCCGGCCTGGGCAACGAGCCACGCAAGGTGTTCAATGAGATCGCCCAGATCAAAGCCGTTGATGTGGTCATGCCGACCAAGCAGGGAACCGCGTGATCCGCAATCGCTGCATTGCTCAGCCAACCAAACCCCAGGCAGTCCTGCTCCAGATGCTGGGGTTACACCTGCCTCAGCGGATGAAAATCCACGAAATGTAGTGCCAATTTTACGTTTGAGGATACTGCCTATTAGATACGGAACTGCGGAAGTTGGGCTAACGGTCTCATAATAGTCTGTCAAGGCTGTCCGAAGATGCCCCCGCCCTTCCCGACTTGTTCCCGACTGGTCGGGACTTCGCTCCAGAATGACAGTTTTGGACGGCCAATGGTTAGGATCTTGAAGACCATTCTAATATGAGACGATTAGCATGTGTAAGGGTCAGTTTACAAAAGGGGGGTGTCCCACTGCGCCCGAGGCGCAGTGGGACGGGGGATTTTCCATGCCGCTGCTCGGCTTCGCAGTGCCGTGAGACGCAGAGCAGGTCGCAACAACGAGCGGACTTGACCGACTTCACTCCTCGGCTTTTGGCCGGTGCCTTTCCAGGAACTCGTCAACCTCTTCGTGGGCTTCCGACTTCAGATAGTGGTGAGTCTCCCGGTCCAGGTCAAAAAGGCCGTTCTTCAGCAGACGGTCCTCGTACCCGGTGTATGTGTGCCGGATATAAGCCCTCGCCGCCAGCTCTGCTTTCTCCGCCAGTTCCAGTTTGGCAGTCCGGCCTACGCGGCCGCTGCCGACCACCGTCGCCTGTCTTGCCGTGCCCTCGGCAATCTTCTGCGCCAGCTTCCTGTGCCTGGGCGCAAAAGCCAGGAAGTCCAGGACTGCCCGGGCAAACTTGGTAGCGTAGTCTTGCTCTTTCTTTTCCCGCTGTTTGGCGGAAACGGCCCTCTTCTCTTTCCGCCGACTTTCGGTCTCCTCAGCCAGCCTTCTGGCCTGTTGGATGTTATCAGCAGGGGCAAGGAGACCGATTGCCTGCGTGAATTCCTTGCGTTTCTTCACCACTACCCAGTGGAGGCCTAGCTGCTTGACCTGGCGGGTAATGTAGGCGTCGCCGGAGGGCAACCACTCCCACCCTTCCGGCCCCTTGACGTCTCCGTACTTGGGGTGCCACCAGCCGCCATCCGGCGTCCGGGACGAGTAGACCCAGAGTACCTCGTCAGCGTGGTCGGCCCGCGCTGTCGCGTTCCCTGTGTGCGCTTCGACCCCGATGGACCGAGGGCCTCCGGCGGGCTCAGCGTGGCGCGTCCGGTTGTGAGCGTCATCAGTGTCCGCCATTGCCCCCGTCTCCATCGTAGGCGATCTTGAGGGCCTCGCGACTGGCCGCCTCGTACACCTTGCCCAGGGCGTCCATGATGTCGGTGTTGCCTTTCCAGAAGTCTGGCTTCCCCAACCGCTTTAACGTTGCCAAAGGCACCTCCGGCGGGGCGATCCTCACCCGGAACGAGGCTATTTCCGGTCCCATGCCCCAGAAGTCCCGTGGACCGGACTCGACAGCAGAGGCTTCCCCTGATTGCCCGGCAACCTTCACTTCGCTCGCGGCTGCCTCCGGTGGGGTACCCGCCGTGCGGCGTTCCCGGAGAGTCCTGACAAGGCTGTCCTTGTCTTTGCCCCTCAGCTTGAAAATCATGAACGGGTCCCGGTCGAACTCTTCGGCCAGCAAGAAGAACACGGCGGCCACGTGTTTGCAGGGATTGGCCCAGTCGGGGCAGGAGCAGTCGCTATCCAGGTCTTTGGGCCGCGAAGGGAAAAGGGATACCTTCGCCGCCTGAAATGCCTCCTCGATGTTCTGTGGCATCTCTCCGGCCAGCAGCTTGGCGGCGAACAGGGCTTGAGAAGCCATAGCGTCCACCACTTTGTGCCATTCATCCGGTGAAAGCGGGGTCAGACGGATTGTGACCGCGTAGGGTTTTGGCCGTGAACCCTGGACCTTAGCCGTGACCAGGCCGGGCTGTATGTCCATGTTCATGACCTGGCCGCGCCGGGCGTAGCTCTTGCCGCGACCCAGGCGGGCGCCCATGTCCAGGGACTCCAGGAAGGCCACCCATTTGCTCGACCACCAGGTCTCGCCGATCTTGCCGTGCTGGCTCCTGGCCTTCAGGCCGTTCTTTACCGCAATTGGCGTGGATGGTGGAAAATGGTCCCAGTGGTCCCATCGATCATAGCCCATGCCTATTCCTCCATCACCGCTTCGCGGGAAAGGGCGAACACATCTCTCAGTTGGTCGCTGGACATCTCGGTGAGCCAGCCTTCGCCCGTTCCCACCACGCTTTCGGCCAGCTCCTTTTTCTGCTCTATCATCTGGTCTATGCGTTCCTCCAGGGTGCCGGCGCAGACATACTTGTACACCTGGACATTCTTCTTCTGGCCGATGCGGAAGGCGCGGTCCGTGGCCTGGTTCTCCACCGCCGGGTTCCACCAGCGGTCGAAGTGGAAGACATGGCTGGCAGCGGTGAGGTTCAGTCCCAGTCCACCGGCCTTGAGTGAAAGGACGAAAATGGAAGGTCCGCTCCCCTTGGTCTGAAACTGTTCCACCATGTCGTCTCTGGCCTTTCTTGGCGTGCCGCCGTGAAGGAAAAGCACCCCGTGCGACAGCTTTTCCTGGATATGCCCTTTGAGCATCTGCCCCATCTCGGCGAACTGGGTGAAAACCAGCGCCTTGTCGCCCTCGGCTATGACCTCTTCCAGCATCTCTGTGAGGCGCGATAGTTTCCCCGACCGCTCAGGCAGCGGGCTGCCATCCTGGAGGAAGTGCGCCGGGTGGTTGCAGACCTGCTTCAGTTTCATCAAGGTGGCCAGCACCAGACCTTTGCGCGCCATGCCTTCCGATTCCTCTATCTTCTCCATCATGTCCTTCACCACCGCCTCATAGAGGGATGCCTGTTCGCGGGTGAGGCGGCAGAAGACCTTCATTTCCATCTTCTGCGGCAGGTCCTGGATAATGGCCGGGTCGGTCTTTAGCCGGCGGAGCAGGAAGGGCTGCACCAGGCGGCGCAACTGGGACGACCGTTCGGCGTCGCGGTATTTCTCGATGGGCGTGGCGAAATGGCTGCGGAAGTGTTCTGCGGCGCCCAGGTAGCCGGGGTTGAGGAACTCCATGATCGACCATAGCTCTGAAAGCCGGTTTTCCACCGGCGTGCCTGTCAGGGCTATGCGATGGTCGGCCTCCAGGGAGCGGATGGCCTGAGTCTGGCGCGTCGATGGGTTCTTGATGTTCTGCGCCTCGTCCAGGACTATGCGGCGCCAGGAGATGCCCGACAGGTCGGCCCGGTCCCGGTGGGCCAGGCTATAGGTGCTGATGACCACGTCGTTCTTGCGCGCTGCCCGGGCCAGGGCCTTCCCGCAGAGACGCTGCGTCCCGTGGTGGACCAACACCTTGAGGGACGGCGCGAACCTCGAGACTTCCCGTTGCCAGTTGCCCACTACGGACATGGGGGCGATCAGAAGCGTCGGGCCCGGGTCCCTGACGCCATTCGATCTCTCGTGCAGCAGCAGGGCGAGAAGCTGGATGGTCTTGCCCAGGCCCATATCGTCGGCCAGGCAGGCCCCCAGGCCGAAACGCTCCAGGAAGGCGAGCCAGGAGAAACCCTTCACCTGGTAGGGACGCAGCATGCCCTGGAACCGCCCGGGCGCGGGCAGTTCCTCCACTCTTGACCCCGATGACACGCCGGCCATGATATCCTGCAGCCGGCCTTCGGCCTCGACGCCGACAATGGGTAGTGCATCGGGAGAGGTCCCCACACCCGCGGCCAGACGCATGGCCTCGCCGAGTGTGCCTTCCTTCTTCTGATAGAACCGCAAGGCATCCTCGACCTGCTGAGGCCGGAACTCCACCCACTGCCCCCTGACCTGGACCAGGGGCACCTTGAGGGCCGCCATCCGTTCCAGTTCCTGCCGGGTGATCCTCTGGTCGCCCAGGGCAAGCTCCCAGTCGAAGTCTACCAGGGCGCCTAAGCCCATTAACCCGGATGCTGACCCTTCCGACTTGCCAGCTTTCTTGGCCTTCACTTTGAGGCGCACACCGAGCCGGGCCGACGGCTTCTGCCACCACGGCGGCACCAGCACCCCGAGGCCGCTCTGCTCCAGAAGTGGGGCCGCCTCCTTCAAGAAGGTGTAGGCCCCCTCAGTAGGCAATTCAAATGCGACGGGCCGCGCCGTTTTAAGGCTGCCTTCCAGGGGAGGGTATAAGCGGGAGGCCCGCCCCAGGTCGGCCAGAAGGCGCTCCTGGGGGTTTTCAAAGCGGCGTTTCAGGAATGTCAGCACGCCGGAGCGCTCTTTCCAGACCTTTCCCGCCTCTATGAGCAGGCTTCTATCGTCCAGGGCCTGCAGGTGAAAGGTGAGCAGCCATGCGGCGGACTGTTTGCCACCGGGCTGGTCGTCATCCGCGGGAGGCTCCAGGCGGAAACAGGTGCGGAAGGCGGCGCCTGGCCCGGCCGTTGGCGGTGTGGAGGCTGCAAGCTGGCTGGTCCACTGGCGGACGTCTTGGAAGAAGTGGGCGGCGTCATGGCCTTCAGCGTGAAAAATGCGGTCTTCGGACAGGAGGCTGGAGAGCCACTTCTCGCCCAGATATTTGGGTCGTCCCTTCTTTGATGGCAGCGTGGCGCCCGGGACAGCGCGGCGCACTGAGGCGTCGATAACCGCCCCCAGAAAGCCGTTCAGAATATCGACTGCTGTTGATGGATTCCCGCCCAACGAACGGCACACCGGCGGCATGGCGGAGGCCAGCAAACGGAAACGCTCTGCCACATCCGGGTCTTCCAGGGCCGGGGTCCACAGAGCACGCAGCCCATTGTCCGTGTCGGTCTCGGTGCAAGGTACGAATTGCCCCCTGGCGAGAAGCTCGAGGCAGAACTTGGCCGCCTCCTCCCAATAACGAAGGGATGCAGATGTGGAAATCCCATCCGGGGAAGATGGTGGCAGGGCGGCCAGGAAGTCGAGGGCCTGAACCGGCCCAAGGGCCAGGGCGGGCATAGTGAACGAGGCCGGGCCCTTTGCTCCCTTTCTCTGCTCCGGGGCGGAGTACAACAGGTCCGGGCTGGGCAAGGGGTAACGGCCAACCGCGGGAAGCTGCAACGACACCTGGTCTATTTCCCAGGCCGGTGGGTTGGCTACCAGCGTCCTGGCAACCCGCTTCAGTTCCTTCGAGCTAGCGGCAAAGGGATGCTGGGGCCGTTGTTCATTGGTGTGGGCTTTTGGGGAGATGGCAAGGGAGTCCTCTCCCCAGAGGTGTAGTTTGGAGCCGTCCCATATAGCGTGAAGGACAATCATATCTGCTCGTTTGCCGTAGGATGTGCGCCATGGGAATTGTACATCGAGTTCCTGTTCCAGGCAAGCGCCACGCCGCCTTAGAAGCTATCTCAAAAAGGGAGGCACCACGCCCAGGCACAACCAGTAGGGCAGGTTTCCTAACCTGCCGATTACTTGGGGTCGGGTTGGGAAACCCGACCTACGGGATTTTGAGATAGATTCTTAAACCAATGGCAATGAAATCCACCGTCAGATTCCCCGAGGGGAATCTGGTTCCGCCCCCTCTACGTGGTGATTGACTGTTTATCTTAGCAAATGGGCATAGCAGGGAATCCCAGGGTCTTTGCGTTATTGCCAGACGACCTTGGAAATGTGGAATCGTAGGGTGCGCGAAGCGAATCCCGACAAGTCGGGACATTTCGTAGCAACCGGGGGTGGTGGGTTTCGCCTCGATTTCATCGAGACTTCACCCACCCTACAAAAATTGTATACGCGTTCCACATATCAGAAAACCTATTGTGTCCAGCGACCTGACTTATGGGTAAGGGTCAGTTTACTAAAGGGGGTTAGGGGGAAGCCGTGGCTGCACCCACCCTACAAAGGCTGGGCGACTTGCTTCAACACCTCCTCGTACCCCGAGTGGCTGCCTATCCAGAACCATATTATCTCATTGTCGTGTCGTATCCCTACCGCCCGATAATCTTTCGTAATCCTGACGGCGTAAATCGGCTGTGTCGAGTGTACCTGTTTGAAACGTAAGCCAGGATGGTAGGGGTTTCCAGCAAACAGCGAGTATGCTTCTTTGGCCTGTTTCTGGATTGGCTTTGGTAACTCGGCCAACGTCTTGCGAAAGCGCCGGGTTGTGTGCGAGATCATAAAGTCTCAGGGTCCAGTGGCTTCGTCTTCCCTCGCCGATGTTCTTCAAGTGCTTCATCAGCAAGTTGGCTCAGCACATCTTCAGATTCTGAAAACGCCTTTTCCCAACGCTTTTCCGATGCAAGTTCATCCAGCAACCACCTGGCGACCCTGTTCTGCTCTATTCCCGGGAGTTTTGAAGCTTCTGCAAATGCTTCTTCAAGCAACTTTGTCATGCCTGTCACCTCTGTCGTTAGTCGCGCTTGCCCTGTGATTTGTCCCCAGTTTTGCTTCATAATACCCCCCGTGTGCCTGGCTTGCAACCACCTGCGCGGCGTCAACACTTCTTTCCGTCGTCCGCTCTCAAGGCCGATTACATCATGTTGGCAGTAGAGGGCTGTCTTTGCAGGGGCCGACCCGCGTGTCGGCTCAGGCGTTGGACGAACAGCACTCGCGCCGCGTGTCATTCCAGCCCCGTATCGCTGTACGGGGTAAACTCCGGCCCCGATGCATCGGGGTTCCCGCAGTACTCAAGTGTCCTGGATTCCGGCTCGGTGGCCGGAATGACAGGTCGTGCGACTCCTTTCGCTATCTATCCAAGTATGGGGTTCAAGGCATTCTGGTGGAGCGAGTGACCGGCGTGTCGGCCCGGGGGGTGGGCGAACACACGGGTTCGCCCCTACCGCACGTGTTGGCTCACCTCCAAAGGCATGGCGCCACGCAATGCCATCACCCTCTGCGTTCTTTGCGCCCTCTGCGGTGAGTCCTCCCAAATGGTTGACAGCCCGCTTTTCCCTGTGATAGAGTGCTTCCGTCCAATTGTTGCTTCAGAAGGGGCCCTGCGACCATGAACCGTCTCTGTCAACTCCTTGACATAAAGTATCCCATCATCTGCGGCGCCATGAACTGGGTGAGCAACGCCGAGATGGCGGCTGCCGTCTCCAACGCCGGCGGCCTGGGGACCGTCGTGCCCAGCGCCGGCCTGCCTGCATCGGGGGGCGACCCGGTGGAGAACCTGCGCAAGCATATCAGGAAGGCCAGGGAGCTTACCGACAGGCCCATCGGCGTGAACATACCCCTGGACCGCCGCCAGGCCAAGGAGTACTGCGAGGTAGCCATTGCCGAGGGCGCAAATGTGGCCATAAGCTCGGCGGGCAACCCGGCCACCTACACCGGCATGCTCAAGGCCGGCGGGCTGAAGGTGTTGCACGTAGTGGCATCGGTAAAACATGCCAGGCACGCGGAAGCTGTCGGTGTGGACGCGGTCGTGGCGGAGGGCTATGAGGCCGGCGGCCATAACGGTCTGGACGAGTTGCCCACGTTTGTCCTGGTCCCCCAGGTGGCCGACGCGGTGAAGGCGCCCGTTGTCGCTGCCGGAGGCATCGCCGATGCCCGCGGCCTTTTGGCGGCCCTGCTCCTGGGGGCCGATGGCGTCCAGATGGGCACCCGCTTCCTGGCAACGACGGAGTGTATGGCGCACCCCAACTTGAAGCAGGCCATCGTCAATGCGCCGGATACGGGCACCGTCATTGTTATGAGGAAGCTGGGCGTTACTCGCTCCATAAAGACGGGTGCCACTCAGAGGTACCTGGAGGCCGAGGCCCGCGGGGCCTCTGTCGAAGAACTCAAGCAGTTGCGCTACGGGCGCGGCCGCCTGGGATTGCTGGAGGGCGACCTGGAGGAAGGCGACGCCTCGTGCGGGGCCAGCGCCGGTCTGGTCAAGGACATAGTCAGCGCCGGGGAGGTCGTGCGGCGGATGATGGCGGATGTGCCGCTGGTGCTGGACTCTTTGAAGACGAGGCTGAATCTCCCTAACCCCCTTTAGTAAAGGGGGCAGGCCAGTCCGCCTTTGGCGGAACGGGCCGGGGGATTCCCGCTCAGAACAACTTGAATAGAGTTAGGAGGTAATAACCAGTGCTTCATACCAAAATCTGCGATATCCTCGGCGTTCAGTACCCTATCATCCAGGGTGGGCTGGGACACATGTCCGGGGGCGAGCTGGCGGCCGCGGTGTCCAGCGCCGGCGGCCTGGGTACCATTGCTCTGACGACGCGCACCCGGGACCTCTACGCCCAGGAAAAGTGGCCAATCAGCGTGCGCAACGAGATCAAGCTGGCCAAGAGCCTCACGAATAAGCCCTTCGCCGTCAACGTCCCCATGGACAACAACGTCCACGATAAGTTTGTGGAAGCCGCCATCGAGGAGAAGGTCAAGGTGGTGGTGCTGGCGGCGGGCAATCCCAGGCTGTATGCCAAGACTCTCAAGGCCCACGGTATCAAGGTAATGCAACTGGTCTTTGCCGTGCGCCATGCCCAGGTGGCCGAGGCCGAGGGTGTGGACGCCGTTATCGCCTCGGGAGTGGATGCCGGGGGCTTTATCCACCTGAACGAATTGCCCACACTGGCCCTGGTGCCCCAGATAGTCGATGCCGTCAAGCTGCCCGTTATCGCCGCCGGCGGCATTTGCGACGCCCGCGGCATGGCTGCGGCTTTCGCCCTGGGCGCCGAGGGTGTGCAACTGGGCACCCGCTTCATTGCCACCAACGAGGCGCTGGCCCATCAGAACCTCAAGCAGTACCTGGTCAACGCCGCCGAGACCTCCACCATCGTCACCGGCCGCAAGAGCCAGATGGCCATGCGTGTCATCAAGAACAAGTTCACCGCCGACCTCATGGAGAAAGAGGCGACCGGGTTCACCAAGGAGCAGATGGGGGTTTTCATCGGCTCCGGGCGCGGACTGGTAGCCATCATGGACGGCAACGTGGAGGAAGGCTCTGTCGGCTGCAGCCCGTCGGTGGGGATGATCAAGGAGATACTGCCCGCCGGTGAGGTCGTGCGGCGGCTGGTGGCCGACTACTCGAAGATAGTTTCCCGGCTGGATGGACTGGCGAAATAGAAGGTTCAGGGACACATCCTTGACGGGGGTTTCAGGGGGTGTCCCCCTTAACGTTACACGTCCCTCCTCTCCCGCCAGGAGAAGGGGGACCAAGGAGGATGAGGTCAATTACTGTTTGTAGTTTGTCGACCCTGGGCGAGGCCACAGCTTCGCAT
>JACQTY010000106.1 GCA_016210545.1 Chloroflexota bacterium
AGGCGCTTCTTTCTCAAAAAGGAAAAAACATACCAGATCAAGAAAGAGCTGAGAGAAATGGTGGAATTTGCGCCGCAAGACCTCATCAAAGACCCTCCCTTCTCCAGAATGGACCTTATCTGCTGCCGCAACCTTCTTATTTATCTGGAAAGCGACGTGCAAAAAAGGCTCCTGCCGCTTCTGCACTATGCCCTCAAGCCGGGCGGTATTCTTTTCCTGGGACCTTCTGAGACCGTAGGTGATGCCACCGACCTCTTCAGCACATTGCACAAGAAGTGGAAGATATTCCAGCGGGTGGAAGGCGCCGTCTCCCCTGAGAGACTGAGATTCCCTGCCGCCTTTGCCCCATCGCTGCACGAGCTGACCGCTGAGCCAGCAACCGACCTGACGGCCAGGCTTCCGGCGCTTACAGAAAAAATATTTCTAGATAATTACGCACCCACGTTCGCTGTCATTGACGAGAAATACCGTCTGGTCTACGTTCGCGGCCGTACTGGCAAGTACCTGGAGATAGCCTCCGGACAACCGAGCCTGAGTATTATGGACATGGCGCGTGAAGGGCTGAGAGGCGAGCTTACTTCAGCTATTTACGAGGCGACGGCGCAAAAGAAAATGGTTGCCAGGGAAAGGGTGCGGGTTAAATACAATGGCGGCTTCCAGGCGATAAACCTTACCGTAGCGCCGCTTACTGAACGCGGGATGCCGCCGGGACTGCTGATGGTCGTGTTCCAGGAGGCGGGGCTTACCGTTAAAGAAGGAAAGGCTGAGCCTGCCTCCGGGCCGCGCCGGCGGGTAGCGGGGGTGGAAGAGGAACTCAGGCTGACCAAAGAGAATCTACAAAACACAATTGAGGAACTGGAAGCGGCCAATGAGGAGATGAAGTCCGCCAATGAAGAGCTACAGTCCAACAACGAAGAGTTACAGAGCACCAACGAAGAGCTGGACACATCAAGAGAAGAGCTTCAATCGCTCAACGAAGAGATGGCAACAGTCAATAGCGAGCTTTCAGCAAAAAATGAGCTGTTGTCCACAGCTAATGACGACCTGAAGAACTATCTTAACCGCACTGATATCGCCATAGTTTTCCTGGATAATGAACTCAATATCCGGACCTACACACCGGCGACGGCTGACGTTTTCAATATCAGAGATATTGATATCGGCCGTCCCGTGGGTGAGATTACTTCGCGGCTAGCCTACGAAAGTGTGGTTGACGATGTCCATGAAGTGCTCCGGACCCTCCAATCCAGAGAAATAGAGGTGCAGCGCAGGGACGGTCACTGGTATTACATGCGCATTCTGCCCTATTTTACCGTTCAGAACGCCCTCGGCGGCGTGGTGTTGAGCTTCCTGGATATAGATAAACAGAAGCAGGCAGCGGCGCGCTCGAGACTACTCGCCACCGTCGTTGAAGACTCCAACGACGCCATCATAACTCAGGATATGGAAGGGCGGATTCTAACCTGGAACCGGGGGGCCGCACAATTGTACGGCTACTCCGAAGCCGAAGCGCTCAAGATGAACTACGCGCAGTTGGCTCCGGAAGGGGAACGCGCCGGGAGTCTCAATCTTCTTGACGATATTCGACATGGCAAGGAAACTAGATCGCTCCAGGGTAGAAGCCGGACGAAGGACGGCAGAATAATACACGTGTGGCTGACAATATCGAAGGTCGTAGATGACCAGGGACACATCGTGGGTCTTGCCACTACCGCACGCGACATTACGCAACGCGAGGAGGAGATGAGGGCTTTGGCGGGCCGTGTGGTGGGGGCCCAGGAAGCAGAGCGCCGCTTTGTCGCCCAGGAACTTCATGACCAGATAGGCCAGATGATCACCAGCCTGAAGCTTTCATTGGACCAGGCGGAGGGGATCCCTGTGGCGGAGTGGAAGGAGGCGCTGGGACGGACCAGAAAACTAGCTGACGACCTGCTGGCGCAGGTACGTAATCTCTCGTTGGCGCTCCGCCCCCCCATGCTCGACGACCTGGGCCTGCTACCGGCCCTCATCGGGCAGTTTCAGCGGTACACCGTTCAGACCGGGATACGTGTGGACTTCAGGGACAACGGGATTGAGGCGCCGATGACGTCCACGGTTACGATAGCTGCGTACAGGATAGTGCAAGAGGCGCTAACCAACGTGGCTCGCCATGCTGGAGTGGAAGCGGTACGCGTTGACGCCTCGGTGACGGACGGTCGCCTCAGGTTACAGATAGAGGACCAGGGGCCTGGTTTCGATGTGGGGGCCCGGAGCGTAAGGGAGTCCATGGGCCTGACGGGCATGCGGGAACGGGCGCTCGCACTGGGTGGGTGGTTCACTATAGAGTCGGCGCCCGGAAAGGGCACTCGTGTCGTCGCTGAACTGCCCTTGACTCAATCGGCTTCAGAATAAGCCCGTTGTTGGCGCTGAACGTTCGCCCCTGATGTGGCGTGCGGACCTGGGGAACACAACAGGACAGATTGTCCAAAATCCACCACCCGTTGAATCTTGGCAAAGCAGCACCTTTTTCACCAAATTGGTGCAGCAACTGTCTTGGAGAGGCCGCTATGACCTCTCCCTTTGGAAAATCCCGATGAATCGGGATGAGCTTGCCGAAGGGGAGACTGAGAGGGATTTTGATGGCGGATTAAGGTTGTTGGACTGGGGTAACAAACGTCCAGAATGTGCAGGTGAGAGTCAGCATGATTCACCGCCGGCGCGCCAAAAAGGAAGCGGTTAGCCCGCTTTCTTTTTTGCCCACGTCTCCTTTAGCCATCTGACATGGGCATAAATATTCACAGCGGGTCCTTTGCCATTTCCGAGTTGACCTGGCGCACCGTCCCCATCTATCAAGGTGTCGTGCGCACGCCCAAAATCCGCCGCCCATTCAATCTCACGAAACGGAACGATTCTTCACCTGGCTGGTGCAGCACCTTGGTCCGCGCGCACCTTGCGGCAAATAGGCGGCCAACCTACCTCTCCCTTTGGAAAAGAGCCTGCCCTGAGCTTGCCGAAGGGGAGATTGAGAGGGATTTGATGGCGGATTCAGGACGCGTTCTTGGCCCTCGGCCTTCTCCGATGGGCGCGGGGGCAATTCATGAATTGCCCCTACGATCGTAAATTGGCTGCATCCCCGTTGCTCCGAAAATAGGCGCCACCGTCATTAGGCCCCGTTCGGAGATCCCGCCCGCGGGAATCGGTGTGCGGGGTAAACTCCGGCCAGAATCCAATCGCACCGCCTCACCTGGATTCCGAATCAAAGCCTGCCCCATACCTGATACGGGGTTCGGAATGATCCCGACTGGTCGGGACTGGGGGGCGTTTTCTCCTCTATGGCGCCCCTGGCAAGAGGGCATGGGGGATTCGCCTGAACATAAAACCCCCGGATGTGATAAAGTATTAATGGACTTCGAGTCCGCGGTAATGAGGCGCGCCCTTCAGGCAAGGAGACACTTTGAGCCAGACCTTTCGTGAGGACATCAGGAACGTAGCTATAATCGCCCACGTCGACCACGGCAAGACCACCCTGGTCGACGGGCTGCTCAAGCAGAGCAAGGTATTCCGGGACAATCAGCAGATGGGTGAACAGATCCTGGACCGGAACGCCCTGGAGCGGGAGAAGGGCATCACCATCCTGGCCAAGAACACGGCAGTGATGTACCGGGGCGTCAAGATAAACATCATCGACACCCCTGGCCACGCCGATTTCAGCGGCGAGGTGGAACGGATTACCAACATGGCCGACGGCTGCCTTCTGCTGGTGGACGCCGCTGAAGGCCCTATGCCCCAGACAAAGTTCGTGCTGCGACGGGCGCTGGAGAAACACCTGAAGCCCATCGTGGTCATCAATAAGATAGACCGGAAGGACGCCCGGGTGGCCGAGGTGGTGAAGCTGACCCAGGACCTGTTCCTGGAGCTGGCCACCAGCGCCGACCAGCTCGATTTCCCCATCCTCTATGGCAGCGGCCGCCAGGGTGTGGTCGGCCCGGAGCCGGACAGCGAGGGCAGCGACCTGGTACCCCTGTTCGAGGCCATCCTGAAGCACGTCCCGCCTCCCACCATCGAGACCGGGCCGTTCCAGATGCTGGTGTCCAACCTGGACTACGACAGCCACACCGGCCGGATAGCCATCGGCAGGATATTCCGCGGCAAGATAGCCACCCACGACGTGGTGGCGGTGATAGGCCGGGACGGCAATATCATCAGGGAGAAGATCGGCCAGGTATTCACCTATCTCGGCCTGAACCGCAACGCGGTGGACGAGGCCCAGGCCGGCGATATTGTGGCGCTAACGGGCATGGGCAAGGTGAGCATCGGCGACACCATCGCCGACCCGGAGGCGCCCCAGGCATTGCCGGGCATCGACATCAGCGAGCCAACGGTAAAGATGACCTTTGGCGTCAATACTTCGCCCTTCGGCGGCAAAGAGGGGCGCTTCTCCACATCGCGCCAGTTGCGGGACCGCCTGTACCGGGAGTTGGAGACCAACCTCAGCCTGCGCGTCCAGGACACGGACAGCGCCGATGTTTTCCTGGTATCGGGCCGGGGCGAGCTGCATCTGGCCATCCTCATCGAGACCATGCGCCGCGAGGGCTATGAGTTCGAGTTGTCCAAGCCGGAGGCCATCACCAAGGTGGTGGACGGCAAGCTCATGGAGCCTGTAGAGGCCCTCACTATCGACACTCAGGACGGCTATATCGGCATCCTCACGGAGATCCTGAGCAAGCGGCAGGCAAAGATGACCGATATGTACAGCGACGGCCACGGGAACGTGCGACTGGAGTTCCGCATCCCTACGCGGGGACTTATCGGGTTCCCCAACGCCTTCCTGACCGCTACCCGCGGGGAAGGGATCATGAACACCCTGTTCCTGCGCTACGAGCCCTGGTTCGGCGAGATCGTGTCGACCCGCAACGGGGCGCTGGTGGCGGCGCAGACAGGCACAGCCGTTACCTATGGCTTGAACAACGCCCAGGAGCGTGGCGATACCTTCGTCGAACCGATGACACCGGTCTACGAGGGGATGATAGTGGGGCTGAACTCCCGGGGCGCCGACCTGGCGGTAAACGTCTGCAAGGAAAAGAAGATGACCAATATCCGGTCTTCAACATCGGATATCGCCATCAAGCTGACGCCGGCCATCAAGATGAGCCTGGAGCAGGCCCTGGACTTCATCAACGGGGATGAACTGGTGGAGATAACGCCTCAGAACATCCGGCTGCGCAAGAAACTGCTGACTCAGGACCAGCGTCTGCGGGCCTACTACGATTCGTCAAAGAGCGGCGCCGGCCACCGGGGCTAGGCCAGCGAGGGGGGAAGGGGCCGTAGGGGCGCAGCATGCTGCGCCCTGGATAGCATCGCGTGGACAGATGATGAACCCGCCCCCCGCAGTTGAGGCAGAAGACATTTTCCCCGCCTAGGGGTTCAGCATGCTGAACCCTATTGGGCCTAGCACGCTACGCCCCTACAATATCCATCGCATCCCCGGTTAGCGGCGCAGCGACTCCCTCTCCCTAGCTCTCACGCCTTTGCGGGGAAGAGGATTTGCTCTGGTCTTTGCTTGGAGCTTGTGCCTCATACAGCACCCTCCCCTTCTCCACGACCTCTCCGATAAAAGAGTTCCCGGATTCCTGCATGGTTCCAAACTCCGCTGGCGTGTAGCCCACCGGCTCCAAGGGAAGGCCCAGATCGTTCAAGTCCATCAGCACCTTTATTCTATCCAGGAAGTCCTCTTTGAAATCGGCCACCACACAAATATCCACATCGGAGCCTTCATGGATATCCCCGGTAGCAAAGGAGCCGAACAAGATTATCCGGTGTGGGTGTAGACTATCCACTACCCGGGTAATATATCTGTCTATCCTGGCATATACTTCTTGACTTCGTTCAATATCAACCCGGCATAGCTTAAACACCGTTTAGCAATCTCCTTGTTATAATACCGGTAAGGGGCGCCGGCAGGATAAAAGTTGGGATACCGGGAGCCGATGTAGTGTCTATCCAGCTCTTTTGCTTGCTCCGAGTAGACTAGCAAGCCCTTTTGTTGTTTGGCTGCTGACTCCAATAGCTCAAACACAGAATGGGTGAGCACTGCCCGGAATCCCAGCGAGTAAAGATAGCCTTTCAGTGCCTTCTCTGCTGCCTGTTGGGCAAAAAAGGCGCTGGCATAAAAATTTTCATCCGCCTCACAGTCCTGGCCTGTTTTCAGGTCGGCCTGTGCCTGCTCCAGCCAGCGTAGACCCTCTTCTTTGTTTCCCATATTCTCTGCTCAAATAGTATACACACAAACGTACGCCATGCAAATAGTAAGGGCGGGTCTGAGACCCGCCCTTACTATCTTACATGCGCAAGCCGCAGCCCCGATTCAATCGGGCGCCGCTATTCCTCCAGCTTTTTCAGGTTCATGCTCTCCAGGAAGGACTCCAGGGAGTCGATTATCTGCGTCGAGGAGAATTCGCGCGGGTCCACCATGTTGGACTCGTAGCTCATGGTGGGGATGCCGGCTTTCTTCAGGGCCAGCCCTACTTCGCTGAGGCCCGCCGACAGGCCCTCGCAGCCCCGGTTGAAGTGGAGCAAAGCCCCGTCGCAGCGCCACTCCTTGGCAATACGGATAGAATCGGCCACCTTCTGCTGGACCTGCCACCCCTGGAGACCGGGCCGGTCGATATAGGACTCGGCCAGGACCCGCAGGGCGTCCTGCCGGGTGCGGAGGGTGAGGCCCCGCTCCTTGAGCGTCCTGGCGGGGACCCATGAACCCGTTTCGTCGGCCTCAAAGGCCGTCCCGACGATGAACACGTAGAACGAAGCCACAGCCACCGCGCCGTACTTCTCGGCGTAGCGGAAAAGCTGGAGGAAGTGCCAGATCGGCTCGGCGTCGTGGTACAGGCGGCAACGCTCGGTGGCCAGGGCGGCGATATTATTCTGCACCCTGTCCTGGACCTCGGCATACAGCTCATGGTAGAAGTCCACCGACTCTTTCCTGTACCGCAGCAGGCTGCTGACAATGTAGAGGCTGAACATGGACTTCAGGTCGAGCGGTGCCGGAACGTGCTTGTTCAGCTCGCACACCTTGGCCCAGGTAGCAGTGGACTCGACCTCGTTGGACACGGCCTCGATCAGCTTCTCGTCGTCATAGCCCCGGCCCGTCTTCTTCTGCATCCACTCGATGGCCTCTTCGAGTTGCGCCACCAGGTACTTCAGGTGGGACTCCTTGCGTCCTTCATCGGGGCGCAGGGGGATTTCCACCGCAAACGTGGGGATGCCGAAGTGCTCGGCCACCCTCTGGTACCACTTGGCATGGCTCTCGCACAGGTGCCAGGTCAGGGCCAGGTCCGGCCTGATGAACTTGCCCCAGGGGCTCTTGTCCAGGAACATGGACCCCCAGTAGAGCCGCATGTAGCTGCACATGTCCCGGGCGAAATTCTTGCTCTCCGTGGCCTCGGCGCACTCGACAGACAGGATGGGGTCGGTGCCCACCGTGGCGCCGTACGGCTCCCCACCCAGGTACTCGAACTCGCCCAGACCCGCCGGAAGCGGAAGGAACGAGTACTCCCCTCCGGTAAGGAGGACCTTGCCTTTTTCTTTGGCCTCCCACACGTCCTTGTAGTGCTGGATGCGCAGTTCCTTGGCCTTTTTCCAGCACTGCAATGGTTTTGTCTTGTATCGAGTGATCTCAGCCATTCAAAACTCCTTCAGAGCCTCCTCTCCCCCCCTTTGAGGGGGAGAGTTAGAGAGGGGGACTTGATGTAGCCTATTTAGAGACTATCTCAAAATGTGAACGGAGTGCTACTACGGTCGTTGCGCTTGCTTCGACCTCTCCCCCTGGCCCCCTCTCCGATTCGGAGAGGGGGTGGCCCGCTAGCGGGCCGGGGGTGAGGTTGGAACCCTGACGTACCCCGTCTGGACTACCAATATCATTTTGAGATAGTTTCTGAGCAGTGGGTCGGGCCGTTGAATCGGCCCCGGGGACGCCCTCTGACGCAGGCACGAATACGTTGCTCCACTCTGGTCCCTGGGGTTTAGTTCGCAACCAATGACTGAACCGAAGATAGGGTTTTTTACGCCCCTCCTATGTCTGCTGCGCCTCCAGACACCGGTTCATCTCGTCTGCCGGGGCCGGGACAGGGAGGTTCTTTTTGCGGTCCGGTTCCTCAGGGGACACAGATAGATTTTGGGGGTTCAATCCAGGGAAGGAACGGTGATATGCTGAGCAGGTTCAATGATTTCGTCGATCGCCGCCACGAGTATGCGCGGGAGTGGAAGGCGCGTACCGGTGGCAAGGTGCTGGGTACCTTTTGCACCTATGTCCCCGAGGACATCATCTACGCTGCTGGCAATATCCTGCCGGTGCGTATCCTGGGAGGTCTGCAACCCCAGGACGTCAGCGAGTCCCACATCGCGGGGTTGTACTGTCCTTTCTGCCGGGACTGCCTTTCCCAGGGCCTCCTCGGGAAATACGATTATCTGGACGGCGTAATGATCGCCAAGTCGTGTATGCACATGGCCCAGGCCTTCCACTCCTGGAGCCTGCATATCCCTCTCAGCTATAGCTACTTCCTGGGGGTGCCGTCGCTGATAGGCGGACGCCACGCTACCGAATACCTCGCCGATGAGATGAAGGACTTCAAGCAAAGCCTCGAAAAGTGGACCGGCAACACTATCACCGACAAAGACCTGGACCGGGGAATAGAGACCGTCAACACTACCCGTCGTTATCTGAGGCAACTCTATGAGCTGCGGAAGTCCGATCCCCCCCTCTTCTCCGGCGCCGAGGCCACTGCCCTGGTCCTCTCCGCCCAGCTAATCGACAAGCGCGAACTGAACCCCCTCCTGGCCCAGCTTCAGAACGACTTACCTGAACGGAAGGATGGACCCAAGCCAGGGGCGCGGATCATGGTTGTCGGCAGCGAGAACCATGACCTGGAACTCCTCAGGCTGATAGAGAGTCGCGGGGCCAACATCGTGATCGAGGACCAGTGCACCGGGAGCCGCTACTTCTGGAATGAGGTGGTCCCCCAGGAGGACAGGCTTACCGCCATCGCCCAACGCTTCATCGACAGGCCACGGTGTCCGTTGAAGGACGTGACCGAGCGCCGTCGCCTGGACCACGTCCTTAACCTGGCCAAAGAATTCAATGCCCGGGGGGCGCTACTGGTCAATCAGAAGTTCTGCGCTCCCCACGAGTACGACATTCCCCGGATCAACAAGATGCTTCAAGAGAAGGGCTTCCCCACCTTCCTCATGGAACTGGACACCACGATTCACCGGGGCGCGGTGGCAACCCGCACTGAAGCCTTTGTGGAAATGCTGGAGATGGACGTGGCTTGAGAGCCGCCGCTGCCCGTTCTGAAGAAATCGCCTGAGGAGTAAGAATGGCTACTTCCGATTACAGGACAGAACCCTTTAAGATTTATGACAAGGCCAAGGAATTCCGGCTCAAGCACTATCGCGATGCCCTCGCCGCCAACGAGAATGGACGGATGGTGGTCCTGGGCAACTTCCATGCCCCCAAGGAGTTCATGGTCGCCATGTTTCCCGACATGGTCTTTATAGCTGGCGAGCCCTGGGGTGTGTTTATCACCAGGGAAGGCGAGGAGACAAGTCTGCCTCGGCGGGCCGTGGAAGAGGTGGAGAAGCACGGCTTTAAGCAGGACATGTGTGGCTATATGCGCATGTCCTGGGGCAGCATGTGGCTGAAGGAGGCGCCGTGGGGCAAACCCTACCCCAAACCAGACATGGTCCTGGCCACAAACCAGTGCGACTACAAGGGCAAGTGGAACCAGGTGCTCGCCGAGGAATCGGGGGTGCCCTTCTACTGCGTAGAGTCCGGCAGCTATCTCGGTGATGGCTCGTGGAAGACCCCTGAGCCCGCAATCAAATACCTGGTGAACCAGTATTACGACCTGATTGACTGGCTGGAGAAGCGGTACAAGCGGAAGTTCGACGAAGAGAAGTTCATTGAACTCATGCGAAACACCTGGGCCAGTCGCTGCATGTGGAGCGAGGTCATCCAGATGCAGAGCAACGTCCCGGCGCCCCTGGAGTTCAAGCTGCTCTTGCCCTTCTTTATGATCATGGAGTACTGGTCCTACAAGAAGGAGATGCTCGGGGTCCTGACGGAGTTCCGTGACGAGACCAGATACCGTGTGCAGCAGGGGATCACCCCCATGCCCGATGAAAAGGCCCGCGTGCTGCATGAGGGGTTGCCGCCCTGGTACGCCCTGAACATGTTCCGCTACTTGCGTGAGCACAAGGTGGCTGTGCTGGCCGGCTCCAACCATTTCATGTTCATGCCGGCAGTGCTGCCCATACCAAAACATGGTTGGTACGACCCCGCGGCCCCGATAATGTGGGATGCGGCGCCCAAAACCCTGGAAGAGGCTATGCGATTCCGCGCTGTGTACCAGTGGCACACTGATGCCTGGGGCATCGATACACGGAGGAAGATCTACAACCTGAAGGCGGCCCTGAAGATGCTCAAGGCGAATGGGGTGATCATAGAGCAGGACCGGGGCTGCGAGTTCTTCTCTCTGGGGGTGCCTGAGATGAAAAGCGCCGCCGCCGCGGCAGGCTATTCAACCATGCTCTACGAGGCCAACCGTGTTGACCAGCGGGAATGGAGCTGGCCCCATGTCTCCGATGCCCTGGATGCCTTCATAGAGTCTCTGGGCATACCCAGGATGAAGAAGTAAGGGCCGGCAAGAGCGCCGCCTCCCGCCCTGCTTACCCGTAGCTGCCGGTAAGTTCCCTCACTTCCCGAGCCGTATCTACTCCTGCCCTTGCTGGCCCATCTGCCCGCGCTTCTGGTAAGATGAGGGTGGAAAGACCCTCCTCGGGAGACGGCGACGACGCTCCGTCCCCCCTCAGGGTGGGGGGCCCTGCCAGCGCCGCCCCATGGACAACGGTCGGGGGTACGCACCATGCCGGCGAACCTGCCGCCACTCTATTTTGAAGCTCAGAAGCGGTTCCAGCGGGCCAGCACTCCCTGGGAGAAGGTCCAGGCCCTGGAAGAGATGCTGGCCATCATGCCCCACCACAAGGGCACCGATAAGCTGCGGGCCGAGCTCAACAGCAGGATATCCAGGCTTTCCGAGGAAATCGAAAAGAAGTACGCCGCCGGGAAGAAGGGCCCCGACTACTACGTCAGGAAGGAAGGCGCCGGGCAGGTGGCCCTGGTGGGGCTGCCCAACGTCGGCAAGTCGCAGCTTGTGTCCTCCGTGACGGATGCTTCCCCCGAAGTTGGGGACTACCCCTTTACCACCAAGACCGTCACCCCGGGCATGATGAGGTTCGAAAACGTCCAGATACAGTTGGTGGATATGCCGCCTCTCACTGACCGCGCCGCCCAGCAATGGCTCCACAGCGTCATCAGGAATGCCGACCTCTTGCTCATCATTGTCGACCTTACCCAGGACCCCGTGAGCCAGGTGGAGGCCACAACGGAGGAGCTCAAGGGCCTGCGGATCGGCCTGGCGGGTCCGGACGAAGCCCCGGCGCCGGGCCTTTACCTGAAGAAGGCCGTTATCGCCGGAAACAAAAACGACCTCGACCCGGTGGGTGACGGCTACCGATTACTCCGCTCCCGGTACGGGGAACGCTTTTCCGTCCTCGCCTTCTCTGCCACCCACGGGGAGACCCTCGACGCGTTGCGCAAGGCCATTTTCCTGGCGCTGGATGTCGTCAGAGTCTATACCAAGGTCCCCGGTCAGAAAGCCGAGCTCACCCGGCCCTTCGTCCTCAAACAGGGAAGCACCATAGCCGATGTAGCCGCTGCCGTTCACAAGGATGTCTTGAGCAGGTTGAAGTATGCTGAGGTCTGGGGATCGGGGCGGTTCCAGGGACAACGGGTCGCGAGGGACCATGTGCTCCACGACGGGGACGTCGTCGAGTTGCATGCCTGAAGGCTGCTCCCGTCCCCTTGAAATGGTTTCTTCGAGCTAATGCACCAGTGTGCCGACCGTAAACAATACCCAAATCCAAATGAACAAGACTGTGTGCTCGCAAGTTATCCCAACACATCGAGACTGCCCTGGGAGTGTCGCAGTAGTCTTGGACGGCACAGCAATTCTTGGCTTTGGGAGTGTGAGTTGGGGCATTTGAATTTGTCTGGAGTTTAGAGATTAGTATTTAGAGTTTCAACGCATCATCCATGCGCAAATATTGATGCCGTCATATATATGGATGGGGGAGGCAAACAATGGAAGTAACCGTCAACAAGACGAGGTTATCCCTGGTCCAGGGAGACATCACGAAACAGGCCACGGATGCCATAGTCAACGCCGCCAACTCCAGCCTTATGGGGGGTGGTGGAGTCGATGGAGCTATCCATCGCGCCGGTGGGCCGGCCATTCTCGATGAATGCAAACAGATCGTTTCCAAACAGGGCCGGTTGCCCGCGGGCAAGGCGGTGATCACCACGGGCGGCAACCTTCGAGCCAGGCATGTTATCCACACCGTGGGGCCAGTATGGCACGGCGGAAACCAGGGCGAATCCGACCTGCTGGCCAGCGCCTACCGGGAGAGTCTGAAACTGGCGGTGGCGCACGGCCTCAAAAGCATGTCCTTCCCCTCGATAAGCACCGGCGCTTACGGATACCCTGTGCGGCAGGCGGCGGAAATAGCCCTGCGGACCGTCGTTGACTTCTTGCGCCAGGAGCAGCCTCTGGCCGAGGTGGTCTTCGTCCTCTTTGACGCTGAAAGCTATCAAGTGTATGCTCAGGCGTTGAAGGCTCTCACGGGCAAGAACAACTGACCAGGACCGTTGGTGCACCGAAAAAGAGGTTCCCGATGCATCCTGATACATCGGGACGAGTCGGGACAGATTCCAAAGTCCCCCTCCGAACCCCGACCTGTCGGGGTTCGAGAGTCTCGCAAGGCGGACAAGA
>JACQTY010000112.1 GCA_016210545.1 Chloroflexota bacterium
CCCCCAGGTGGGGCATCAGTATCTTCACGGTGGGGAACTTATCCAATAGTGTGCCGTACATCAACCTGATCATGGCCCGCTGCACGTTCTCCAGTCTGGCGACGCTGAATATTATGTCGAATCCCCAGAACGGCTCCGTCTCCGCCGGGTAGGAATAAGGGGAGATCACTACCGGAATGTCCAGCTCAGCGGCCTTCTCCCAGAAAGGATAGAACTTCTCCGAGTCGATGGGTTGGTCATGCCAGTGGGTGGAGGTGCCCACGCCGCACAGCTTCAACTCCTTTACGGCCCGCTCCAACTCTTGCAGCGCCGCCTTGCCCTCCAGGGGGATGTGGGCCAGGCCGACGAAGCGCTTGGGATACTTGGCCACAATATCGGCGCAACAGTTGTTGATGTAGGGGGCCAGCTTCACTGTGTTCCACTCCGACCAGGAGGGCAGTTGGAGCACGGCCATGTCGATGCCAGACTGGTCCATGTGCTCAAGCTGGCGGTCCATCTCGAAGAACAGGGGAGTGGGGCCGGTAAGGTGGACGCCGTTGCGCCACAGGTGGGCCCCGCCGCGCGGGTCGCGGGTCACCGATTCCCCCGGCCGGGTGACGTACTTCTCCAGGGTATCGAAGTGCTTCTTGGGCCACCAGTGGTGATGGGTATCGACTATCACAGAACCTCCTCTTTTGTCGCAAGTTTGCCTGGCTGTGTGGAGATTATGATGGGCAGGAGCGTATCTGTCAAGGGGCGGTTGGGGGGTGGGAAGTGAGAAGTGGTAAATGGAAAGTGAGAGGCGAGAGGATAGAGACAGAGACGGAGACAGGGACAGAGAAGGGAACAAGGTACATTGACAAGGCAGATGCCCGCGGTTACGATGTACCTTGAACTTTACCAAGGCCGAAGAAGGGCGGACTTGTGGGGGGGACCTTAGCGAGGAACGCGAAAGACAGTCAAAGTCGGCAATTAGGAGGATTCATGACCAAACGGCAGTCCATCACCAGCATTTTCCTGGCGCTCGTTATCGCAGCCACGTTTCTGGCCGCGTGCGCGCCCAAACAGGCGGCGGGCCCGGCCAGCGCGCCCGCTGCGGTCCCTGCACCGGCGGCATCACCCTCAATTGCAGGCAAGCCCGCCGTTCAGACCCCGGAGGACGAGGCGTGGGCAAAGGTCATAGCTGCCGCCAGGAAAGAGGGCCTGGTAACCATCTACAGCTATAACTTCGTCGGCGACGTGGGCATTGCCGTAAGCAAAGCCTTTGAGCAGAAGTACGGCATCAGAGCTGATATCGTCACCGGACGTGGCGCGGAGTTCCTGGAACGGGTAAAGACCGAGCAACGGGTCAAGCAGCAATACGGTGACTTCACCGAAGGGTCCCAGGTGCACCTCATGAACATGAAGAAGTCGGGGATCACCGTTAGCTCCAGAGACATCCCTTCATTAAGAGAGAAGGACGTGTGGAGGGCCAACCCGTTGGCCTACGACACCGACGGGCATTTGCTCGGTTATTACTTTTCTTACTACGGCCCATTTGTCAACACGAACATGACAAAGCCCGCCGACGAGCCGAAGGCATGGAAAGACCTGCTTGACCCCAAGTACAAAGGCAAGATCATCATGAATGACGTGCGGGTCTCCGGCCAGGCCTACACGGTCTTCGTGCCCCTTCTGAACAGGGGCATCCTCACCATGGACTACATCCGCGAACTGGGGAAGCAGAATATGCTCATGAACCCCAATGTGCCGGACGCCGCGCGCATGCTGGCGCGGGGAGAGGGTACGATCTTCGCGGTGGGTTCCACGGTAACGCTTGGCCCCATGGTCGCCGAGGGGGCGCCCCTAAAGCCGGTGCCGATGCAGGACGGAATAGTCGGCACCAACGTGACCGCCTCGGTTCTCAAGGGCGGCCCCCATCCGAACGCCGCCATGCTGTTCATGAACTGGCTTCTCTCCAAAGAGGGCCAGGATGTAGCCGCCAGGTCCAAGAATGCCCTTTCCGTTCGCAATGACGTCCCTGACTATTCGCCGCAAGGCATACGGATGAACCCGCCGAAGGTTGTTATTATGGACGCCAAGGACGATGACGACATGTCCACCATGTTCCGGGACAAGGCTTTCCTGGAGTTCTGGAAGTAGGCATGACCTCACCCCCCAACCCCCTCTCCGCCAGCGGAGAGGGGGTTTTTCTTATTTGCACACCCTGTTGCCCCCACCGCTGACATGGTCTATACTATCCCCTAAGTTCCCCAGGCGATAGGAGGCACCATGAGAAGCACACCTTACCTCGGCCTTCTGGCCATTCTACTCGGAGGCATCCTGGCCGCGGCGTGCGCACCCGCGGGATATCCTCCAACTGCGGCGCCCGCCGCAACACCCGCCGCGCCCTCGCCGCCGGTATCTACCCCTCCTGCTCCCTCGGCTAGGCCACAGGATGCCGCCCTTCGACAGCCACAGGATGCCGCCCTTCGACAGCCACAGGATGCCGCCCTTCGACAGCCACAGGACGCCGCATGGCAGAGCGTCGTAGATGCCGCCAGGAGAGAGGGCAAGCTCACCGTCTACAGCTTTTCCTTTACTGGAGACCTGGGGATAGCCCTGGCCAGGGCCTTCAAGGAACGCTACGGCATTCAGATGGATATTGTCTCCGGGTCGGGGGCTGTCTTCCTGGAGAGGCTGAAGATGGAGGCCCGGGCCGGACAGCGAGTGGCCGATGTCCTGGAGGGCTCCGCCACCAATGGCATCCTGGCCAAGAAGGACGGCCTCACCCAGTCTTTCGGCTCGCTGCCCGCCATCGCCGAGACGGGGATCTGGCTCTTCGATCCCAGGATTGACCCGGAGAACCATATTGTCGGGTACAGCCCGAGCATCTCCAGTCCCTGGGCAAACACTGCGCTGGTGAAACCGGCTGACGAGCCTAAGTCGTGGCGCGACCTGCTCGCCCCCAGGTGGAAGGGCAAAATGGTCGTAACCGAGCCGGACACCATGCCTTTGCCCACCGTCTATTACATAGCCCTCAGGCGGTACATGGGCCTAGACGATGAATTCTTCCGCGCTCTGGGCAGACAGGACTTGATAATCACGGCTAACCAGAGGGAAAACGACTCGAAGCTGGTCAGGGGCGAAGCCCCCCTATCGTTGACGTCTAATCTGACGTCCATGAGCAACCTGGTAGCTGAGGGGGCGCCGGCAAAACCATTGGATATGAAAGAGGGCGTACCCGGGCGGACCCAAACCCTCAACGTCGTCAAGGATGCGACGCACCCGAATGCGGCGCGGGTATTCATCAACTGGCTGCTCAGCGCCGAGGGCCAGACCGTCGGCGCCAGGATAAGAAACACGCTGCCGTTGCGCACCGACGTGCCCGATTTCACGCCGGCGCCTGCGAGGGTAAAGTATACAAAGGTCTTCGCCATGACCCCCAAGGACGAGGATGAGAATACCCAGGCGCTCCGTGACAGGGCGGTGAGCAAACTGTGGGGGAGGTAAAGACTATCTGTCAGCCGCCGCACCGGCATTCATACCGCCGATGGTCGTGTACCTGGCCTCGGACCTGGCAGCCAACGTGAACGGTTGCGGCTTCCGTATAGGGGCGGGAAAGATTGCCCTGTACTCGCACCCCACGGAGACGCGGGGCATCTACCGCAACTATAAGAAGGTCGGCCCGTGGCCGATCGAGGAAGCGAAGGAATTGCTGCCCCGCACCGTGCTGGCCGGGGAGACCAGGGCGCCGCATATCCCCTGAGCAAGGAAATCCCAAATACCAAGCTCCAAATCTCAAGAAAGGCCGGACTGGCCAAGCCGATGACCTCGGCAAGCCCAGTGGTCGGGACCGCTTTGGGAAGGAAAGCCCCTATGGCCATAGCTGAGATAAGCATTGTCCCCATAGGCACGGGATCGCCCTCCCTGAGCCGGTATGTGGCGGACGTGCTCCGTGTCCTGTAAAGAGAAGGCGTGAACTATGAGCTGACCTTCATGGGGACTATCATCGAGGGCGATATGGACAAGATCCCCCCCCTTCGGATTCACTCCATGAAACGGAACTGCCCCCTTTACGCGAAGGGGGCAGGGGGATTCACCTCGGAAAAGCCCGATGAAAACGCAGTTGCCCGATTCAATGGGCGGGGTTTGCCCAATGAATTGGGCGACTACGGGCCGCGGCTGGGCTATTTTCATACTTCGCGGCGCCCGGCGTAACCGGGCATGAACGATTCTCCCCACGACCGCCACCGCGTGTTCTCCACTTCGAGCCGCTCCTGGCCGTTGTCACAGGGAGAGGCCATGTCTTGTGGGAAGACCCCTTTGTCCCCAGCACGCCAGGGGGCTATACTGGACTCATATGAACAGACCACCTCTATTCGCCGCTAACTGCCAGACCACCGCCATGGGCATCATGCCCCACACCGACGTCCAGCGTGCCCTGGACCTGGCGCTCAGCCTGGATATTCCCTTCTGGCCCCAGCTACCCAACGTGAGTTTCTACGAGGACATGTACGTCCAGGCGTCGGAACACCTGCCGGGCATACGGGTCGACCACCAGACCCAGCGGGTCGTTTTCGATACCGGCGCCTTCCGGGAGGAGGTGGCTGCCGCCTATATGGAGCGCCTGGAAGACCCACAGACGTTCATCCTCAGCCCGGCTTACTCGGCCGTCTATTCCCGCTTCCTGAAGCTTGACCTCTCCGGGTATGCCGCCATCCGCGGCCAGCTTATCGGCCCCGTGAGCTTCGGCTTTCGCGTCAACGATCAGGAATTGAAGCCCATCATCTACAACGACGAGGTGCGCACCATCCTCTTCGATTTCCTGCAGCGGAAGGTGAATGCCCAGTACCGCCAACTGAAGGAACGCAATCGCAACGCCTTCGTGTGGCTGGACGAGCCAGGCCTGGGCTGGGTATTCAGCGGCATGACGGGGTACGACGAGGTGAAAGCGAGGGCCGATTACGATACTTTCTTGTCCGGCGTCGAGGGGCCGCGTGCCCTTCATCTCTGCGCCGCCGTCAATCTGCCCTACCTGCTGAGCCTGGGGGTGGACATCCTCTCCTTTGACGCTTATCAGATCGAGGTCATGCCCAAGGGCTACGCCGAAGCGGTGGGGGCTTTTCTCAAGAAGGGCGGCATCCTCTCCTGGGGCATCGTGCCCACGGACTCGGAGGGGCAGAGCCGAGAAGGCCCCGACGCCCTGGCGCGAAGGCTATCGGCTTACTGGGGGGTGGTGGCCGCGGGGTCAGACGTGTCCGTGGGGCAGATCGCCCGGCAGGCGTTGATAGCCCCGGCGCGCTGCATGCTGAAGAACGTGGGACGGGTGGGGGCGGCGGGCGAGCGAACCGCCGACAGGCTGCGCCCTGAGCGGGGCGAAGGGTCGGGGCAGGGCGGGGCCAAGTCACCGGTGTTCCCCATGTCCACAGAGGAGAGGCTGGTGGAAACCGGGTTCGAATATACGCGGGCGGTGTCCCGGATACTGCGGGCGAAGTACGTGTGACAGGGCTTCGCACTCGCCACAGGTGTTCCAACGCGCCACCCGGTGTATTGCAATCCATTTCCCACCCATGTATATTTACATTAACCCCCTACATCGTCCCCCCTAATCCGCTACTTGAGGAGGTGAAACCGGAGATGCCAGTCAAGTCCAGGACGCCTAAGCTGGCTACTGTCGACGAGTGTCTATCCCTGATGCATGACGGCATGACCATCGCCACTGGCGGCCTCGGGATGTTCAACAAGCCCTGCCAGTGGGTCAGGGAAATCGCCAAGCGACGGATCGGCAACCTGATTCTGTGCTCCTCACCCCAGGCCAGCTACGATGCCGACCTGCTTATCGGAGCCGGGCTGGTCAAGAGGACGAACATCGCCCAGGTCAGTTTCGACCAGCTAGGGCTGGCCCCCAACTTCCGCTATGCCGCTCAAAGGGGGCTTATCGACGCGGTCGTTCAGGCTGAGGCCACACTGGCCGGGGGATACCTGGCCGCTGCCCAGGGACTTCCGTACCACGCCGTAGGAACGCTCAAAGGCAACGACATCGTGAAATTGATGTCCTTCGCCAAGAAGTACACCTCTCCCCTGGGCGGCGAGGAGCTTCTGGCGGTGCCGGCCCTGTCTCCGGATATGGCCTTCATCCACGCCCAGGAGGGCGACGAGTTCGGCAACCTGCGACACCTCGGTGCGCCCGCCTTCGACCCGATCATCGCTCGCGCCGCCAAGGTAGTCATTGCTTCGGTGGACAGGATCATCAGCCACCAGCGCCTGCGGATGGAGCCGGAAAAGACGACCATACCATCCCGTTTCATCACCAAAATCGTCCATTTGCCCTACGGCGCCCACCCCACTTTCAGCCCCAGGCATTATGTGGAGGACGAGGAGCATCTCAGGAACTACATCCAGCGGGCGCGACAGAGCCTGGGCGGACACGCTCCCGAAGCCTACAAGGAATACCTGGAAAAGTACGTCTACGGGCCGAAGGACGTTTTCGAGTATCTGGAACTGATCGGGGGCGTAAGGCGTCTCACTCAACTTGAGGGGGTATGGTGATGGCCGAGAGCGCTTTGAAATTCACCTGGGCCGAGCAGATAGTCTGCGTCATAGCCAGGGACCTGCGGGACGAGGACTCCGTTCAGGTAGGCGGCGCCCGCCACGACATCCCTTACGCTGCCGTCTCGCTGGCCCGGCTGCTTTACGCCCCCGACATGACCATATTTACCACCAGCCTTTTCTGGAACCCGGAGTTGCCGCCCCTGCGCCACAGCGGGCAGTTGGCCAGCGCCTTCACCCTCATGGCCGACGCCAAGGGTTCCGGATACGATATCTTCGAGTCCAGCGAAAAGGGGGTGGCTACTGTTTTCTTCTACTCGGGCCTGCAGATCGACAGGTATGGGAACATAAACCTGCACTTCGTTGGCGACCCGAGGGACCCCGTCATCCGCGGGCCGGGGGTGGTAAATCCGTCGCGCGGGGTCAGCGCCAAACGGTTCTATATCTATGCCATGCGCCACGAGAAAAGGACACTGGTGGAGAAGGTGGACTTCATCTCCATCGCCGGCCACATCGACGGCCCGGATGGCAGGCGCAAGGCTGGCATCAAGACGTCCGGCCCGGGGCTGTGCGTTACCCCGCTGGCGGTGTTTGATTTCGATGAGAGCACCAAGGCGATGCGTCTCAAGTCGGTCCACCAGGGGGTCAGCGTGGAGCAGGTAATGGAGAATACCGGGTTTCAGCCGATCATTCCCAGGGAAGTCACCGTTACCCCACCCCCCACCGCTGAGGAGCTGGAGTTGCTTCACACCAGGATTGACCCGGACGGCGTACTGAGGAGATAGGGTCGGGAACTCTCATCGCAATACGGCGAGGGGGGCGCCGGAGCTCACCGCTGAGATCATCGCGTTGAGGCGATCACGGCGAGTATGCCGATGGCGATAAGGTAAATGCCAATGATCGTGGCGATTATCCTTGGCCAGATGATCACAGCTACTCCGGCCACTATAGCCATAATACCGAAAATGAGTCCGTTGACTTGCAGAAGCCCTGGCATGTCATCCCTCCCGTGATCCGTGGATTTCCCGCAGATAGAACAGGCAGCAAATCCCGAAGAGGGACAGGCGAAGGTGAACGCCCGCTTGTCCTGAATCCTCTACTGTGGCGGGGAAATGGCAAGTGGGGCCAGCCCGGAAGCAATTAGCCGGGGCAGGTCAAACGTCCGAGGTGGTGCTGGCCTGCCGTCCGTACCGTTCCACGTCCTCCTGGGATAGCGGCGGACTGAGGTAGATGCGCCCGGAAACTACTGTCATGATCGCCTGCGCCAGGTCGTCTATCCCGGCCCCCTTCAAGACGTAACCTGAAGCGCCACAGCGCAGGGCTTCATACACGTAGCCGCTGTTGTCGTACATCGAGAGAAGTATGACCCTAGTGGCCGGGCACCGTTCCCTCACTTGTTTCGTTAGCTCGATGCCGTTTGCCCCGTTCATTACAAGGTCGGTCACCACGACATCCGGCCTGAGGCTTTGTGCCAGATGCAGGGCGTCGCTGGCAGTCCCGGCCTCTCCGATGACTTTGAAGTGGGGGTCCATCTCCAGAAGCGCCCTGACTCCCTGCCGCACTATCTTGTGGTCTTCCACAAGGACAATGCTGATTGACCTCTCATCCACTGTTGCCCTCCCAACCTACGTTTATGTTTGGACCCGCGACAGTCCAGCATGGACTGGAGGGCCCGCGCTGGCGGCAGAGAAACTGGCGATCGCATGCCATTCCTGACTTCCCAACCTGCCGGCGGCGGCGCTCGTGCGGACCTGGGGGATGCCCTCGGGAAATAGCGGGGGAGGCGGAAATATGCGCTTTCTGAAGATTGGCCACCCGAACAACCCGGTCCGTGGCAGTCCACCAGCTTTGCGTTACGGGCGCATAAGTCGATATGAGTACAACGGAGTCAGCAGGAGTCCTGGAGGTCTGCGTTCCGTAAGAGAAAGCTATCGTCACGTGAGATTTCAAGGATATTGTGCCTTATTCTACGACCTTTACAATAACCCCGTCAAGTTTCTCTTCTGTTCTTGCTTTCGTAGCTCCGGTGTGGGTAAGAGTGGAGATGGCTGGCCATACAGGTTGATTTCGGTCACATGTCCGATTACAATATATAAGGCAATTGGGGCGGTTAGCTCAGTGGTTAGAGCACCTGCTTCACACGCAGGGGGTCACAGGTTCAAGTCCTGTATCGCCCACCATCAGGCCAGGCGAGCCGCGGTGGTGAGCCAGGTTTTCCAGGTATAATTCGCCAGGGGGCCATCCCGATACAAATCGGGATATCGCCCACC
>JACQTY010000113.1 GCA_016210545.1 Chloroflexota bacterium
AGATTGCTTCGTCGCTACGCTCCTCGCAATGACGGGGTAGGTTTTCAATTTCGATATGTCTGACCCCGAAGATGGGTAGCATTCAGTTATTGCAATAGTGTATCCCCCCTTCAAAACCCTTGTGTCTAGCGCAAGATGTGGGACATGTTCAGTTTATTAAAGGGGGCGCAGGGGGATTCTCATTGCGCGGAGGTCTATTCCCATGGACACAATGGACGACATGGCCCAGAGCCTGATAGAGCAAGCAATAGAAGGCGGAGCCACCGCCGCCAGAGTTATCAATGCCCGTGACATCTTTGTGGCCCAGTGGGTGAGGCACAAGTGCCAGTTCGGCTGCAAGCACTTCGGCAAGCGCTTCACCTGTCCGCCCTATGCCCCTACCCCCGCAGAAACAGCCGAGACTGTGAAGCAGTACCGGCAGGCGCTACTGGTGGAGTTCCGCAACCGCCACATCGATGATCCCGATGATGGGCCTAAGCACGACCTCATACATCACTTGTTGTACGAGTTGGAACGTCAGGCATTCCTGGACGGCTTCTACCGGGCTGCCGCCTACGCCGCCGGCCGCTGTCGGCTGTGCCCTCAGTGCCCCGCCGAGAAACTGGAAGACCCCAGCCTGTTCCACAAGAAGGACTGCCTGAACCCGAAGATGGCCCGGCCCGCTATGGAGGCGGCAGGGATGGATGTGTACCGGACGGCAAGGCAGGCTGGCTTTGAAATCCATGTGGTGAAAGGGAAGAAAGACCCGTTCAACGCCTTCGGGCTGGTGCTGCTGGAGTAATGGCAGTATCCGTCATTACTAGGAGATAGATACTCATTTGTCATTCCGGCGAAAGCCGGAATCCAGCCACACCACCCTACCTGGATTCCGAATCAAGTTCGGAATGACAAGATGGAGGAGCGATGTTTCCATCCTTCGTCGTGCTCATAGTATGAGCATAAATCATTGCGACCGGTCCACCGAATGGGGACGACAAAGCAAACCCAGCTTGCGCGTCAGGAGTCTGCCTGAAGGGGCAGGAGATTGCTTCGCTGCGGCTCGCAATGACGTAGGGACGGGATTCCCATCTCGGCTAGTCACGGCAGGTTGGGAACCTGCCCTACGGTGGGTAGTCGTTTGTCCGTTGAGGGGAGAGGCTTATGATAAAGGTGAACCCTCATCTGTCTCTGGTGCCATGAACAACGCCGAGGGAAGCGATGTATGCTCCGCCGATGGCGAGAAGGTAACCGGCGATGGAGCCGGTGGAGCAGTAGTAGAATGCCCGAAGGGAGGTATTGGCAACAGGTGAATAACATTCCTGTCAACATCAAGCGAGAGCATATGCTAAAGGTAATAGCACAGATAGCATCAGATTCCCTCGTGGTTCCCCCACGCGAGCGGTCCACCAGGTATTGCTTGGTACACGAGGAAAGGCACTACCCTCCCAAATTTGTGGTCCGAATGGCAAACGTGGATGTCAATGGCGAGGAGTTATGGACCTTCCACGGAGGAGGGGAAACTGACACGTTCTGCGAAAAGCGACAGTTCAAGGTAATGGTGCATGGCGGCGCTCCCCATTAACGGCCAAGCCTCTCGGGGCCAGTGCACCGTTCCACGCAGAACCTTGATTGGAGTTGTCCAGGTATTCTGGTGAACCCACCCCTCGCATAGGCAAGTCTGGCGGCTATCCTTAACGCGAGGGGCGGCCACAAGGAGCGCCCCTACGCATTCAATCAATCGGGCGAACACATGGGTTCGCCCCTACAGAACAGATATGGTCAAGGCTGGTAGGGGCAGACCTCCGTGTCTGCCCAAACAAGGAGCGTTACGGGTACACCGCCGCCGCCTGTAACCCGGCGGCCTCGGGGAAGCCCAGCATGAGGTTCATGTTCTGGATGGCCTGACCCGCCGCCCCCTTGACCAGGTTATCGATGCAGCTTATAACTATAAGACGGTTCGTCCGCACGTCTACCGTCGGATAGATGAGGCACAGATTGTTCCCCCAGGTGTGCTTGGTCTCCGGCGGTGCCTCCGTCACCCGGACAAAGGTCTCGCCTTTGTAGAAATCCCCGTACAGGCGCTGCACCTCCTGGATGCCCTTCTTGCCTTCGGGGAGCGCTCCCGGCTTCAAGGTGGCATAGCACGACGACAGGATGCCCCGGGTCATGGGCACGAGATGGGGCAAAAAGGTCACCCTGGGCTGGAAACCCGCCTTGCGGACCTTTAGTTCGTTGACGATCTCCGGCAGGTGCCGGTGCCCGCCCAGCGAATACGCCGAGAGGTTCTCGTTCACCTCGGAGTAGTGGGTGCCGATGCTCAGGGCGCGCCCCGCACCCGATACCCCCGACTTGCTGTCCACGATGATGTCCGGCTCGATCAGCCCGTTGTCCACGGCTGGCGTGAGTCCGAGGATAGCCGACGTCGGGTAGCAGCCGGGGTTGGCTACCAGCCGGCATTTGCCTATCTTCTGGCGGTGCAATTCCGTCAGGCCGTAGACGGCCTCCTTGAGCAACTCCGGGGCGGCATGCTTTACCCCGTACCACTGCTCGTACTCCTGGACATCGGGCAGGCGGAAATCGGCGCTGATGTCCACCACTTTGACGCCCTGCCTGACCAGAGGGGCCACTGCTTCGGCGCTGGCCTTGTGGGGGAGCGCCGAGAAGGCAAGGTCTACAGTACCCAACTCCGGGGTGATCTCCAGCGGCAGCCGGTACAGGTGCGGGAAGACATCGGGCAGACGTTTGCCCGCCTCGCCCCGTCCCGTAACCGACGTCAACGTCACGTGGGGGTGCTGGAGCAGCAGCCGGGCCAGCTCTATTCCGGCATAGCCGGTAACATTTATTATGCCGACTTTCATCTAGCTGTACCTCTCAACAAGTTGGTGCGGCAACTGGATCGGTGCGCACCTCGAGGCAAATGGGCGGCCAACCCACCCCTCCCTTTGGAAAAGGAGATTGAGAGGGATTTCCACTCCTGTGGTCCAACAGGCAAATCCCCCTTGCGTCCCCCTTTTTCGAAAGGGGGAGAAACCGGCAAGGCCACTTTCATAATAGACATATACCGTCCCTCGACGGGTATTGGGGCGAAAACCATTCGATGGTGGTTCGAGGATGTGAATGTGACATTCATTTGCGCAGGACGGTGCTAAAGCCTTTCGATGATCATGCTGACGGCCTCGGCGCCGCCCAGGCAGACCGAAGCCATGCCCCGTTTGAGGTCCCTCTGCTTCAGGTTGTTGATGAGGGTGATGAGGATGCGGGCGCCGCTGCAGCCGATGGGGTGTCCCAGGGCAATCGCGCCGCCGTTGATATTGACCTTGTTCGGGTCTATGTGCAGCTCTTTTATGACGGCGAGCGTCGAGGCGGCGAACGCCTCGTTGATCTCGTGCAGGTCGATGTCCTTCTCCTGGAGGCCGGCCTTCTTCAGCACCTTGGGTATGGAGTTGATGGGCGCGGCTGTCGGGATGGCGACGTCGATGCCCGCGGCGCCGTGGGCGATGATGCGGGCCAGTGGCTTGATGCCCCGCCTCTTGGCCGTCTCTGCCGACATGAGCACCAGGGCTGCGGCCCCGGCGCTTATCTTGGAGGAGTTGCCCGCAGTGACAGTGCCGTTCTCCTTGAAGGCTGGCGGCAGCTTCCCCAGCGCCTCCATGCTGGTCTGACGCTGGCAGGCCTCGTCCCGGTCAAATATCCTGGGAGGGCCTTTCCGCTGGGGTATCTCCACAGGCACTACCTCTTCCTTGAACCGACCCGTGGCCCATGCCTTCTGCGCCAGGGCGTACGAGCGGCAGGCGAACTCGTCCTGCTCCAATCGGGACACCCTATAGCGTTCGGCGACGTTCTCCGTAGCCCTGCCCATGTGCAGATCGCCCAGGATGTCCCACAGCCCATCGTGTATCATCCCGTCGATTATCTTGCCGTCCGACATGCGGTAGCCATCCCTGGCCCGGGGCAGGTAGTAGGGGGCCAGGTACATGTTCTCCATGCCGCCGGCAACAATGATCTCGGCGTCGCCGCCGCGGATGACCTGCTCCGAGAGCATGGCCGCCTTGAGTCCGGAACCGCATACCTTGTTGATGGTCAGGGCGCCCACCTTGACGGGCAGGCCGGCCATGAGCATAGCCTGGCGGGCCGGGTTCTGGCCCAGGCCGCCGGGAAGGACGTTGCCCATGGTTACCTCGTCTATGTCTTCCTTGCTGAGGCCCGCCCGTCGGATGGCCTCGGCGATAACAGTCTTGCCCAACTCCAGAGCGGAAGTCTCCTTGAGCGCGCCGCCGAAGTCGTCTATAGGCGTGCGCGCCCCGCTGACGATGACAGTTTCCGTCAAAGTTTACCCCCTCGATGTTTTGTGGGCTTTTCCTTGAGCAACACTATGTCCTCAAGATGAGGCTTCAGGAAGTGGTGGATCACAGACAGAGCCACAATGCTTATTATAACAGCAATGACAGCCGCCCACGAGAAGCCGGTTATGGCCATGCCAAGCGAAGTGGCGGCAGCCGGCGGGTGCTCTGTACTCGTGACTACCATCAGGAATAGGGCCAGTCCTACAGCCAGCGAGTAGGCCAGTGTCGTAAATACGAGCGAGGAGTGCGATATCAGGCTGCACAGGTAGCCGGAAAGTAGTCCGGTCAGTTGTCCGCCGACGACGGCTCGCGGCCGGGCCAGAAGGCTCTTAGGGGTGGCGAATACTATAAAAGCAGAAGCGCCTATCGACGCTATTATGACTGCATACTGCAGGGTCAGGAATAGGAACAGAGGGAAAAGAAAAGCCGCCGCCAGGAAGCTCTGCAGAGCGTAGGTTCTCCAGTGGGCTTTGAGACGGTTAATCATCAGAGAATAAGCCTATGCGCGGGCGACCGGGGTGGTCTTGCCGTGCCGGAGTTGAATGTGGGCGTACGCACCAGAGAGGCGATAACAGCTTGATACGGAGGTTACCTCCTCAAATTTTGATAATGCCCGGAATTGCGCAATACAGCAATCAGTTAAGCAGGGCATAGTTATCACGCGCGGTTAGCATAAACCTAGGCTTTACTGCTAATTCTTCTTCTGAGTTCACTTTCTGCCAGTTTCTTTCTACCTTCACAGGATCCAACCAATCAGTCGTAAACCCCTTTGTGAAAAGTTCGCGTGTAACTTGATCCTCAAAGCCTCTAATATTCGTCAAAGGTAGCTGGCCAAAATAGAGATTTTTTTCAACAAGAATGTCGGCCACAACATCGACCTCGAATAGCGTACCCTCACTGTTGAAAAAGTGTCGGCCATCGACGATACGGATATTCTCGTGAATCCCAGGCTCCACACGGAGCAATCCATCGTTCCATTTATTGCCCAACAGGGCGCGCGGCGTGCCAATAGCTTCCCCGCTCTCTTTGAAGAGAACTATCTCTGCCGGGTACTGCGGCTTCATCTGGAAATCTGCAAATGATTTGATTTTTAGCTTGAACGACCTTAGACTCCTGAAATCGCAAAGTACAGGTATTGTCACGTAAGTTTGCCAGTCGTGTTTCTCGGCGTCAACAAGGCGATAGACATCTATTCCTGTATCTTTAGCTCTGATCTTGGCAGTTTCAGTAAAACCCGTCGAAGAAACAATAGCTCCTTTATTAGCCCCAACGTCTTCTATTAGCCCCATGAACTGTTCGACATCTTTAACATCAACTGGAGTTTTGTAGTCCTTACAGTCGATCGCTATAAAGATAATGAATTGCCCAACTTTTTGACGCACGACAACATCTATTTCACGGAGCGTTTTGGAACGTTGCCCGCGTATCCTTTCATTCTGGGTAATAGTCGCTTGTGGAGCGAGCGTACTTTGGACTTGGGCAACAAGGGATTCAAGTTCTTGCCATTTCTTTTTTTCTACCATCGTATTTCCGTCAATGCGACGATTATTCGCTCAGTCAGACAAAAAGCTACTACCGGTATGTGGTGTCTGTCCGCCGCAGTACCCTCAGGACCAGGACCAGGCTCTCGTTGTCATATATCTCATAGATTACCCGGTAATCACCCACTCTTACCCGGTAGGCTCGTTCAGCCCCTTTGATTCTTCTAACCCCCTGCGGACGTGGTTCACTTGCCAGACCACTTAGGGCAGCGCGCAAGCGGTCAAAATCGAATCCGTGTATCCGTTTCTTCAGTCCGTCGAGGTCGAGGTCTGCCGCGGGCGATACCTCAACCCTGTACACTCTTAGCCCCTGCTGTCCTTTGTCGCCCGGAGACGGCCTCTTCTATTTCGCGCTCCACCTCAGACCATGGCCTCCCGCCGCTCTTCTTCCATTCGGCTCGGGCAGCGTCGATTACGGGCAGAAGTTCGGCGTCTTCCATGTCCTCCAGCCACTCGCGGACGGCATCAGCAACTATGTCACTTGCTGGCCTGTGCTGCGTCGCCGCCGCCACCTTCAATCGGGTGTAGAGCGCTTCATCATGGAATACCACCGTCATCCGTCTCGTCATGCCATGCCTCCCCGGAGTACGTAAATACGTACGTATGCCCGTATGCATAGACATTGTAGCAGGCCCCAGTAATGGCGTCAAAACATGCCTGCGGGATAGGTCACCCCGTCTTGGGCCGCCGTAACCGCGGGACCCACCTGGGCACTGCTCGGCAATATTCCTCATATTTGCTTCCGAACTTCTTCCTCAATTGCGGCTCTTCCCTGAAGACGACGAAACAGTGGACGACTAATCCCACCACCATAGCGTAGATAAGGAGCCTGGTCGATTGGAAAAGGAGCACCTGGCCCAGGAGCATTAGTTCAACCCCCACGTACATCGGGTTCCTGACGAGCCAGTACAGACCCTTAACGACCAGCACCTGAGGGGCATCGACGGGGGCCGGGGTGCCTTTGCCAGTGTGGGCGAACTCCCAGGCGCACCACAGGTAGATGGCTGCTCCCAGGAGCATGGGCAGGATGCCCAAGAACCTGAAATTGCCAATCTGGAATGGCAACCACTCCGCACCCCGGGCGAGCAGAAGATAAGGCACCCAGCCGGCAACGGTGCCGGGCACAAGGAGCGTGAATATCAAGGTGCGGAGAACTGGCGGCACGGCTTGACGGTAACGCTTCATCATGTCGATGTCTGCGCCGCTATCTCTCTGAGGAAGTCGCCGGGGGTGATGACTTTTAGAGGCAGGTGTGCTCGGCCAACGGCCGGTGTGATGAGGTGTCGTCGGTCCAGCGTCAGAAGGTATGCCGCCTTACACTCCAGGGCGGCTGCCAGGACATGAGCGTCTTTTTCGCCGACCAGAGGTATGCACTCCGTCACGCGCTCCGGTGAAGGGGGCTGGACCATTTCTGGCCCCATTGCTGCCAGTTGCTGGTAAAAGCGGACAAGCTCTGGCTCGCCGAACTTCTCAGCGATGTTTACCCGGGCCTCCAGGAGGACTTTCGCGGTTACGGCAGCGCGGAACCGCCGTCCGCGGCATAGTTCCATCGCAAGCGCCGAACCCCTTGTGATTGAACGTGAGGCTGCTATCATCACACTGGCGTCAAGGAAAACCAGGCTTCGTTTTGGCCGAGTCGGCGGGCGCGGTGCTGTCAACTATAACTCTCCGCGTCGCAGAAGGTCGCGCACTCGCCGGGCGGTCTTCTCGTCCAGCTTGTCCTCCTCCAGAAAACGGGCGACGTCCTCCTCGGTATAGCGTCTGAGCGCCGTCTCGCCGTGGCGCAGGGGAGATATCTCCAGGTGTTCTCCAACAAGGGAGATAGTGAGCAAGGTCTCGGCGCTGATG
>JACQTY010000114.1 GCA_016210545.1 Chloroflexota bacterium
CCGTAGGGCATTCTTAGAAGGCGGAACGTTCTTCTTTACGGTTGTCACATATAAAAGACGCCCGATTCTCAAAGAGCAATGTTCCATCGATCTTCTGAAGCAGTCTTTTCGAACCACCATGGCGACCATGGCGACGCTTCCCTTCAGAGTAGATGCCGTCGTGGTCTTGCCGGACCACCTCCACACTATCTGGACTCTGCCAGACGATGAATCTGATTTCTCCACGCGGTGGAAACTCATCAAAGGCGCCTTCAGCCGCCGCTATTCCGGGGCCGGCGCGACAAACCTCTCGGAGTCAATGCGTGTGAAAGGCGAAAAAGGCATCTGGCAGAGAAGGTTCTGGGAGCACGCGATACGCGACCAGAAGGACTTCGACCGGCACTGCGATTACATCCACTACAACCCGGTCAAGCACGGGCTGGTGGTTTCGGCCATTGAATGGAAACACAGCAGCTTCCTGCGTTTTGTTGAGGAAGGGATCTACGAACCCAATTGGGGAAGTACCGCGGACACAGGATTAGCAGATATGGGCTTTGAATAGATAGCGGCGCGCCCAGTAAGCCGTAGGGTGGGTGAAGCCGCAGCGAAACCCACCATCTCGTTGGGGCGGGGCCGTGGGCTTCGTCCCAACGTCGTAGGGACTGCACCCGCCCTACAGGTTCGATGCGTTGCGCCTTCCGCTTCCCTCTCCAGGGCGGGTCTGAGACCAGCCCCTACGGACCGCAACAAATGTGTTGCTCCCCCTTCTCTCCCCCTTCTCTTGACAGCCCTATGCAACGGTTGTATATTCAGCGGTAGCCCCTCCAATTTTCCCCGCATCGGCAGTTGAAAGCATTATGGCATTAGCAGATATTAAACCTATCCAGTGGATAGACGGCAAGGTCAGGATCATCGACCAGACCCGCTTGCCCGCGGAGCTGGTCTACGTCGATATGGACGACTACGTGGCCATGGCCGAGGCCATCTGCCAGCTTCGCGTGCGCGGCGCCCCCCAGCTCGGCATAGCCGCCGCCTACGGCCTGGCGCTGGGGGCGCGGCGCATCAAGGCAAACGGCCGCGAGGAGTTCCTCAGCAAGTTGTCGCAGGTGTCAAAGGTGCTTGCCTCCACCCGGCCAACGGCGGTCAACCTGTTCTACGCCCTTCGCCGCATGGAATCGGCGGCGGGAAAGGCCAGGACCATAGCCGACATCCAGCAGGCGCTGCTGGACGAGGCGAAGCGCATCGCCGATGAGGAGGACGCTGCCAACCGCCAGTTGGGCAAGTTCGGGGCGGAGCTTGTCGGCGACGGGGCGACTATTCTCACCCACTGCAACGCCGGGGCGCTGGCCACCGGCGGCTACGGGACGGCCCTGGGCGTGATATATGCGGCCAGGGAGGCGGGCAAGGGGGTGCAGGTCTTCGCCGACGAAAGCCGCCCCCTGCTCCAGGGCTCCCGGCTCACGGCTTGGGAGCTGATGCAGGTAGGCATCCCGGTGACGCTAATCACCGACAGCATGTACGGACATTTCCTGATATCGGGCAAGATAGACCTGGACGTGGTGGGGGCCGACCGCATCGCAGCCAACGGCGACGTGGCCAACAAGATCGGCACCTACTCCGTGGCGGTGCTGGCGATGGAGAACGGCGTCCCCTTCTACGTGGCCGCCCCGGTCTCCACGGTGGACCTGTCCCTAGCTTCCGGCGACCAGATACCCATCGAGGAGCGCAGCCCGGAGGAGGTGACGCACCTCAGGGGCGTGCCCATTGCCCCGGCAAAGGTGAAGGTGGCCAACCCGGCCTTCGACGTGACGCCGCACCATTACGTGACGGCCATAATCACCGAGAAAGGTGTCATCCGGGAGCCATACCAGGAGAGGCTGAGGAGAGTGGCTTAGCGCCGTCTCCTTTTGCCAGGAAGTAGTTGTCTGGCAATCCGAAGTGTGCCGCAGACCGCACTAGCGGCTGTAGGGGCGAACCCGTGTGTTCGCCCGATGCAGGGTCGACACGTGGTTCGACCCCTACGGAACTAGAGGCAGCCTTCGTGAACAACGTGTTGTGTTGAGACCTCTAAACGGAAGGCGATTCGGAAACCAACAGGAGATATGATGTCCCAAGTTAGAATCGGTATCATTGGCGGCAGCGGACTCTATGACATAAAGGGCCTTACCGATGTCCGGGAAGCAAACGTCGATACCCCCTTCGGTAAGCCCAGCGACGCCATCACCGTGGGCAACCTGGAGGGCACACAGGTCGCCTTCCTGCCCCGGCATGGCCGGGGGCACGTCATCAGCCCTACGGATATCCCCGTGCAGGCCAACATCTGGGCGCTGAAGTCTCTCGGCGTGGACTCCATCATCTCCATTAGCGCCGTCGGCAGCCTCAGGGAAGAGGTGCACCCCCTGGACATGGTAGTGCCCGACCAGTTGATCGACCGCACCCGCGGGCGGGTGAACAGCTTCTTCGGCAACGGCCTGGTGGTCCACGCCCCGTTTGCCAACCCCTTCTGCCCGGCATTGAGCTCCGTGCTGTACCAGTCAGCGACCGAAACGGGTGGGCGAGTGCACCGCGGGGGCGCCTGGGTGGTCATGGAAGGGCCGTTATTCTCCACGCGGGCCGAATCGGAGATGTACCGCTCCTGGGGGGCCGCCATTGTCGGCATGACAGCGCTCCCCGAGGCCAAGCTGGCCCGGGAGGCCGAGATATGCTATGCGGCGCTGGCCTGCGTGACTGACTACGACTGCTGGCACCCCACCCACGAGTCCGTCACCACCGACATGATAATAGCCAACCTGCAACGGAACGTGGGGACAGCCAAGGAGATCATCCGCAAGCTGGCCGGCCGCGTCCCCGAAAAGCGCAAGTGCGAGTGCTCCACTGCACTGAAGAACGCCATCGTTACGTCTCCCGACAGGGTCCCGGCCCACGTGAGGCAAGAATTCGGTTTGCTCATAGGCAAGTACCTGCCGTACCCGTAAGATACGAGGCTCTCACCGTTTCATCGCTCCCAGAATGGATTCTCCTCTGGACGCCGTCTTCTGCCCGGACGGAGAAACAGTAATGAATGGTATTTCGCAGGAGGATTGGCACAATGGCAAAAACCAAAGTAGAGGCTGACTGCCAGGCTACGGCCATTGGCAGCATGCCCCACACCGATCCCAAACTCGCCACGGAGCTGGTGTTAAAGTACCTCCCGACTCTTCCTCCCTGGCCTCAGTTGCCAAAGCGTTCCTTCCTGGAGTCGATGTATGTCCAGTTCACCGAGGCCCTGCCCGGCGTCAAAGTCGAGGACGAGAGGATCTATGTTGACCTCGACCAGGACATAGACGGACCTCTTCGGAAGGTACTTAAGGACCACGAAGCGAAGGCATATAACAAATACCCTGTCGGGGAAGACTACGCCGCTGGATTGTA
>JACQTY010000109.1 GCA_016210545.1 Chloroflexota bacterium
GTCAAGGAAAGGTCAGCGCTGTGTCAGCGCCGCCGACGACCGCTGCCCGCCCACGTTCAGCGACCTATCGAGCGGCAAGCTCCAGGGTACCATTCTCACCTGCCACGACATTTCCCCCAATTTGACCTGCCGGAGGGTCGGGTGCTGCGGTGGACGACTATTCGGGTCTCAAACTATCACTCGCTGCGCTGGTCAAGGCGCTTTGACTGCTACGGGCATACAAAGTCACCGTGGATGGCGACAGGGTAATTACAGAATCCCATAATCCGCCATCAAAAAACTAGCAATGAGAGGCCAGAGCCAATCCCGATAAACAAAGGTTGTCTTTTTGTCATTCCAGCGTAGGTCCCGATTCATCGGGAGACCCCGCAGCCCCTCCTGGATTCTGGCGTTCGCCAGAAAGACAGGTGGAATCTTGCGCCAACAAGGTGAGAAAACACACCCTTTGGCGAGATTCAAGGGGCGGTGGATTTGGGAATCTGATTTACCTTGACAAACCAGGTTCAAGGGGATACTATATCCCTGACTTACCGCCATCTGGCATAGGTGCGGCCGTTTGAGGCGCCCCACCGAACTGACGACTGACGCAAGATCGTGTAGGGAAACGTCGAAAGGAGGCCTCGATGAGGAGGTCCGTGTTAATAACCCTGGTTGCGGCAATCATGGTGATACTTGCTGCCTGTAGACCCCAAAGCGCCCCCCCGGCGCCAGCGCCCCTGACCCAACCGGCGGCGCCTGCCCCTGCGACCGCCGCTCCTAGCCTCCCATCGGCCAGCACCCAGGACGCCGCCTGGGCAAAGGTCGTCGAAGCTGCCAGGAAAGAGGGCGCCCTCACCATCTACTCGTACTCCTGGGTGGGGGATGCCGGCGTCGGTGTGACCAAGGCCTTCGCTGATGCCTACGGGATAAAGCTGCAGATAATCACGGGGCGCGGCGCCGAATTCGTCGAGCGAATGAAAACCGAGCAGCGTATAGGCCAGGTGACGGGCGACGTCATGGAAGGCGCCACCACACACCTGGGCATCGCCAAGGCATCCGGTTTGCTTGCTCCGGTGGGCGCGGAATTGCCCGCAATCAAGGAAAAGGGCGTATGGAATATCGAACCCCTCTTCGTAGACCCCGAGGGCTACTTTGTCCCGGTGATACCCATTCTGGGACCGCCATTCGTCAACACCAGACTGGTGAAGCCGGAAGACGAACCCAAGAGCTGGCGGGAGCTACTGGACCCCAAGTGGAAAAGCAAGACAATGCTCCAGGACCCTGTGGTAAGCACCGGCGCATACCGACTGCTGGGATATGTTAGCCACAAGGTCTTCGATGAAGAAGCCCTACGCCGCCTCGGCGAACAGGACCCAAGGTACTCCACCGGCATCCAGCAGGAGGTCCAGTTCCTGGCGCGCGGAGAGCGGCCACTATCCATCTTAATAGGGGTCCCCGATGCAGCATCTTCGGTCGCGGAGGGTGCACCCATAAAAGCGCTTTCCATGAAGGAGGGTGTGGTGGCCTGGGAGATAGTCGCCGGGGCCGTCAAGAACAGCACTCACCCCAATGCCGCCAGGCTCTTCCTCAATTGGATGCTCAGCAAGGAAGGGCAAACCGTTAACGGCCGGCTTAAGGCCATCTCTTCGATCAGAAGCGATGTGGCTGATTTCACTCCACCACCGGCCAGAGTGACTGGCAAGCTACTCGTCCTCACTCCGGCCATGCTGGACGAACAGACCAAGGCCTTCGGCGACAAGTACCTCGCGAAGCTATGGAAAAGGTAGCAGGACAGGGGATGCGTTCGCCAGGCGGTCCACCCGGCGCCGTCCCAGTTTGCCTGGATTCTGGCTCAAGGATGCGTCCCCACCCGGGTTTTCAATTGAGCCAGGCCCGGATACGTGGAGGCTTCGTCTCCCGTGAGGGAGCACCTTGTCGCATTCAATCGATATGCCCTTATTGAAATCCTCCGACAACCGCCCTTGACACGGGCGCGCCGCTGGAAGTATACTTGTCTAAATTTTGCCGTCGGCAATGGCGCTATCAAATGCTAAAGGGTAGGTTCTATATATGAACTTCCTGAAACTGACCACGCAGAAGTCCATTCTGGGCCTGGTCATCGCGGCGGTGGTCTTCGGGTTTGGACTCGGCGTCAGACTATCCTGGCAGACCGCGGCAGTGGCAGCGGCCATCGCTTTCCTGGTGTGGCTCGTTGTTGGGCCGGCGTGGGTCTCCAAGAGCGGCATGGTGATGGGCTCACTGATCACCGTAGTCGGTTTCCTTGTCATATACCCCCTGTTCATGATCTTCTTTGCTAGCTTCAAGGGTGGACCGCCCGGCGAGCCTTCTCCGTTCACGCTGAGAGGGTACGCAGAGGCATATTCCACCAAGGAAACCTATACCACCCTGGGCGTAACGATGTGGCTGGGCGCGGTGAGGGCAGTCCTGGCAGTCGGCCTGGCTGTCGCCCTGGCCTGGGTGGTCACGCGTACGGATACGCCGTGGAGGGGTGGCCTGGAGGTACTGATCTGGCTCAAGTTCTTCCTGCCGCCTCTTCCCATCACCATGTCCTGGGTCTTGCTGGGCGCCCCCAAGACGGGGCTTATGAACCAGGCATTCATGAAACTGACCGGTACGGAGATATCACCCTTCAACATCTATTCTTTCGGCGGGATTATCTGGGTATCCGTCATTTCCTGGGCGGCGGTGCTGTTTATCCTTATTGTCCCAGCCTTCAGAGGCATGGACGCCTCTCTCGAGGAGTCGTCACGCATGTCCGGCGCCGGCGGCCGGACGACCACGTGGCGCATAACCATTCCCATCCTTATGCCAGCTATCCTCGGAGCCCTGCTGCTGGCTTTTATCAGGCTGATGGAGTCTTTTGAGACCGAGCTATTGCTGGGCTTCACGCAGGGGCTCTATGTCTACACCACCAGGGTGTGGCTGCTTCTCAGCATAGTCCCATCGGACTACCCCCAGGCAATGGCGCTTACCGCGATCTTCTTGCTGCTGGTGGGCGGCCTGGTAGCGCTTCAATGGTGGCTCCTCGGCAGACGGGGCGGGCACGCTGCCTATGTTACCGTTACGGGAAGGGGTTTCGCCACCCGGCCGACGCGTCTTGGAAAGTTGAGGTGGGTAGCCTTCGGCCTGGTTGTCGGTTATTTTGTAATAGCCGCAGTACTGCCCCTGCTCACTCTGGTAATGGGTTCTTTCATGAAACTGTTCGGCGTCTTCCTGGAGGAACCTTTCACGGTTAAACACTGGAGGGGCGCTTTTGCCGACCCCAGGCTATTCAACTCCTTCAAGAACACCATGATCGTGGGCATGGTCTCTGCCACGGGTGGAATGATCCTCTATTCGTTCATGAGCTACATCATTTCCCGGACCAAGTTCGCTGGTCGCCACGCCCTGGACTTCATTGCCTGGCTGCCCTGGGCAGTACCAGGCATGGTGATGGCCCTGGGGTTCCTGTGGGCCTACGTGGGCGGGATAAAGCTGCCTTTCACCCTGTATGGCACCATATATCTGATGATGCTGGTATTCGTTGTCAGAGGGTTCCCATTGGGCGTGCGGGTGATGAACGGGGCCATGGTCCAGTTGGGCGGCGAACTGGAGGAGTCATCTCGGGTGCTGGGGGCGTCGTGGTTCTATACCTTCCGCCGTGTAATAGCTCCCCTGCTCACGCCTTCGTTCATCGGCGCCTGGATAATAACCTTTGTTATCGCGGTGAGGGACCTGGTGACGGTAATAATGTTGTACGGCGCCAAGTCCCGCCTCCTCGCTATCCTGACATTTGAATACTGGTGGGGCAACCAGCCGGAGCGGGGAATGGTCATCGGTCTCTTGCTGGCAATAATAACCCTGGGTCTAGCTTTGCTTGCTCGGTGGGTAGGACGGAAAACTGAGGTGCAGGCAGGCTGATTTCGCGGCAAACTTGCCCTCAGTTCGGGAGTGCACGGGGGAGACCTAATCGAGGAACAATATCCGGCGGCAACTGGAGCATTGCACCAGCCGCGAGCCTCTAGTTAGCTTCAGCTCAGTAATGGACAGGGACAGGCGGCACCCCTGACACCTGCCCTGCTCCACTTTGGCCAGGACTTTACCTTGTAGCGGGCCTCTCAGTCCCTCGTACAGCGTCAGGCTGGCCTGGGCGATGTCTTGAGCCTGTTTCCTGCGCTTCTCCGCCAGGCGGGCTATGGCGCCCTGGAGCGAATCGCGCTCCCCGGCGAGCCTCTCCTGCGCCTCTCGCCACTGCGCCCGAGTTCCCTTCAACCCTTGTTCTTGGACGCTCAGGCCTCTCTGGGCGGTGTCAATTTCTCCCATCACCTCCAGCACCCTGTCCTCTTTCTCTTTGAGTTTGCCTTTCAGTTGTTCCGCCTCCTCCTGGAGGCCGGCCAGTTCCTTCAGATTGGTTACTTTTCCGCCGTAGAGCTTGCCATCTACCTCTTTGAGCTTGGCCCTTATGTCCTCGACATCGGCCTCGGTGGAGCGAAGGGCTTTTTCCATCTCGCGCAGCCACTGCCGGGCCTGCTCCACCGCAGTCTCCGCCTCCTTCGCCGCTGAGCTATCACCGAGCTGGACGACTACCTTGTTGAGGCTCTCCTGTTTGGCTCCGAGGTCCAGGTCGATCTCTTGTAGTTGATAGAGTTTCTTGGCATCATTCATTGGGCGTTGCACCCTCCGGCTCTTCGTTAGGCTGCGCGCTTCAGAGTTTAGCTTCAAAGGGGCCACAAGTCAAGGAACAAGGCGAGAGTTTCAAACGGGCCGTGGGTCTCCAGAATCTTATATCCTGGGCAAGACGGAGAGATGCTTCACCGCCAGGCGCGCAGAGGGCGGCAGAGAATGCCGGACTTTCTCGGTGTTCTCGCCGGTGCGTCTGGATGATTCACGTTTGTTCTGGTCAGGGGTTACGGGAAAGACGAGAGACCCCCGATACATCAGAGGAAAGATGATGTATCGGGGGTCTTGATGAAGGGGGGGCCAGGGGGGATACGAAGGGGGAGCATGAACTTTATTTCTTGCCGAAGACCTGCTCCACAAGCCCTGACTTCAGGTCTTTGTTGGACTGCTCGGCGGCCTCCCAGGTGCGGTTCAAAATCTTCTTGGGCGCCAGCCTTACCCGTTCAGGGGTATAGTCCGGCATGTCTTTCCTTAACGGCATGGCGCTTACGGTCCTGGCATACGCCTCCTGACCCTCTGGAGACAGAAGCCAGTTAATGAAAACCCTGGCTGCATTGGGGTGGGGAGCGTCCTTGGCCATAAGGACAGGCTCTACCTGTCCCGTGTTGCCCTCCTCTGGCGTAAGTATTTTCAGCGGCGCTCCCTCCAGGATAAGAGGCGCCACCTCGGTGTTGCCAGCGGCGAAATCGATAAGGTGCTCACCCCTCCCAACCAGGAGATATGCCTCCCTGTGGGCCCCGGCCCAGAGTACCAGGTCTAACTTGGCGAGACTCCGGAAGTAATCATAGTCCAATGCTTTGTGGTAAGTCAGCGTAGAAAACAGGTTCAGTCCTGATCCGGTGCTCCGTGGGTCGGATATGAGTATCTTCCCCTTCCACTTGGGGTCCAGGATGTCGCGCCATGATTTGATCTCGTCCGGTTTGACCCGGTTGGTGTTGATCATGGGGCCGAGGAATGTCAGGTTAAAGGCGATTATCTGTTGTTGCGGGCCGTAGACAGGATCGGTGTGGAAGACACTTCTATCTCGAAGTACCGGGATCTTGTCCACGGTGCTCTGGGCCAGGTCTGACAGTACAATCTCCGTTGCACTGCTGACGCCGGTCTGGACTATATCGGCGATGGGTTGCTTTATGGACTGCTCAACCTTGAGCTTCTCAACCTGCTGCCGCCCGCCCAGGATGAGCAAGTCGACGGATATTCCGTAACGCGACCTGAAGGCGGCGACCACCTCTCGACCGGCGTTGGCGAAGGGCGTAGCCCCGTAAACCACCAGGCGCCCCTCCTTCCTGGCAGCGTCGACCACCGCGGACCATTGGGCGTCTTGAGAAGCGAGAGGTGAGACGTTGGAGGTGGGAACGGTTGCCGGGGCCGGCGCGGGGGGTGGGCCTGATGAAGGCGCCAGGTTGGGGGGTGGCTGTGGCCGACAGGCCATCACCAAGAGGACGGCTGCAAGGACTGCTATCGGGCTGAAGATATGCCTTCTTTTCATTGTCCCCTCCTTTAGGCCTTTTTGGCGCTTGTGTTCTTGAAGTCCTGTGTGGTCCCCCGCTTTCCTGTGCGTCAGCGGCGCCGCCACGCGCGTCCTTGGCGCCGGCTTATTGGGTGGAAGTATATTCCTGCGCGAGACACTTTGTCAACAAGGCGCTGGATCTGTCCTCCATTACCCTCTTGCTTCTGGCGGCGAGTAGGGATATAATACCCGCACAAACAAAATCGTAGGTCCCATCCGCTTTCGACGTCGTAAGGGAGGGCAGCTCGAAAATGGTACAGCAGTTGAAGCTCGAGTTCCTCACAAAGGTCTTGCCGCCGCGAGCCAAAACGGACATTCTTCATCGCCAGCGGTTGCTTGATTTCCTCTACGAGAACATCAATCTCAAAGTGCAGCTCGTCACCGCGCCCGCGGGGTATGGGAAAACGACTCTTCTCGCTGATTTCGCTAACGACGCGGAGATTCCCGTATGCTGGTACTCCCTGGACGAGAGTGACCACGACCCGAGGGTCTTTTTCGATACTCTTCTGACGTCGATCCGCTATCGCTTTCCGGATTTCGGGCACAACGCCGAGGCGCGTCTGAGGGCCTCAGCCGATTGCGTGCGGGAGGCCGCCCAGATTATCGGCGTAATGACCGGGGAAATGTATACCGACATCCCGGACTTTTTTGTCCTGGTGCTGGAAGACTACCACGCTGTTGAATTTGACGGGACGATCAATCTCCTTCTGGACCTCTTGATAGAGCGGGCGCCTGACAACTGTCACTTCATCATTTCCAGTCGTTCTGCCAGCGGGCTGGCGGCGCTCGCCAGGCTGCGCATGAAAAGGGAGGTGGCCGAGCTATCCGGGGAGACGCTGGGTTTCACCCCGCCGGAGGTGAAGCAACTGCTCGCCGACCACTACAGGACCCGCCTTTCCGACGAAGAGGCGGAGAGACTGACTGCCTCGGCGGAGGGTTGGATAGCCGGGGTCCTGCTCGGCGCCTCCAAGGGGCGACGGTTGCCTGAGGCTCGGTCACAGCTTACCCCGGATGACGTGTTCAATTATTTGGCCTCAGAGGTATATGAGCGGCAACCGTCCGAAATCAAGGGGTTCCTGCTCCTTTCCAGCACTTTCCGCGAGATAGCCCCGGAGTACTGCGACCTGCTATTCAAGCTGAATAACTCGGCGGCACTATTGGACAGGATAGAGAAACGTAGCCTTTTCATCACCAGATTACAGGGCGACCGCAGGATGTACCGCTACCATGCCCTCTTCCGTGACTTCCTACAGGACAAGCTAAGGCGAGAGCAGCCCGAGACGTACGCGCTCCTACATAGAGATGCGGGAGGTATCTTCGAGGAGCAGAAGCAGTGGAACCAGGCGATAGATCAGTACCTGGCGGCGAATGCTCATGCGGATGCGCTCAGGATAATCAAGGCCAATGCCGAGTCGTATCTAAAAGCGGGACGGTGGCAAACGTTGTCTCGCTGGATACAGGCGCTGCCCGATTCGCTTCGCGTATCGGAGCCAACGTTGTCGCTCTTTGAGGCCGAGAGCCTGGTCCATGTGGGCCATGTGGACCGGGCGATGCAGGTCTTGAATGGACTGTTGGGCCGGCTTGTCCGGGATGAGGACTGGCTATTGCGGGCGAAGGCCCTGAGCTGGCGGAGCGCGGCCTACAGGTTAACTGGCCATTATGATGAGGCGCTGCAGGATGCCCGGAGCGCCATTCGCTTGCTGAGGCGTAACAACGGGCCGCCGTCCGAGTTGGGCGAGGCCTACCGCAGGCTGGGCAACATTCATATAGAGGAGGGCCAGTTCCTCCAGGCCGTGAAATGTTTGAGGCGCTCCCTCAGGCTCTTTGTGGCTGTTTTCGATGTTAATCAGATTGCCGCTGTTCACAACTCCCTGGGAGTCGTTTTCAAACGGCGCGGTGACCTGCTTCAGGCTATGACCCATTACAAGCGGGCTACGGAATACTGGGGGAAATCGGAAAACGTCGGGGCTCTGGCCCTTACGCTGAACAACCTGGGCGTGCTTTATCACCGTCGAGGAGAATACGACCTTGCCCTGGAGACCTTCAATGCAGGGCTGGGAAAAGCGCGTTCGGCCGGATACGTGCGCAGCGAGGCGATAATCTGTAATAGTCTGGCGGATGTTCAGCGCGATTTGGGTCGGTACGATGATGCCTTTTCTAATTACTCACGAGCTATAGAGTTAGCCGGGCAAGCGCTCGAACCGTACCGGGCGACCGTAGCAACTGCCGGAATCGGCGTCACCTACGGGCTTCGCGGGGAGTTGGACAAGGCGGAGAGCCTGTTGAGGGAGGCTATCGTCGAGGCCGAGGAGCGGCGCCAGGACTACGATGTCGGCCAGTTCACCTTGCGATTGGGGGTTATCCGCTGCCAGCAAGGCAGGTATAGCGAAGCTGAAAAACTTCTAGTCGGCGTGTACCGACAGATGGAGCGGCTTGGAGACAAAGACGCGGTTGCGCGGTGCGCTATGCATCTGGCGCAGGTATCCTATTTGTCTGGCAAGCGAAGCAGCACGCTGGATTGGCTCGGGAAGGTCTCCGACCTGGTCGGTGAGCTAGGATACGATGAGTTTTTGGTGGTGGAAGCTCGTGGGATGCTTGACCTGCTGCAATACGGCGCGTCCCGGCGAATCGCCGGCGATCTGTACGAGCGCGCCATAAACAGGATCAGGGAGCGGGCAAATTCCGACAGGATGCTTCCTGTCGTGACAGAGCCGCTCGACACGGGCATCGATAGTTCGGCTCAGATCAAGGCCCTGGCCCTGGGTGAGGCCACTGTGTTTGCCAATTCGAAGCTGGTGCCCGAGTCGGCGTGGAGAAGCGCCAAGGCGAAGGAGATGTTCTTCTTCCTGCTGTGCTGCAATGGCAGGGCCAATAAAGAACAGATCCTGGGTTCATTGTGGCCGGACGTTTCGCCAGCGAAGGGTAAGAGCCTCATTCATTCCAATTTGTACCGTCTGCGCCGGGCGCTCTTCGATTCCGTTGTCCTCAATCGGGATGGCGCCTACGGGGTCAATCCTGCCGTGACGGTCTGGTTCGACCTGCGGCAGTTTGAGGACTATCTCGCGTCAGGTCGAAAAAAGGTGGCCCCCGACCAGGACAAAGTGGCTTGTCTGGAGACGGCAATCGATATGTACAAGGGGCCATTTCTCCGGGACCTTTACTCCGACTGGGTCGAAACGCGGCGGAGGGATCTGGAGGAACAGTATCTCCACGGGCTGACCTCCCTGGCTGACATCTATGAGAGGACAGGAAGGCACAGTGACGCTATCGGGGCGCTGGAGAAGTCCATAGCAACCGACCCCTATTCCAGCGATGCATACTACGACCTGGCCAGGTGCTACCTGGCGACGGGCGACAGGTCCTCCGCTCTTCGGGTGTGTAAACGCTATAAAGACCTCTCCCGTGACGAAGGCCTGCCGGGGCCTTCGTCAAAGATGGAAGAACTTGTCCGGTCAGTCCGGTCAGCGGAGCGGGTGGCGGCGTTGTAGGCGCGACCACCCCCCTGTGGGTCCTTTCTTAAGGGCGTCCCGAAGTATCGGGGCGCCCTTATTTTTTTCAAAAATATAGTCTCCAAACCTGGCCTCACATTGGCGAGCGTTTGGCGAGCGGCCACATGTATCATGTTTTCAGAACAATTCAAAAGGAGGTGTCCCGGTGTTACGTCTGCACAGTTTTCTGTATTCCCATCGCAGCATGGTCAAGCTGGTAGTCATTGTGGCCGCGGTGGCCGCGATGACCCTGGGCGCGACGTCGAGCGCTCTGGCCGATGACGGACTCGACCCCTAGGCGAGGCCGTTCCAACATAGCAAGCCCCAGGTCACCAAATTCAGCAAGGAGGTAGTCTCAAGTGCTACGTCTGCACAGCTTCCTGTATTCCCATCGCAGCATGGTCAAGCTGGTGGTCATTGTGGCCGCGGTGGCGGCGATGACCCTGGGCGCGACGTCGAGCGCTCTGGCCGATGACGGACTCGACCCCTAGGCGAGGCCGTTCCA
>JACQTY010000118.1 GCA_016210545.1 Chloroflexota bacterium
ATCAGCCACTCCTCAACCGAGCGCATCATCCTGCCCGATTCCTGCCTGGCCCTGGACTACGCCATGGACAAATTCACTTATATAATGAAGGGCCTGCGGGTCTATACAGAGCGCATGAAACAGAATTTGGAGCTTAGCCACGGCCTGATATTCTCTCAGCGTGTGCTTCTGGCCCTGATAGAACACGGCCTTGACCGCCAGAAAGCCTACTCCATAGTGCAGCGCTGCGCCATGCAGTCCTGGGAGACCGGCGCCGCCTTCTATGACCTCCTGTCCGCCGATGCACAGGTAGCCTCCTCCCTACCCCCCTCTGAACTTAAAGCCCTGTTTGACTATAGCTACTTTGTCCGCTATGCCGACGATATTCTGGGCCGGGTGGGGCTGGATAACCCTACGCCCAGATGTTAGTCTTACCAACACAAATTAGTAAGACAATATTTGATAGACATACAATTATTCATGTGTTATACTTCGACCAGGGAGGCATGAATATGGCCAGTGCAACTGTCACATCAAAAGGTCAGGTGGTAATACCCGTTGAGATACGTAAGAAACTGGACATAAAGAAAGGTACGCGCATATATTTTGAAGAGCGGGGCGATGAAGTCGTTCTCAGGGCAATTAACCGTAAGTACATTAAAAGCCTTGTCGGAATCTTTGCTGGTCACGATCTAGCAAAAGGACTCTTGGAAGACAGAGCTGAGGACAAGAGAAAAGAGGAGAATGACGACGAAAAAGGTCATGGACGCCTACGGTCTCTTAGTGTTGCTGGGAAGAGAGCCAGGCTATGAACAGGTCGAGGCTCTCATCACCTCCGCCGAAGAAGACCACAATAATATTCTAATGACTTCAGTCAATTTTGGAGAGGTTTTTTATAGGGTATTACGCAAGCTTGGAGAGGATAAAGCAGCGGAGGCAGACAGAATAATTCACGGATTGCCAATAAACATTTTGGATGTAAGCCCTGAGCTTGCTAAAGTGGCTGCACGAATCAAAGCCTTCAAAAGAATGCACTATGCGGACTGTTTCGCTGCTGCATTGGCGAAGATTCACGATGGGGAAGTCATAACCGGGGACAAGGATTTTAAGCTTGTTGAGGATGAAGTAAAGATTGCTTGGATCGTGTGAATTTAAGTGCGGATGGTCGAGTCAAAAGGGCTGTTTGACTTCAGCTACTTTGTCTGCTATGCGGATGTGATTCTGAGCAGGGTGGGTCTGGATAATCCTACGCCCCGGTGTTGGTTTTAAAGAAGATGTTGAAGAAATCTAAGTATACCATTGTAGGTTCAAATGGCCGTATTGTAATACCTTCTGAGATTCGCCAAAAGCTCAATATAAAGAAGGGTACTGTCCATTGGCCTCTGTATTGTGATGAAAAACAGGATGAGACAGATGAGGATCCTATATGGAAAAACTTTGTATTTTTAGCTGAAGGCTACCAACATCTTGGTGAGAACTTGATGGTGGGTGACCTTGTTCTCGTTTACGAGACAGCAAGCGCTCCACGAAAGAAAAGTGGCGACATTTTATCGCGACATGTCCCGGACGGAAAGCTATCGTTGCTCATGTAAGAGTAAGCAGCCGTCTTCAACCAGACGCCAATGTTGGGATAGACGTATACGAAGACGGCAGGCAGATTTGCTGGAAATTTCATGCGAAGACCAAACTAGTGCAGCCGTTGCACGTTGACCTGGCGAATATTCGCAAAGTCATGGGATGGAAGGATAGATACGGACTCAGAATTCCAGGTGGTTTACGCAAGATTAATAAAACCAAATTTGAAGCATTGGTGGCATCTCAGTCTCTTTCTGAATGATAATATGTTAGATTATATCAACAAAGCCATGACCAAAGCAGTATACGAAAAGTTAGAAGACGGCACCTATGCCGGGCAGATACCGGAATGCCCTGGTACGATTGCGTTTTCTAAAACCTTGTTTGAGTGTGAAAAAGAGTTACGGTCAGTTCTTGAAGGGTGGATTATTTTTAAAACCAGATATGGAGACAAATTACCAACAATATCTGAATAGTCATTGCGGGGAATTTAGCACTGAAGCAACCCGTCTTGCCCCCTTTACATAAAGGGGGTGTCCCGATTTCATCGGGACGGGGGATTTTGTCCATCTTAAGGAGGTCTCCCATGCCAGAGAAAAAGATTCTAGGTGGAAATGAAAAAGTTAAGGTGGCTTTGGCCCAGGCTGCGCCGGTCTTCATGGACAAGGAGAAGACTATCGAAAAGGTCTGCCGTCTTATCAAGGAGGCAGGCCGCAACGGGGCGCAGCTTGTCGTCTTCCCCGAGACCTTCATCCCCACCTACCCCGCCTGGTACACCGGCGGCTGGAACAACTCCCCTAAAGAGTGGAGTCCCTACATGATAGCCCTCCAGGATAACGCCGTAGTTGTCGGTAGCCGGGATACCGAGGCGCTGGGCCAGGCCTGCCGCGAGGCCGGTATCTACGCCGCCATCGGCTGCAACGAGCTGGATAACCGCACTGGCAGCCGCACTGTTTTCAATACCCTGCTTTTTTTCGGGCGCGATGGCAAAGTTATCGGCAGGCACCGCAAGCTCATGCCCACCTACATCGAGCGCACCTACTGGGGCTTCGGCGACGCCAGCGATCTGTTCGTGCTGGACACGGATATCGGCCGCATCGGCGGGCTTATCTGCGGTGAGAACATGATGGTGCTGCTCAAGGCCGCCATGATGAGCAAGGGTGAGGAATTCCATATTGCCGTGTGGCCGGGCGCGTGGACAGCCCACAGCAAAGTGACCATTATGGATCCCGCTGAGACTGACCTAGCTAGTAATAACTGTCCAATATACCCGGTTACCCGCTCCTATGCCCTGGAATCGCAGTGCTTCGTCCTGAGCTGTAGCGGCCTGCTCCGTCCCGAGGACTTCCCTGACAGGTGGCGGCACCTGCTGGGCAAAGAGAGTATGAATATTAAGGCCGCTATAGGCGGCAGCGCCGTAATTAATCCCCATGGCCGATTTATCACCGGCCCGACTTTCAATCAGGAAACCCTTATCTATGTCGATTGCTATGCCAACCAGATAAAGCTAGCCAAGGTCATCTTCGATGTCCTGGGACACTATGCCCGTTGGGATGTTGTCCGCCTCCAGGTGCGGCAGGAGCCGTGGGTGCCAGAGGTCAAGGCTGGCAAAGCCTACCACTTCGAAGTGCCTCGTGAAGAGTTGCGGCGCATCTCCGATGAGAACGGTATTGAGATGGATAAACTGGAGAACATTCTGGAGGAACTCAGTTCTCGCGCAGGTCCTCCGAGGAATTAGGCATCTTCAACTATCCCCCTCTCTCTAACTCTCTCCCGCGAAGGGGTGCGAGGGGTTTCCCTCTCCCTTGAAGGGAGAGGGTTAGGGTGCGGGTGATGAATGGGAAAGGTTATTCATATGATGGAACTCATCACTCAAACCGATCTGCCTTTGAAGCTGGTCCACCGCGGCAAGGTGCGCGATACCTATGCACTGAACAGCAGGCTGCTGATGGTGGCCACTGACCGGGTATCGGCCTTCGACTCGGTATTGCCGAACCCTATCCCGAACAAGGGTAAGGTCCTCAACCTGCTATCTGCATTCTGGTTTGAAAGAACTGAGACACTGCTGCCCAACCACGTCGTGGCCGTTGTCAATAGTCTGCGAACCCTGGAAAGACACGCCGGGCCCAACACCTATCCCTCGTACGTAGTGGACCGCTCCATGGTGATCAGGAAGGCCGAACGGTTGCCGGCGGAGTGCGTGGTGCGGGGCTACCTGGCGGGCTCGGCATGGGCGGAATACCAGAAATCGGGCGCCATCAACGGCCAGCCCATGCCGTCCGGGCTGCGGGAGAGTCAAGAACTACCTGAACCGCTGTTCACCCCCACGACAAAGGAAGAGGCCGGCCATGACATGCCGTTGACTCAGAACGAACTGCAGAAGCTGGTCGGAGCCGCCCGGGCTGAAGAGATAAAGCAGAAGAGCTTGCTGGTGTACGGCTATGCGCGGAAGTACGCTGCGGGGCGGGGCATCATCATTGCCGACACCAAGTTCGAGTTTGGCATCATAGATGGTAAACTGACCCTCATTGACGAGCTTCTGACTCCGGACTCCAGCCGCTTCTGGGACGCCAGTCTCTACCAGGTAGGGAAGTCTCAGCCGAGCTTCGATAAGCAACCGCTGCGGGACTGGCTGGTGGCCTCAGGCTGGAACAAGGAGCCTCCGGCTCCCAACCTGCCGCCGGACGTAGTACAGGCCACCTCACAGAGATATCAGGAAGCCTACAGGAGGCTGACGGGGAAGAACCTGACATGAAATTCCAAATCCCAATATCCAAACTCTAAACAAATCCAAAGGCACAAATTCCAATCTTTAGAACCGCTGGCCGTCCCGCCCTCGTAAAGCACCCCGGCTTGACCTGAGCAACTGAAGTCATGCCGGGGTTTTGGCAATTTGGGATTAGATATTTGTTTGGAATTTGGTGCTTGGGATCTCGGATTTGGGGTTGTGGCACGGGACGGGGGACTATTTGGTTTGCCCCAGCCCCCGTGATTTATCGTAGGCCGCCTGCACAGCCTTTGTGACCAGCGCCCTGAAACCGCCCTCCTCCAGCCGCAACAGGCCCTCGGCGGTAGTGCCGCCGGGAGAAGTGACCTGATTTCTCAGCTCCGCGGGGTGTTGTTTCGTCTCCTTCGCCAGCCTGGTCGAGCCGGAGACGGTCTGCAACACTATCCCCCATGCTATGTCCCTGGGCATGCCAATATGCACCGCGGCATCGATGAACGCCTCGATGAACAGAAAGACGTAGCCGGGGCCGCTTCCGTTCACCGCGGTGGCCATGTCCAGGTACTTCTCCTCAGTGGTGAATATCTCTGTGCCGAACGCCGCAAGCAAAGCGCGGGCCTGCTCCTTTTGCGCGTCGGTCACCTGCGGCATAGCCGCCCACAGGCTTACCGCCTCGCCCACCCTCGCCGCGATGTTGGGCATGACGCGGACGACGCGGTCGTGGCCCGAGCCCTGACTAAGCGCGGATATACTGGCCCCGGCGACGATGGACAGCACCAGTTGCGACGCCGTTAACGTACCTTTGAACTCTGCCAGCACGGGAGCGAGGTGCTGGGGTTTCACCGCCAGAACAACGACATCGGCGCCCCGGGCAGCCACCCGGTTATCGCCGGTTATGCCGACGCCGTACTTGTCCTTAAGCTGCTTCAGGATAGATTGGCTGACATCGCTCACAACCACATCGGCAGGCGAAGCAACCTTCTTCCCCAGGATGCCGGACAGCATAGCCTCCCCCATAGCGCCCCCACCAACAAAAGCCAGTTTCATAGGTTCTTACCCCCTTGACCCCCAACTGCCATAGAATATACCCCCCGACATGTCGGGGGGTATATTGGCACAACCATTAAACCCCAAGGAATTCGCGGAAGCACCCGGTCGGGCCAGCTACTCCTACTTCTCTTCCTTGGCGCCCTCAACCGCCGGAGCCGCCTCGCCCTCTGCCTTGACTTCCTCAGCCGCCGGCTTGGCGACCTCTTCCTCCAGCCTCACTGTAACCATCCTGACCCTGGCTATGACCTCCTCGGGGTTGCTTGTTAGCGTCACGCCCTCCCCAAGCAGCACATCCTTGCCAAACACAGTCTGTCCGGCGTCGACAAGCGAGCTTATGTCAACGTCAATCTTCTGAGGTATCCTGTCCGGCAAGCACTTGACCTGTACCTCCCAGACCATCTGGTCCAGAGTCAGGTTCTTCAGCTTGAGATCAGGACTCTCGCCCATAAGCTCAAGAGGCACGGGGACCGTAATAGCCTCGGTCATACTTACCTGAAAGAAGTCCAGGTGCAGGAGCTTGCCGCCAAGACCCTTCTGGACCTCGCGGATCAAAACATTACGGGGTTTCTTCTCTCCCTTGATAGTCAGGTCAACCAACTGGCTACTGCCAGCCGTAGCCAGCACCTTGTGAGCGGCCAGCTTCTCCACCTGTAGCGCCACAGATGGTACGTTCTTTCCATAAAGATGCGCCGGGAGTATACCCTCACTGCGCAAGAGCTTTACCTCTTTGCCCAGGACTTCCCGGGGCTCCGCATGCAACTTGACTCTCGCCACTTTTCTCTCCTCCTCTGATTATCCGATTATATCACGAATTCCTCGGCCCGAAGATAGCCCTGCCGATCCGAACCATCGTTGCCCCTTCCTCGATCGCCGCCTCAAAATCCTCGGTCATGCCCATGGAAAGCTCAGCAAGACCCAAAGCATCCCGGAGTTCCCTCAGCTTGCGGAACACGGGCCGCACCTCCTCCGGATCGTCGACCGCAGGGGCTATGGCCATCAGACCGACTATCCTTACGCCGCGCAGTCGAGACGCCGCTTCCACGGCGCCGGGCACGTCTTCAACATCGAAACCCTGCTTTGTCGACTCACGGGCCACGTTCACTTCAAGGAGCACGGGAAACGCCTCGCGCCCCGCCATCGCTGTGGCTTGCCGGCTCAGAGCCTCGGCCAGCCTCGTTGAGTCGACGCTATGGATGATATGGAAAAGCCGCATGGCCGCCTTCAACTTGTTGGACTGGAGATGGCCCACCAGGTGCCACGTGATATCCGTAAGCCCGGCAAGCCCTGTTATCTTGCCCTCGGCCTCCTGCACCCGGTTCTCGCCAAAGTGTCTCACTCCCGCCTCATACGCGACTTGAATCGAAGAGACTCCCATCCCCTTGCTAACAGCGACGAGCGTCACCCCAGCCGGCCGCCGTCCCGCGCGCCTGCAGGCGGCGCCGATACGGCCAAGCACCGTTTTGACATTCGACGGGATATCGACTGTTTCTGAAATCAACACGGCCCCCATGCAATTTAGCACTTTTTTCGGCATCAGACAACGGACGTGGATCAAGAACCACCGCTTAGCTTGACAATCCTCTACTCCTATGTTATGTTTTCTTACGTGCGGTAGATAGGACGGGAAGGTGGACCGTCCCCCCTTGGGACGGTTTTTTTACACCATTTTATCGGAAAAGATTATGAAAAGCGACGTCATTAAGAAGGGCATCGAAAGGGCGCCTCACCGCGCTTTGTTATATGCGCTGGGCTTATCAGAACGGGAAATGAGTAAGCCGTTCGTCGGCGTAGTGAACACCTACAGCGAAATCGTGCCCGGCCACAAGCACCTCCGTGGTATCGCCGAGGCGGTCAAAGCCGGTGTGACGGCAGCCGGCGGCGTCCCATTCGAGGTCAACACCATCGTGGTGTGCGACGGCATCGCCATGAACCACGACGGCATGAAGTACAGTCTGGCCAGCCGCGAGCTTATCGCCGATTCGGTGGAGATACTCGCCCAGGCGCACGCCTTCGACGCCCTGGTGTTTATCCCCAACTGCGACAAGGTTGTCCCCGGCATGCTGATGGCGGCTGTTCGCCTCAACCTACCCGCCATTTTCATCAGCGGCGGGCCCATGCTGGCCGGGAGCTGGCCCGAAGGCGGCAAAGGCTACGAATGCATCGACCTCAACACGATGTTCCAGGCCGTAGGCAAGGCGGTGAAGGGCGAGATGAGCGAGACCGACCTGGAGGCCGTGGCCAGGGTCGCCTGCCCCGGGTGTGGTAGCTGCGCCGGTATGTTCACGGCCAACACAATGAACTGCCTCACCGAGGCCCTCGGCATGGGCCTTCCCGGTCACGGCACCATCCCGGCGGTGGACTCACGCCGGTTGACGCTCGCCCACGACGCCGGTCGCCAGGTACTGGCGCTGCTGGCCGGGGACATCAGGCCCCGGGACATCGTGACTCCGGACGCCCTGCATAACGCTTTCGTAGTTGATATGGGTCTGGGCGGCAGCACGAATTCAGTGCTGCACCTGCTGGCCCTGGCCCATGAATCAGGCATAGATTTCTCACTGTCTAAGATTGACGAAATAAGTCAGAAGACGCCGCATCTGTGTAAGCTCAGCCCGGCCGGGGACTACCACATCCAGGACCTGGACAGAGCCGGCGGGATCCCGGCGGTGATGAAGGAGCTGCGCAACTCCCTAAACCTGGAAGCTAAAACGGTTACCGGCAAGCGCCTGGGGAAGAACTTCGCCGGCGCCAGGGTCTGGGACCGGAAGGTCATCCGCTCTCGCGCTCACCCCTATTCGCCGCGCGGCGGATTGTCTATCCTGTTCGGCAACCTGGCGCCTGATGGCGCAGTGGTCAAGAGCGCCGCCGTGGCCCCCGAGATGCTGGTGCACCGGGGACCCGCCCGCGTATTCGACTCGGAGGAAGAGGCTACGCGGGCAATCATGGGGGACGCGATACGCCCGGGAGAGGTCGTCGTCGTTCGTTACGAGGGACCGCGGGGCGGACCGGGTATGAGGGAGATGCTCACACCCACTTCGCTGCTGAGCGGTATGGGGCTGGACTCAAAGGTGGCGCTGATCACCGACGGCCGCTTCTCCGGCGCCACGAAGGGCGCAGCTATCGGCCATGTCTCCCCGGAGGCATCTTCCGGCGGCCCCATCGCTGCCATAAGAGAAGGCGACATAATCAGGATTGATATCCCTAAGGGACGGTTGGACGTGGAGTTGAGCCAGCAAGAGATAAAGAAGCGACTGGCCGCTCTGCCCCAATTCCGGCCAAAGGTGAAGACAGGATATTTGAAGCGCTACGCCCAGATGGTGACATCGGCGAGCACCGGCGCGGTGTTCAAGGACTAGCAGACAGAAACGGAAACTGAGGACTCGACTTATGAGGTTAAAAGGCGCCCAAATACTGTGTGAAGGACTTCTGCGCGAGGGCGTGGAGGTCATATTCGGTTTTCCCGGGGGTACGGTATTACCTCTGTACGATACCCTGCCCCAGTATCCCAAGCTCCGGCACATCCTGGTAAGGCACGAACAGGGCGCAGCCCACGCCGCCGACGGCTACGCGAGGGCCACAGGGAAGGTGGGGGTATGCCTGGCCACTTCCGGCCCGGGCGCCACCAATCTGGTCACCGGCATCGCCGGGGCGCACCTGGACTCGTCACCCATGGTGGCCATCACGGGTCAGGTGGCCCGCGCCTTCATAGGCAAGGATGCGTTCCAGGAAGTCGACATCACGGGCATTACTCTGCCCATAACCAAGCACAATTATCTGGTGACGAAGGCGTCGGACATCGCCCGGGTGGTGAAGGAGGCTTTCTATCTGGCGAGCACGGGCCGTCCGGGACCAGTGCTTATCGACATACCCCGCGACGTTTTTGTGGAGGAGGCCGAGTTCTCCTACCCTGAAAACATCGACCTGCCCGGATACAAACCTACGCTGATGGGGCACCCAGCCCAGATCAAAAAAGCGGCCAGACTCATCAACGGGGCCTCACGCCCGATCATCGTGGCTGGGCGTGGCGTTACGATCTCCGATGCCAATACGGAGCTTAAAGAGCTGGCAGAAAAGGCCCAGATTCCGGTTGTGACGACACTGCTGGGCATTGGCTCCTTCCCGGAGGACCATGTCCTGAGCTTCGGAATGCTGGGCATGCACGGTATGGCCTATGCCAACCTGGCCATAGGCGCCGCGGACGTGTTGATAGCCCTGGGCATGCGATTCGACGACAGGGCGACAGCCAGGGTTAGCGACTTTGCGCCGCGTGCGCGCGTAGTCCACATCGATATCGATCCTGCCGAAATCGGCAAGAACGTATCGGTCGAGGTACCCATTGTGGGTGATGTGAAGACCGTCCTGGGAGCCTTGAACAAGGAGATTGCGGTGGGCAGCCGGCTAGACTGGATCCGACACGTAGAGCAGTGGCGGCACGAGCACCCCTGCGTCTTGATCAGGGAGAGCGAAAAGCTGCTGCCCCAGTACGTGGTACGTTCGATATACGAGGCGACCAGGGGAAACGCCGTCATTGTAACCGGCGTCGGTCAAAACCAGATGTGGGCGGCGCAGCATTTCTGGTACACGAAACCCCGGGGGTTCATATCCTCGGGAGGGCTGGGGGCGATGGGCTTCGAGCTGCCGGCAGCCCTGGGGGCCCAGATAGGCTGTCCGCGGGAGACCGTGTGGTGCATAGCCGGAGACGGCGGCTTCCAGATGACCATGCAAGAGCTGGCCACAATAGTCCAGGAGAACTCGCCGGTGAAGATAGCCATCATGAACAACGGGTTCCTGGGTATGGTGAGGCAGTGGCAAGAGCTATTCTACAAGCGGAATTACGTCGGGACGCCCCTGTGGGGACCGGACTACGTGAAGATCGCCGACGCCTACGGCATCCCTGCTGTCAGGGTCACACAGAAGGACGTCGTCAGGTCCGCTATCAAGCAAGCGATGGCCTCCGACGGCCCGTTCCTCATTGATTTCTCTGTAGAGCCGGAGGAAAACGTTTACCCGATGGTGCCTCCGGGGGCGTCGCTGGCGGAATACATGGAAGCCCCTCAGGAATGCGTTGCCCCAGTGGACTCGGTCACACTGCCGGCAAGCAATCTGTGACCGGGTGCTTTTCCGCCGTTTCGCTTGGCGACTATCCAAGTGAGGTCCAAGCTACCCTTGTTTCGCGGGTTGAGGTGAGCGTTGAATAGCAAACACGTCCTAGTTGCCCTTGTTCAGGATGAACCCGGGGTCCTCAACCGGGTGGCCAGCCTGTTCCGCCGGCGCGGGTTCAACATCGATAGCATAGCCGTGGGACACACGGAGACGCCCCGGACGTCCCGGGTGACTGTGGTCGTGGACAGCGGCACCGGCGATGTCGAGCAGGTCAGGAAGCAGTTTGAGAAGCTTGTAGACGTCACTAAGGTCTCGGACCTTACTGAAGAGAGCATCGTTGCCCGCGAGCTTGCCCTGATCAAGGTCAAGGCCACGGCCTTCACCCGCAGCGAGATCATGCAGATCGTCGATATTTTTCGCGCTAACATCGTCGACGTCGCCGCCGATTCAGTCATTGTGGAGGTTACCGGGGACGAGGATAAGGTGGAATCCCTGTACCAACTGCTCAGAGGGTTCGGCGTGAAGGAACTCGCCCGCACCGGCCGGCTGGCGATGACGCGGGGGGGTCTGGGACCGCTACCGGTCGAGGAGACAGAGGCGCAGCGGCTGAAGAAACCCCGACCCTAGACACCGCCACTTGCGGTTACGTCACAAGTACCGAATTCCAGACTCCAAACGAGACGTGGTTTTGGTCATTACGATTTGAACCCTGTTTGGTACTTGGTCCTTGAAACTTGGAATCTAGCGGACGCTTGGACGACGCGGCAATAAGTATCAATCTTCGAGGAGGTCTAATTGGCTAGAGTATATTACGACAAGGATGCCAACCTCAGGCTGCTCAAGGGGAAGACCATCGCCGTCATGGGATTCGGCAGCCAGGGCCACGCGCACGCCCAGAACCTGAAGGACAGTGGATGCCGGGTAATCGTCGGCCTCCAGGCCGGTAGCCCGAGTGAGGGCAAGGTCCGCGCCGCAGGGCTGAAGGTCGCCCATCTGGAAGACGCGGCGAGGCAGGCCGACGTCATCATGATGCTCGTGCCGGACCAGGCCCAGAAGCAGGTCTACTACCAGTTCGTAGAGAAGGGCCTCAAGAAGGGCAAGACCCTGATGTTCGCCCACGGCTTCAACATCCACTTCAGCCAGATAGTGCCGCCCAAGGACGTGGACGTAATCATGGTGGCGCCGAAGGCCCCCGGCAGCATGGTCCGACAGCTTTACACCGGGGGGGCTGGCGTGCCGGCGCTCTTTGCGGTTCACCAGGACGCCTCAGGCAAAGCCAGGGAAACGGCCCTTGCCTATGCCCGCGGCATCGGCTGCACCCGGGCCGGCGTGCTGGAGACCACCTTCGCCGAAGAGACCGAGACAGACCTGTTCGGTGAACAGGCGGTGCTCTGCGGCGGCGTGTCGGCGCTAATCAAGGCAGGCTTCGATACGCTGGTGGAGGCCGGCTATCAACCGGAGCTGGCCTATTTCGAGTGCTGTCACGAGCTTAAACTCATCGTCGACCTCATCTACCAGGGCGGGCTGACCCAGATGCGCAACATAGTCAGCGATACCGCCGAGTACGGGGACTATACACGCGGCCCGCGCGTCGTCAATGAGATGGTCCGCGAGGAGATGCTCGACATACTAAAGGAGATCCAGGACGGCACCTTCGCTCGCGAGTGGATCTTGGAGAACCAGGCGGGGAGGCCCAGCTTCAACGCCCTCAAGCGCCACGAGTCCGAGGAGCTTATCGAGGACGTGGGCAAGGAGCTTCGGGCAATGATGCCCTGGCTCAAGGGTCCGGTCGCGGCCCAGTGGGTATCGCTGCAGCAGCGGGCCGGCGAGCTGGGGATACCCGCTTCGGCATTGCGCAGGGCTGCAAAGCTAGGCAAGATCCAGAGCCAGCGGAAGGGCAGGCGCTTCCTTATCCCAGCCGATGCCACGGTGAAATACAGGGCAAGGAAGAAGAAGGGATAACTATTCTGAGCACCCCAGGTTAAAACCTGGGGCATAAGTGCGGGTACCACGCGCAGAACCGGGTCTACATATGAACACAGATAAACGGGTGGTCTATCACGTCTGGTTTGGAACCAAGCAGCGAAAGTGGCTGCTTCTGGGCGAAATAGAAGACATGGCCAAGAAACTTGTCCCCGAGATTTGCGCCCAGAAAGGTATAGACCTGATTTGCTGTGAAACCATGCCGGAGCACGTGCACCTGTTGCTCAGGTTGCGTCCCCACGAACTCTCGTCAGCCATGCACATAATAAAGGGCACAACGTCCCGGCGTATTTTCCAATCGTTTCCTGACATTAAGCTGGATGCTCACACGGAAGCATTCTGGCAGGCACGCTATGGCTTCAAGACGGTGCCGCCCGAGGCTCTGGACTCAACTATCAGGTACATTGCAACGCAAAAGGACCGCCTGGAGAAATATGAGCGTCGCTAGAGACACAGGATTCCGATGCCCCAGGTTTTAACCTGGGGTACATGAAAGAGCAACGCTTGACTTGATAGATTTGAACGCTAGATATGCCCCAGGCTTCAGCATGGGGTGTAAAATGGCAACGGTGGTGATGCATGGACAAGGTAATCATCTTTGACACTACCCTCCGGGACGGAGAGCAGGGCGCCGGCGGCGCCCTGAACATCGGCGAGAAGCTGGAGATCGCCCGGCAACTGGAGAAGCTGGGCGTCGACGTCATTGAGGCCGGGTTCCCCATTTCATCGCCCGGCGACTTCGAGGCGGTGAGCCTCATCGCCAAAGAGGTACGCCAGACTTCGATATGTGGCCTGGCCCACGCCGAGCCAAAGGCCGTGGACAGGGCATGGGAAGCCGTCCAGGGAGCGGCTGACCCGCGTATCCACGTGTTCATCTCCGCCTCAGACATACATCTCCTCTTCCAGTTGAAGAAAAGCCGCGAAGAGATCCTGGAGATGTGCCGCAGCAATGTCGCCCGGGCCAGGAAATATCTGAGCAACGTCGAGTTCTCACCCATGGACGCCACCCGCTCAGACCCCCAGTTCATATTTCAAATAGTGCAGGCCGCCATCGAAGCCGGGGCCGCCACCGTGAATATCCCGGATACCGTCGGCTACTCCACGCCTGCCGAGTTCGGCAACCTGATCGAGGGCTTGTTCAAGAGCGTCCCGAACATACACAAGGCTGTAGTCAGCGTCCACTGCCACAACGACCTGGGTCTGGCGGTGGCCAACAGCCTGGAGGCCCTGCGACGCGGGGCGAGACAGGTCGAGGGCACCATCAACGGCATTGGTGAGAGAGCGGGGAACGCCTCTCTGGAAGAGATCATCATGGCCATCAAGACCCGCCATGAGAGCTTCAAGCTAGAGACATCGGTACACACCGACCAGATCTACCCCACAAGCCGGCTGGTCAGCGAACTCACCGGATTCCCTGTGCAACCCAACAAGGCCATAGTGGGGGCCAACGCCTTCCGGCACGAGTCAGGGATACACCAGGACGGGGTGCTCAAGGCGCCCATCACATACGAAATCATGGACCCGAGGGATATTGGCTTGCCCTCCAGCTCATTGGTGCTGGGCAAACTCAGCGGCCGACACGCCTTCAAGGAACGCCTGGCCGAGTTAGGCTACAGCCTGAGCCAGGACGCCTTTGACCACTCCTTCGCCTCGTTCAAGGAACTGGCCGACAAGAAGAAGGAAGTCACCGACAAAGACATCGAGGCGCTGGTGGCCCAGGAACTGCGCACTGCGTCGGAGGCCTACCATCTGGAGCAGGTGCAAGTCTGCTGCGGCGACCAGAGCGTGCCCACCGCCACCGTCAGGCTGCGCGGCCCGAACGGGGAGTCCCTGGCCGACGCCGCCCTGGGCACCGGGCCGGTAGACGCCGTGTACAAGGCCATTAACCGCATCGTGGGGGTACCTAACAGGTTGATCGAGTTCACCGTAAGCTCCGTCACCGAAGGCATAGACGCCATCGGTGGGGTCCTGATCCGCATCGAAAGCAACAGCGTTGTGTACACCGGACGGGGGGCCTCGACGGACATTATCGTGGCCAGCGCCCGCGCCTACATGAATGCCTTGAACCGCCTGCTGGCAGCCAGGGGAAAGAAGAACTAGCCATGTCCGGGCGGCAAGCCGACTGGATACGCCAGGCTGAGCGAGACATAGAGCACGCCCGGCGATCAATTGAGGCCAAAGACTACGAATGGGCTTGTTTCGCTGCCCACCAGGCAGCCGAAAAGGCAGTCAAGGCGGTGTACCAGAAGATAGGGGCGGAAGCGTGGGGGCACTCAATAACCGTGCTTCTCACCGAATTGCCCGGAAAGCGGAAATCAACCACCCTGCTGGATGCCAGCAAAGAACTGGACAGGCATTACATAGGAACTCGTTATCCAGATTTTCATTCGACGGGGGCGCCAGGTGATTACTACACGAGGAAGGACGCGGAAAGAGCCGTCGGTAACGCCCAGAGAGTCATCGACTACTGTAAGGATATTCTACTTTCCTGAGGAACAAGTCTGGACAGCGCTGCGCTCTGTGGCAAAGAAGATGGCCAGGCAGTTCCCGGAGATAGAGCGAATACTCGTTTTTGGCTCTGTGGCCCGCGGACAGGCAGTTCCTGGCAGCGACGTAGACCTGCTCATTGTTTTGAAGGAATCCAGCGAGCGTCCCTTAGACAGGATACCCAGGTACATTCCTTCAAGGTTTCCAGTAGGGGTGGACGTGTTCCCGTATACCCGTCAAGAACTCGACGAGATGGTGGGGCAGAACAACTTCTTCGTCAAGAGGGCGCTCAAAGAGGGCGTTGAGCTATTTCGGAGGGCTAGTTGACTTTAGCTGAAAAGATCCTCGCCGCCCATTGCGGCAAGAAGTCCGTCGTCCCGGGCGAGATCATCAATGTCCGGGTGGATATGGTGCTGGCCAACGACATCACCGCGCCGCTGGCCATTCAAGAGTTCCGCAAGCTGGGGGCCAGGAAGGTCTTCGACCCGAAGAAGATAGTCCTCGTCCCGGACCATTTTGTTCCCAACAAAGACATCCTATCGGCGGAACAGACCAAGATCATGCGCGATTTCGCGCGGGAACAGGGCACCATCTACTTCGAGGTGGGACGCGTCGGCATTGAGCACGTCATCCTGCCCGACCTGGGCATCGTGTTGCCCGGGCAAGTGGTGATCGGCGCCGACTCCCATACCTGCACCTACGGGGGGCTGGGGGCTTTCGCCACCGGCATGGGGTCCACGGACATCGCCTGCGCCATGGCCACCGGAGATATCTGGATGAAGGTGCCACACACCATCCTTTTCCTGTACCGCGGACAACTACCCAAATGGGTTGGCGGCAAGGACCTCATCCTGTACACTATCGGGCAGATCGGGGTCGACGGGGCATTGTACGCGGCCATGGAGTTCGCCGGCGAGGCCATTGAGTCGCTATCTATGGATGGCCGCTTTACCATGGCCAACATGGCCATCGAGGCCGGCGGGAAGGCGGGCCTGTTCCGTGTGGACGCCAGGACCCGGCAGTATGTGAAGGCCAGAAGCAAGGCCCCGTATACGGCATACAAAGGCGACGCCAAAGCCGAATACTCTCAGGTTATCGAATACGACGTTAGCAAGCTGGAGCCTCAGGTGGCCTTCCCGCACCTGCCCAGCAATACCAGGCCGCTGAGCAAGGTGGGCAAGGTGAGGATCGACCAGGCGGTTATCGGGAGCTGCACCAACGGACGAATAGAGGACCTGAGGCTGGCCGCCGCGGTGCTCAAAGGGCAGAAGGTCCACCCCGAGGTCCGGCTGATAGTCATCCCCGGGTCGCAGGAGGTCTACCTCCAGGCCATGAAAGAGGGCCTGGTGGAAACATTCATCCTGTCCGGCGCGGCGGTGAGCACGCCGACCTGCGGGCCATGCCTCGGCGGCTACATGGGGGTATTGGCGGCAGGCGAGGTGGCCATCTCCACCACTAACCGCAACTTTGTGGGACGAATGGGCAGCACCAAATCGGAGATATACCTGGCCAACCCGGCGGTAGTGGCCGCCTCGGCGGTGCTGGGACGGATAGGCGGGGTGGAGGAGATGCTACAATAGACTCACAAGGCAAGTGTCCAGCTATTGGCCGGGGAGGTGTCAAGTGGTCAGGGAATTCACTGTTGTCATAGAAAAGGATGAGGAAGGCTATCTAGTGGCCAGCGTTCCGTCATTGCCCGGCTGTCACACCCAGGCCCGTTCCATGGATGAATTGCTGGAAAGAATAAAAGAGGCAATCCAACTGTGTCTGGAGGTGAAGGGGGAGAACGCAGAGGAACACCTGGAACTGGTGGGCGTGCAGATGATACGAGTGTGACAGTGGAACCACAACCTTAACAAGTGGCATGTACCTTAGCGCAGGGTCTTTGCATTGTCATGCTGAAGCGCGGCGAAGTCCCGATACATCGGGAGGGTTGAGGGGCATCCGAACGAGATGAACCCCACCCCAGACTCTTCCCGATACATCGGGACAAGTCGGGACTTCTCAGAGTGACAATGCCTCAAGAGGATCGCTCCTTGCTTCGCCCGTGTCCGAAAATGCAAGGACCCTGACCCTAGACGATATCTGTGGCCCAAAAAGAAAGGTCAGTCAAGGAGGCATCTAATGCAGAAGAAAAAGTCCTCCAAACTCGACCCTGAGATCGTCCAGATGCCATCGCAGAAGATGGCGGTGGTGAGGGGCAAGGGCGCCCCGGACAAGGTCTTTCCCGATGTCATGCCGGCGCTTTACGGTTCGGTGTACACGCTCAAATTCGACCTGAAGAAGCAGGTCAAACCAACTTTCAAGGTGACTGGCCTACGGGCGCGCTATCCCGATGCTCTGAATACACCCAAAGACCAGTGGACTCATATCATCGGTCTGCCCGTTCCTGATGATACGGTTTCTCTGCCGCAGAAGGTACCCAGCGTCGAGGTCAAACTGGAGACGTGGGAGTACGGTACGGTCGCCCAGATACTCCATCTCGGCCCTTATGACCAGGAGACTCCCACAGTGGAGCGGCTGCACAGGTTCATAGACGAGAACGGCTACCGGGTCGCCGGGATGCACGAGGAGGAGTACCTCACCCGGCCCGATGCTAAGGTGCAAAAGACCATAATAAGGTACCCCGTCAGAAAGAGGTAGTTTCGTGGCCATGAGAGGTCAGGCCCACAAATACGGGGCCAATGTAGATACCGACGCCATTATCCCGGCCCGGTATTTGAACGTCTCCGATGCTGCAACGCTCGCCAGGCACTGCATGGAGGACATAGACCCGGAGTTCGTCAAGAGGGCGAAGCCGGGAGACATCGTGGTAGCCGGTCCAAACTTCGGCAGCGGCTCTTCCCGGGAGCACGCTCCAGTAGCCATCAAGGCGTCGGGCGTCTCCTGCGTGATTGCCGAGAGTTTCGCCCGTATTTTCTACCGTAACGCCATCAACATCGGCCTGCCCATCCTGGAGTGCCCGGAGGCGGCCAGAGATACGCGCGCAGGCGATACACTAGACGTTGAGCTCGAAACGGGTAAGATCAAGAACGTCAGCCGGGGCCGGACCTATCAGGCCCAGCCTTTCCCGGCCTTCATGATGGAGCTTATTGCTGCCGGGGGGCTGGTCGCTTACACCCGGCGTCGATTGGAGGCTAAAGGTGCGGTTTAACATCGCGCTCCTCCCCGGGGACGGGGTGGGGCCGGAGGTCATGGACGAGGCCCTGCGGGCGCTGGGGATCATAGCAAAGAAGTTCGGGCATGAGTTCTCTTTCCAGGAGGGCGATGTTGGGGGCATAGCAATCGATAATCACGGTACCGCTCTTCCTGCTCAGACCCTGGCCGTCTGCAAGAAGTCGGACGCCGTGTTACTGGCAGCCGTGGGCGGCCCTAAATGGGACGACCCCAAAGCCAAAGTGAGGCCCGAGGACGGGTTGCTCGCTCTGCGCAAGGGCCTTGGCCTTTTCGCCAACCTGCGCCCGGTGAAGGTCTTCCCCCTGCTGGTCAACTGCACTACCCTGAAGCCCGAGATCGTCCGGGGCGTAGACCTGGTGGTAGTACGGGAGCTTACCGGCGGCCTGTACTTCGGCAAGCCGAAGAAACAGTGGCAGACCAGCAGCGGTCGGCACGCCGTTGACTCCATGGTCTATTCCGAAAAGGAGATCGAGCGTATCGCCCGGGTTGGATTCGAGTTGGCGCGGAGCCGGCGCAAGAAGCTGGCCTCGGTGGACAAAGCCAATGTGCTGGAATCCTCCCGGCTATGGCGACAGGTCGTCATAGAGATGGCGCCCCAATACCCGGATATCGAGCTACAACATGTCCTGGTAGACAACTGCGCGATGAAACTGGTGCAAAGCCCCAGGGACTTCGACGTGATCGTGACCGAGAACACCTTCGGCGATATCATCACCGACGAGGCATCGATGATCGCCGGATCAATGGGGATGCTGCCTTCCGCCAGCCTGGCCGGCGTGCCCCGGACCGGGGAAAAGACCTTTGGCCTTTATGAGCCCATCCACGGCTCGGCCCCCAAGTATAAGGGTCTGAACAAGGTCAACCCCATGGCTACCATCCTCAGCGCCGCCATGATGCTCAGATACTCGCTGGCCCTGGAGAAGGAAGCGGCGGCATTAGAAAACGCAGTCCAGCGCGCTCTGGAGGACGGCTATCGCACCTATGATATAATGGAACCCAACAGGACTCAATTAGGTACGAAGGAAATGGGAGAGAAGATAGCCGAGAGGATCTAGTCTTCCGGCCTCTCTCCAACAGCGCGGGGGATTTTGTCTTGGTGCAATTATATGACACCACCCTGAGAGACGGCGCCCAGCGGGAAGGCATCTCCTTCTCCGTTGAGGACAAGCTGAAGATCGTCCGGAAGTTGGACAGCCTGGGCGTGCACTTCATCGAGGGGGGCTGGCCGGGCGCCAACCCCAAGGATACCGAGTTCTTTGCCAGGGCCAAAGAGCTTAAGTTGCACCACTCCCGAATGGCCGCTTTCGGCTCCACCCGCCGCCCAAACACGTCTGCCGAGAGCGACGCGAACCTCAGAGCGCTGGTGAAGGCCGGGTTCCCCGTGGCCACGATAGTAGGCAAGACCTGGGACTTCCAGGTGACTCAGGTGCTGGGCGCCATCCTCGAAGAAAACCTGGCTATGATCAGGGAATCCACTCTTTTCCTCAAGGCGCACGGCCTCACCGTCTTCTTCGACGCCGAGCACTTCTTTGACGGCTTCAAGGCGAATCCTGAATACGCCGTGAAGTGTCTACAGGCGGCGGCCGGCGCTGAATGCATCATCCTTTGCGACACCAACGGCGGGACTCTGCCCGACGACGTCTCCGGGGCCATCCAGGCCGTGCGCAAGCTTGTCCCGACGCCTCTGGGCATCCACGCCCACAACGATGGTGAACTGGCCGTAGCAAATAGCCTCGCCGCGGTCCAGGCCGGCGCCAGCCAGGTACAGGGCACGATCAACGGCTATGGAGAGCGTTGCGGAAACGCAAACCTGTGCTCCATCATTCCCTCTCTGCAACTTAAGCTGGGGATACCGTGCCTGGCTCCGGAGCAGTTGGCCCGGCTTACCGAGGTATCTCGTTTCGTGAGCGAGACCGCTAATCTGACCCCCGATTCCCATCTCCCATATGTGGGATCCAGCGCCTTTGCCCACAAGGCTGGATATCACGTAGCCGCAATGATGAAGTCAGAAAAGAGCTACCAACACATAGACCCAGCGCTGGTTGGGAACGCAAAGAGGGTGCTCGTCTCCGATCTGTCCGGCAAGAGCATGATCCGGTACAAGGCCAAGGAGCATGGCATCGCGCCCGCCCTCAATGGGGAGGATGCTCAGAGCATCCTGGACAAGATGAAGGCGCTGGAAAACAAGGGGTTCCAGTACGATGGCGCCGAGGCTTCCTTCGAGCTTCTGATCCATCGCAATGCAAATGGGTATCGTCCACCGTTCGAGCTGGTCGATTTCATGGTTGTGATTGAGAATCTCCGTCGCGCCCCCACATCGGGCGATGGAGGGATGCTCGCTGAGGCCATGGTCAAGGTGAAAGTGGGAAACGAGATAGTCCACACTGCCGCCGAAGGCAATGGCCCGGTCAATGCCCTGGACTCGGCGTTGCGTCAAGCCCTGCTGCGGTTCTACCCTCCTCTGAAACAGGTGAAACTGGTCGACTATAAAGTACGCATACTCGAGGAGGCCGCGGGTACCTCGGCGCAGGTGCGGGTGCTCATAGAATCCAGCGACGGAAAGGGTGAGTGGCGCACCGTAGGCAGTTCCACCAATATTATCGAAGCTAGCTGGCAAGCGTTGGTGGACAGCCTGGAATACTGGCTATGGAAGAGAAACGTTTGAGCAACCACTCTCAGATCGAGGACAGGGTGCTGGCCATCCTCAGACACCTGGCCCTGGAGCCCGAGGCCATTCTGGAGACGTCGGCCCTGTATCCCCGTCTGGTGAATCTACTTCGGGATGAGGCCGGCTACGGGAACTGTGCTCTAATGGTACCTGATGCCACCGGCCATCTCGTCAAGGTGGCGGCTGTTGGCCATCGGACCAACGAAAGAAAACGCGCATATCCCCTGTCCTGTGATTGCCTGGCAAGCGGGCGGACGACCGATGATACGTTTCTCATAAGCGACGTAGAGGCCGTGCCCATGGCAAAGCGATGTAGTTATCTAGGGAAAGGATCTCTATTGGTGGCCTTGCTACGCTCCGGTCCCGAGGCGAACCCTTCGCAAACTACCCTGGTTGGGGCATTCCTCCTCGAGCACGAGAACACAAACGCCTTTGCTGAGAGCGATTGTGAGTTTATGCACGCGATAGCCCCGTACTGCGCGGCCGCCCTTGAGATAGCGCGGCGCTGTCATCAGGCGCAGGAAATGGCCCACCATGATGACCTCACCGGCCTCCACAACCGCCGCTTTTTCCAGGAATCACTGCAGAGGGAGCTTAAAAGGGCAAGCAGGACGGGGCGGCCTGTCTCGCTGGCGATCATAGATCTGGATAAGCTGAAGAGGGTGAACGATACCTACGGCCACATCATGGGCGACAACGTGCTCCGTATTGTGGCGCAGGTGCTGGCCAAAAGCGTTCGAAGCTACGATGTTCTGGCCAGATACGGCGGCGATGAGTTCGTCCTGGTAATGCCCGAAACCAAACTCACCGACGCGGAGCGAATACTGAGGCGGCTTGCGGCAACAAGCGATAGGGCACGCCTCGACCACCTATCTCACAACACCCTGTTGCCGTCTTATAGCTACGGCTTCGCTACCTTCCCCCAGGACGGGAAGACCTTCGAGGAGGTGTTTGCCGTCGCCGACAAACGGCTATACCAGGCAAAGGCCAGGAAGGGAATCACAAGTTAGACCCCACTCAGGCCCCCCTCCGCGCCTGGTCCACCTCGAAAATAGACTCACACATCCCTCTCGCGTTCAGCCTACCTCTCGATCGCCCCTTTGGTGCTGGGTATCTGACCGGAAAGGCGTTCCTCAATGCGAGTAGCTGCGCCAAGCGCCCGGGCCAGCGCCTTGAACAGGGCCTCCACCTTGTGGTGGTCGTTGATGCCTTCCAGCACCTTCGCATGGAGATTGAAGCGCCCCTCTACGGCAAAGGACTCCAGGAAGTGCCTCACCATGTCCGAGTGCAGATCTTCCACCATGTCCCCCAGAGGGGCGTCTATCCGGGCATAGCCCCTGCCGCCGAAGTCGACCGCCACCAGAACCATTGCTTCGTCCATAGGCACCACCGCATGGGCCATGCGCGCAATCCCCCGCTTGTCACCCAGCGCCTGGTTGAAGGCCTGACCCAGGCAGATGGCCACATCTTCCACGACATGGTGCTGGTCGGAGCCGTTGGCGGCAATCTTTATGTCAAATAACCCGTGCTTGGCCAGATGAGAGAGCATGTGGTCCAGGAAAAGGACTCCCGTCCTGGTATCCCACTGCCCTCTCCCATCCAGGTCCAACTCAACC
>JACQTY010000110.1 GCA_016210545.1 Chloroflexota bacterium
CCTGCCCTACAGGGGCAGATACCGGCCAGTGCTCTGCTCTAGCACGCGAGTGTAGCGCTGGCCTTTTTGAGATAATCTCTAAAGGCGGGCACGGCCGCGACCTGTCGGGATGCCCCTACGAAATCCCGAGCAACTGACCATGGCGTGTTCCGCCGCCACCGAACAATGCAAATGGTTTATGGCACTTTGTACGTGACTCAGTTGAAAACCAGATGTCCCCCTGATCCTGCTGTAAGACTGCTGTGCTCGGACTTGGTGCGTCTTTCAAAGTTAGCCATTGTGGCTCGGCGCATCCTCCAGGTGTTCGATACCGCCGTGGCCCACATAGTGGTACAGCCGCGACTGGATGGCCACGAAGTGGGCCGGCCGCCGGGGATCAGCGTTGAAATGCTGGTGGGTGGTGTTATTGGGGATGACCACAACGTCCTCGGCGTCCCAGTCCCACCGCTTGCCGTTGTGGATGTCGTAGCCCTGGCCGCTCAGGATCTTGTGGACCTCTTCGCCGACGTGCCGGTGCTTTCCTGACCTGCCCCCGGGCGGTATCTCCTGAACGTAGCAGTCATAGAGGAGCAGCGGCGACGGGATATACGGGCTGAGCATATACTTCAGCCTGCCCATCTGGGTATCCTCCCAGGGCCGCTCCTTTGCCCTCACCACGTGGGGGATAGACTGCCGCCACCGCGTCTGCTCAGTCAAAGCCTTCAGGTAGTGTTCATAGGTGTTGTGTGGCTCCCGGTCAAAGTGAGTGGCCCGCTTGGCCTCCATCATATGCTGGAATTCCAGGTCTGCTGCCCCGAAGCGGGTCTCCGTGCCGTCGGCCCTCCGGTAGCCCACTATTTCCCCTCCCGGGCCACGAAGCAGCGTCGAGCCTTCAGGGGGCTGATATTTCTCGTGCATCTCTAGCTGCTCGATGGAGGCCAGTCCCAGCAGCTCGAATACGATGGGCACTGAGAAAAAGAGCCGGGCGGGTTTTGCCGCATCGGGGTTGAAATGCTGATGGATGCAATACGTCGGCACGCACATCACGTCACCAGCTTCCCACGGGTACTTTACATTGTCGTGAATCTCGTAGCCGCTGCCCTCGATAATGAAGAAGAACGCCTCCATGTAGTGCCGGTGCTTTCCCGATCTCCCGTGAGCGAAGACCATCTGCTCGACAAGGTCCAGAGTGCATATGGGCACCTCGCTCAACCTGCCGGGCATCCCCACGGGGCCGCTATAGTGCTTGATGTAGGTCTGGGCATTCTGCACCCAGGGTACCTTCTCAAACTTGACCACATGGGGCAACGAGGCTATCTTGTCTTCCTCTGCCTTAAGGCGGGCCCACAGCTCCTCGATCAGTCGGGAATATACCACTGGCTCCGCTTCGCGCCGTCTCTCGATTTGCCTTTCCATTGCATCCTCCTCTCGGCCCATTCCGCGGCGAAGACTCTACGCGGTGGACACAGCCATTTTATCTGTTCTGGGGGATTAGTCAACGTCAATCCTTTCATGGACTGACATTTTCCTCCCGACGAGTCGCGATTAACCACATCATAGACCAACAGCATGAGGTACAGGGTCTTTGCATTGCCACCCAAGGTCCCCACTTGTCGGGACGAATCCCGACTGATCGGGATGCGGTGGGCCATCCCCACCTCGTCCCCCAGGTGCTTCGCTTCCCCGTTGGTCCCGATCCATCGGGACTCAGGGCTTCGGCTCAGCAGGACAGGTGGCGTGGCCAGACCCACATGAGTCGTTCAATGAAACAAGGACCCTGCGGATAGAGGCCTGAATCCGCCATCAAAATCCCTCTCAATCTCCCTTTGCCAAAGGGAGACCGACACTTCGGCCCCAAAGGCGCGTGTAGCACCAGGCGGGTGAGAGGACTTTCCCTTTGAGGAGATTCAATGGGTGGTGGATTTTGGGAGGTATGAGGTATTGGCATGGAGCCATTCTTGTGCTACAATCCTCTTGCCTTTGTTGAGCAGACACGGGGCGGTTGGGTGTCGCCGCTCCACGAATCATGGAAGGAGGATGAAGGTTGGCTGAAAAGTTGGTTCTCTACGAGAAGGAAGGGAACATCGGACGGATCACGCTGAACCGGCCCGAGAAGCTCAATGCCTGGGACTTCCCGGGGCAGGGTGGCCTGACGGACCAGTTCTATGAGATGCTGAAGGTTCCTGAGGCCGACGACGATGTCAAGGTGATCATCATCAGGGCTGCCGGCCGGTCGTTCTCGTCGGGGCATGACCTGACTACGGTAGGGTTCATCTATGGCATGGGAACGGGCAAGCCCGGTGAGCGGCGTGCCAGCCAGAGGGTACGCTACCGGATGGACCGGAGGTGGCTCGTAGGCGGTCACATGAGCTTGCTGTATTCCCCCAAGATAACCATTGCCCAGGTACAGGGCCAGTGCATCGGGGAGGGGCTGGCGTTGGCCATGTGCTGCGATATCGCTATTGCCGCCGACGATGCTCAGCTTGGCCACACCGAGCAGCGGCTGGGATTCTCCGGAACGGGCATAGGTACTATTCCTCTGCTTATGCTGTCTGTAGGCGTGAAGAGAGGCAGGGAGCTTCTGCTTTCCGGGCGTAAAGTCAGTGGCAAAGAGGCTGAAGCCATGGGGATGGTCTCTAAGTCGGTGCCGCCTGAGAAGCTGGAGGAAGAGGTCGAGAGGTATGCCAAGGCGGTCTGCCTGCTGCCGAGGGACGGTCTGGCTATCGGCAAAGCGTTCACCGAACTGGTCTACGATACCATGGGCATCACCCACGGCTTCGTCTCCGGGTACATCGGCCATACCGCTTTTACCAACCTGCGCTGGGAAGACGACGAGTACAATTTCTTCAAAGAGAGACGGGACAAGGGCGTCAAGACGGGTTTTCACGCCCGCGACGATCGCTTCACCGGCCTGGTGTAGTTGTTAGCGTAATCAGTTGTAAGGCAGAAGCCTTACCTAGAATCAGGAAGGAAGGGAATGGCAAACTACAAGTACGTTATCTACGAGAAACAGGGTAACATCGCTACTGTAACCATGAACCGGCCCGAGAAGCTGAACGTGTACCAGTTCATCGGCCGCGGCCCCGATGCCAAGGAGTTCTATGACGCCCTGGAGGAAGCGGCGGTTGACGACGACATAAAGGTGGTCATCTTGAAGGGCGCCGGGCGCGCTTTCTCCGTGGGGCACGACCTGACCAAGGTCGGATTCGTTTATGGTTTTGGGACGGGCAAGCCTGGCGAGAGGCGCCCCAGCCAGAGGGTCAGGCTCCTTTATGACCGCTGGGCTATGGAGGACTGGATCAATAAGATCTTCCTTCATCCCAAGATAACCATAGCCCAGATCCATGGATATTGCATCGGCGGCGGCCTGCTCATCGCTACCCTGTGCGACCTGGCTGTCTGCGCCGATGACGCCACTCTGGGTCATACCGAGCAGCGCATGGGTTTTGCCGGCAGCGGCATCCCCAACATGAACGTACTTATTGCTACGGTTGGCCTGAAGCGCGCCATGGACCTGCTGCTCACCGGTCGAATGATTGATGGCAAGGAAGCCGAGCGCATGGGTCTGGTCAACAAGTCGGTGTCGCCCAGTAGCCTGGACGAGGAAGTCGACAAGATGGCCAAGGCGCTGTGCCTGATGCCCAGAGACGGCATCGCCATCGGCAAGGCGTCGCGCCATCTGGCTTATGATTCGATGGGCCTCACTGCTGGCACTGCCCAGGGCTACTACAGCCATACCATGTTCACCAACCTGCGCTGGGAAGAGGACGAGTACAACTTCTTCAAGGAGAGGCGAGACAAGAGCGCCAAGACCGGCTTCCACGGCCGGGACGAGCGCTACACCGGTCTAGTGTAACTACCAGGAGGCTGGACGCAAACAGTAACTGGCAAGAAGGGCCGACATATCGGCCCTCTTGTGCTTTTGGGTGTGGGTAGGTAAGAGACAGTGGGGGTGTCCCCCGGATTCCGAAGTCCCTTAAGATGGGGGGATTTAGGGGGTTGATCAGGATGTTCCGGCACTCTCATTCTGGTTAAGGAGTTTGCTATGGGCGAGGAGTCCATTCTCTACGAGAAGGACCTGGAGAAAAATCGGGCCACCATCACCATAAACCGTCCGGAGAAGCTTAACGCCCTTACCATCGACATGTGGAATGACATCACCCAGAAGGTCATCCAGGCGGAGAGGGACGATGATGTTAAGGTGATCGTCCTGAGGGGCAATGGACGGTGCTTCTGCTCCGGCCATGATGTGGCCGACCTCGGACCTCACCACGGTTGGTCGCCCGACCCCAAGGCCCGGCGCCCCAGCCAGCGGCGGCGCCTTATCGTTGACGATAATGTCTTCTGGGGGCGTCGCGGCACCTGTCAGACCGTCCTCTATTGCGACAAAGCCACCATTGCCCAGGTGCAGGGCTACTGCTATGGCGCTGGCCTGCAGATCGCTCAGGCATGCGACCTCATCGTGGCAGCCGAGGACTCTCTGTTCACGCACCCCGGGTACCGTTACATTGGCCCTCTGGGGGAGATCGTCAGCCTCATCCACACGATGGGCATCAGGAAGGTGAAGGAGATGATGCTGACGGGCAAGGCCCTCAATGCCCTGGAGGCCCTGGAGTATGGCCTGGTCAACAAGGTCGTGCCGCTGGATGGCCTGGAGGCGGCAGTCGACGAGCTGGCCAACATCATAGCCCTTCAGCCGAGGGACGCCATCGTCCTGGGCAAGGCCAATTTCGAGCTGGCCCTGGATATCATGGGCGTTGGCGCTGGATATACGGCCGGCTACATAACCCATACCCTCCAGACCAATATCCGCTATGAAGACGATGAGTTCAACCTGTTCAAAGAGAGGCAAAGGAAGGGGATGAAGGGGGCATTCCAGGAACGCGAGAAACGTTTCTCTGGCAGCCCGCTTGCCCACTAGGCAGTTCATTAGTATCTTACCGGCCAACTCTTGCGCTAAATGGCAAGAACGGCCCGCTCAGTGTCATTCCAGCCTGCGCTGGAATGACAGGCAGTGAAACGGCTATTTGACCCGACGAAACGGTTTTGGTCCTGCTTGTCCGGGCTAGGCTCCTTGGGTTTGAGGACTTCGTTGATCTGGGCATCATCGGGTGGTTGTGTGGTTGCCCGGTTTGTTGGGCCGCCCGCCCGGTGAGTAGGACAAGTAACTCTTTGGAGTTCCCTCCGGTTGAGAAAGGAGACAGACAATGGCCAATATGAAGACCAAGCTGGGAGACCTGGTGTTGGACAACCCGATCATTGTGTCCTCCGGCTATGCCACGGAGACCCCGGAAGCGTTGCGCAAGGCCGACGCCTTCGGCCCCGGGGCTATGATTCTCAAAAGCTCTCTCGTAGAGGAAGAGTATTCCAGGCTGGTAAAACCCTATGCGCCCCATCGTTTCCCGGCAGGCCGATTTGAGTTCACCGCCTGCGAGGATGGCCTCTTGATGGCTGCCGCCATGTCGCCGATGCCGCTGGAGTGGTGGGCGGAGTGGCTGGCCAAGAACCGGAAGTCCTTCAAGTCTCCCATAATCGCCAGTGTAGCCGGCATCTCCGTGGAGAGCTATGTGCAAGGGGCGAAGCTTATGGAGCAGGCAGGCGCGCCGGCCGTTGAACTTCTCCTGGCTTGCCCTGCCCCTTATTTCCGTCCGTTCAAATACTCTATGAGCGCCGACCCGCAGGTGGGGAAGGAAATCACCGAGGCCGTGAAGTCGGCCGTGAGTATCCCGGTAGGGAGTAAGATCGCCCCTCTGTCCGTGGTGGCCCGGTCTGTCAAACAGGCCGGCGCCGATTGGGTAACCCTGGGTGGAGTCAACCTGGCGGCGCCCGGTGTTGACCTGGATACCCTGGAACCGAAACAGCCGTATGCCTTTGCTCTCAGTGGGTCAAAGGTCAACAAGTACATCACATTTCACTACTTGATTTCGGTTGCCTCTATCTCCGGGAGCTGTCATATCTCGGCTCACGGCGGCGTCCAGGAGTGGGGGGACGTGGCCGAGTTCATTCTGTACGGCGCCAGCTCCATTCAAGCCCACAGCATCTTCATGCTGAAGGGGTTCTCGGTTATTCAATCGTTGAAGCGGGGTCTGGCGGACTATATGGACAAGAAGGGGTTTGCCTCTCTGGACCAGATGCGGGGGGTCATTCTGCCGAAGCTCGCCACGTATGATGACTTCCTGGGCGCATACGCGGAGACCCAGGGCAAGGTGATATCCAAAGTCGACGAGGCGCTATGCAACGGCTGCGGGATATGCGAGGACGTTTGCGCCTTCGATGCCATTCACGTTGTTGGGGGTGTGGCAAAGGTGCTTAACTCGTCCTGCGAAGGCTGTAATCTGTGTGTGGCCGACTGTCCCACAGAGGCGATAAGCCTGGAGAACGTGGCTCTGCTGAAAAAACAGGCGGTGAAGGCCTGATGCTCAGGACGGCAACTATTACTCGTGATACCGCGGAGACCAGCGTCGTGGTTGAGTTGGACCTGGATGGGAGAGGGCAGTGGGATACCAGGACGGGAG
>JACQTY010000129.1 GCA_016210545.1 Chloroflexota bacterium
GGGAAGAATGGCCTTAGTATAGGTCGGCGGTGCGGGGTTTTCAAGGGGGGGGCCGGGTCTCCGCAATCCACCATCAAACTCCTGCAGCAACATCAAAGATGTCACGGAAAGGCTGTCGGCTTTGCCCGTTTCTCCCCCTTTTCTAAAGAGCTTGTCCCGAGCCTGTCGAATCCCGACAAGTCGGGACGATGCATCGGGACTTGGTAATGTGACCGCTCTTTCAGCGAGATTTGATTGGCGGTGAATTTTGTGGGGCAGCGGCCACCCATCTCTGGTTTGGTCAGATACAAGACAGCACAGTATCATTCGCGGCCTGGTCCGAATAGGCATTCTCATAGGGTTCGGATACTTCCCTGGGGCGTGGGGTCGGGAATCCCGTTATCGCGTTTCCTGCGTCAGTCTGACTTCAGGGATCGCCGGGAGTACCGCCGGCCCTTTCACCAGGAGCTGACAAGGAATTGCGACGACCAGAGCCAGGCCGGCCATGATGAAAGCCAACTGGTAGCTATGGGTGGAATCGAATATGTAGCCCGCCACGTACGCCCCCACAGCCCCACCCGTCATGTTGGCGGCAGTGAGAAAACCGAGCACTGCGGACATGGAGCCAACACCGAATATCCGTCCCACGAGGACTGGGAAAAGGGGCATCCAGCCGGCATAGGCTACGCCGAAGAGCACGGCGAACAGATAGAACATCCACACCGCCGAGGCCGCGCTCAGCCAGAACAGGACGGCCGCCCCCAGTCCAAAACAAATGGTCATACCCCAGCGCAGACCGTAGCGGTCCGCGAAGGCGCCCATACCTATCTTGCCCACGATGTTAAACAGCCCGGTGACGGAAACGAAGCTGGCGGCTATGGCAGCCGATATCTTCAAATCGGTCGCGTACGCCACGAGGTGCACAAACACCACCGCAATGCTGAGATTGCTGACGAAGCTTGCCACCGCCACGAGCCAGAATGCATGGCTGGACAGGATGCTGCGGAGCGGCGTCTCGACCTCGGCCTGCGCGGCATCGCAACGGGTTGGCGCCGCGTCATGTTCGGCCTCACAATCTGCTGCGGTGGTCTCCGGTGGCCTGGCCTTCAAAAGAAGACTGATACCCAGAACCGAGACGCCGGAGAGAATGCCGAAAGTCAAAAAGGCGTTCCGCCATCCAAAGTCTTCAATGAGCCGCTCCCCCAGCATAGGGAACAGGATTGTGCCCACACCCCCTCCGCTCAGCGCCACCCCCATAGCGAGGCCCCTTCTTGTAGCGAACCACCGGGCTATGGTGGCCATCAGGGGATTGTAGGGGATTCCCCGGCCGACTCCCTGGAGAAGGCCAAAGTAGATATAGAGCTGCCACAGCGCCATGGCCCAGGACCCCAGGGCATAGGACAGACCCAATAGCACAGCCGACAACATTACCAGCTTGCGGGGGCCGATCCTGTTGCTCACCAGGCCCACAGCAATGGCAGCTACTCCCTGGATTACGTTGCTCAGAGAGAAAATGCCGGCGGTGGTCGCCCGCGTCCAGCCGAACTCCGCCAGCAATGGCTTGAAGAAGACGCCGAAGCTGTGCAGCGTCCCCACGGTCACCGCCATGGCTACCAGAGAGGCGAAAACTATGACCCATCCATAGTAGCGGGTACGAATGCTTTTGGTGGAGGCTACCATTCCTTTGCAGCTCCTTTGCGACGGGCACCGCCCGGTACGGAAACAACAGTGGGTGTGGGGCCTTGTCTGATTCGGAAGGGCGCCTTTAGCTTTGGTGGCAGGCCTGAGGCGGCGGAGGAAGCCCTGACGGTTCTCACAATCTACAATCGTACTCTTAGATGCGACAGGATGCAACAAGCCGAAATCCTCAAACGAGGTCATTGTCAGAAGCAGGCACCTGTTATAGAATGCAGGCAAAGTTTCTCCAGGAGAATAGGTATGAGCGAAATGTTTCCTGCCCGGACAATTGCTGTCGAGGTGATCGCCTGCACCGATGAGACCCGGATGTGGGAGTTCAACCACTGGTACGATAAGGTCCATGTCCCCGAGCTCCGCAATATTCCCGGTATTCTCAGTGTCTCTCGCTACCGGGACATGGTGCCCGATTTCGGCGAGCTGGCGGCCTCGTTCATGGCGCCCGCCGGTCAGCCTGTCAGGCACCTGACCGTATACCGTATCAACTGGCCTGACCCCTGGGGTCTGTTGCAGAAGGTGAAAGAGGACGACGCAAAGAGGGCCAGGGAAGGCAAGATGGTAGACTGCCTGAAGTCCCATGAACTCTCCGTTTGGGACTTCGTGGCCTACCGGAGCAGCGTTCAGCCTCCGCAACGGCCGGAGACGAAACTTCCCGATGGGATGCCGGAGGCGATGCTTATGGTTTACACGGTCACTCAACCCGGCAAGGAACTGGACCACGATGATTGGTGGCTGAATACCCATGCCCATGACCTGCTGGAGACCCCGGGACTGGTGCAGTGCAGCCGCTTCCGCAACCTGAATCCCAAACCTGCCGAGAACGAGGCCACGCGGTTGAACCTCTATGAAATAGACTCGGACGATCCGGTGGCAGTTTGTAAACGCATCTTCTCGGATGACAGGACTGTGCGCCGGCCGTCGGGCCGCATGACCCCGAGCACATTCAGCCACCAAGCCGAGTCCTACGCTCGCGGGCTGTACCAGCACTGGGACCTTATGTAGGTCGGGGTGGTGGAAGGTGGCCGCCATCCTGAGCCCGTCGAAGGGTGTCTGCCCATCGGCGCGGCGGGCGCGAACCCGCGGGTTCGCCCGCGGCGCCGTGCGCCATCGCGGTAAGAGACCTCACAACGAGGAAAGGAGCATATATGCAGAACAGGTACTTCGAGATAGCCGGCGAGCGGTTCGTCACTGCCTCCGCCAATGGCGCCGGGGGCAGCGGCCCTGCCGGGCAGGCCCAGTTGGCCTTCGACAGACTAAAGGATGACCTGAAGAAACTGGGAAGCCGCTTGGAGAACATACTGCGCATCACCGTCTACATGAAGAGCGCCGACATGTTGAGGGCCGTCGGCGAGGTGCGCAAGCGGGTCTTTCAGGGGATGATCCGCCCGGCCAGCGCCAGTATCGTTTGCGCGGCGTTCCGACCGGAGGATGCCCTGGTCGAGATCGAGGCCACGGCCATAGCCCGTGCCGACATAGTGGAGAAACAGGCGGTGGAGTTTGACCCGCCGCGGCTCTACCTGAAAGCTCTTGTCTGTGGCCGATTTGCCTTTCTCTCGGGGACGGGCGGAGAGGGCCGCACCGAGGAGGAGCATGCGGAGTCCGCTTTCAAGACGCTGGGATTAGCACTGGAGGAGCAGGGGGCGTCCCTGCGGGACCTGCGCCGGGTGACCATCTACCTGAAGCGGATGGGGGCCGTGGACGCTGTGGACGGGGTCTTCCGCCGTTACTTCAAGAGAGCGAGGCCCTACCTGGAGATCATACCCGCGGACGGCTTTGCCCGCGAGGACATGCTCCTAGAGATAGATGGGACGGGGGTGGTGGGGCGAGTGACCAAATAGGCGGTTCGGTTGCTACGCTCCTCAGAATGACAGTGCAGTGTCAGTGTATTTGGTCAATGACCATAATCGGGACAACCTTCGGGTCATGAGTCTAGCGGCGATTATGGCATCTGCCCACAGTTGGATGGTTCAGTAAGTTTATGCTGCTGCAATGACGGTCGCTTAACTACTTCCCATTGCGAATGTCCTGGATAATGCCATCGAGACTTTGAAGGAAACGGGAACGGTCTCGTTTTTCGAAAGGGGCCGGTCCGCCGGTTATCATCCCGCTATTACGCAGGTGAGACATCAGGTCCCGGGTGGCGAGCACATCGCCGATGGAGTCCACGGTGAAAAGGCGGCCCTTCAGCCCTACTACCTTCGCGCCCTTCTTCAAGCACCGCGAGGCGAGCGGGATGTCCCCGGAGACCACAATATCATTCTTTGTGATATACTCGACAATCCAGTCGTCCGCAGCATCCAGCCGGTCACTCACAACAACCAGTTTGAGCCAGTCCTCGTCGGGGATATGCATCTGCGAGTTGGCGACTACCGTAACTGTTAGCCCATAGCGCCTGGCTACGCGATAAACCTCTTGCTTCACCGGGCAGCCGTCGGCATCTACTAATATCTCGAGCAAAAACGCACCTTTCTCAAACAGGGAACAAGAAACGGATACACGAAAGGTCTCGTAGGCACAGGTATGCTAAACAGAGGATGACCTAATTCTTGATCTCTTTTACTCGACCAACCTGGCCGCTTTCCAGTCGGACTTTGATCCCATGGGGGTGGGCAGGGGATTTCGTCAGAATATCTTTGACGATCCCTTGCGTCAGTGTTCCGGATAGTTGGTCTTCCTTCAATACTACTGAGACTTGCAAACCGGGTCTGATATTGACACGAACTGTACCATTCATAATGCTGACTTCACCTTTTCTATCATCATGACCTCATATCATATGGGTATTGATCACAGGGGGGGAGTGGGGTACTGAATACCTACCGGTAAGCGGTCGCCTGCCCTCAATAATTGTATCACCTTTCATATCCGAGTTGCAGGCGTGAAATTGAGTTCACCTTCTTGCAGACAATCCGTTAGAAAAACAAGAAGCCCCCGGTCTTTTCCAAAGATTCAGGGGCTTCTTAGCCTCAAATATCGGCAGCACGAGTCCCAATGATGGGTACTGAGCAAATAATGTCATTCTGAACGAAGTGAAGAATCTCCAGTTGCACTGCTGCGTGAGGAACTTATTTCCAGCGGAAACATCCTACGCAACGAGGAAACAGTCCCGATGCATCGGGATTCGTTCGTCCCGACCAGTCGGGACTCCTCAGAATGACAAATGGATGTTTCCCTACATGGAACCGGTCTACAGAATGTGCCCCGGCTCCCCGTCCAGACCCAGCCGCTTGAGGGTCTGCGGAGTCGGCCGGCCCTCGCTGTCCCGGCCGTGGATCTCGTAGCATTCGTGGACGAGCCTATTCCACTTCTGCCCAGTGTCACCCTCCGACGTCCGGCGCATCCTACGACGTGGTCGGACTCTTAGGATCACACTTCGATTTTGACCAACTCCTCCTCGGCTTGCAGTTCGCAGGGTATGTTCAGCATATCCTCCGCACCTATCCTCAAGGATTCCAGGAGTTCCTCTTTGCTCTTCTCTTGTGCGTTCACGCCGGGCAGGTCAACCAGCCAGCCAATCCACCACCCATCAATCTTCTTGATGATTGCTCTGAACTGTGTCAATGTCACCTCTATCTTGGGAAAGGAATCTCCAAGTCCCGACAAATCTTCCTTGCTAGTTCATCCACTATTTCGTTGTGCCGCGGAACTTCGGTCCTCAGTTTGCCTCTCGAAAAGATGCTGTGCCGACGGCCTTCCCGTAATAGAAAAGCCCCTGGTCGCTCAGGTACTTGACCAACTCTCTTCTCTTCACAGACTGAGATCTTGGTCCCTCCTGCTGCTATTGTACACTGAGTAGGGCAGGTTTCCAACCTGCCCGAGTCACCACGGTCGGGTTGGGAAACCCGACCTACGTTTCCAATGTTACAGAATATGCGTCGGCTCCCCGTCCAGGCCCAACCGCTTGAGGGTCTGCGGAGTCGGCCGGCCCTCCCTGTCCCAGCCGTGGATTTCATAGTACTCGTCGAGGAGCTTCTCCCACTTCTGCGGGTCCAGGGCCATGCCCTTTCTGGCCCCCTCCTTGATCGGCTCAAAGAAGACGTGGTCTGGCATGTCGCTCTTCCGTCCCAGGCCGTCGCGGACGTTGAACATCCTCTCGATGTTCCATATCCTCTCGGCCGTTTCGAAGAGTTCTTCCTTGGTCATGTCCCATCCGGTGACGGCGTTCATCACCTGGAGCGGTTCCTCGAAGCCGGCGAGATCGGGGGCGAACCACTTGGTCCAGAATTTGCACTGGCCGGTGGCGTCGGAGATAGTGCACAGGTTTTGCATCCAGGTGGCCATCCATGCCTTGGTGTCCCAGGCGTACGGGTCGGGGTTGACGTAGCGGCCGAAGATGTTCTCCAGGACGGGGGCGGGCAGATTCATGAACTCGATGTTCACCATGCCCCGCAGGTGGTCGTTCCCTTTGTTGGCGGTAACGCAGCCCAGCGGCGTCGCCCGGAGCACCCTGTACTCGGCGGCCTCGTGGGTCAGGTCCTTGCCGCAGCGGTGAAGGTACGGGTCGGTGGCCGGGCCCATGTTCTTGACCGCCTGCCGGACGCCGTCGCTGATCTTGGCGCCCAGTCCCTCTTTCCGAGCCACTTGCTCTACCAGCCCGATCAAGCCCTCGGGACTGCCCCACTCCAGGCTCAGTCCCGCCGTGTCCTTCTCCGTGATTATCCCCCGCTGCCAGCACTCCATGAGCCAGGCAGCGTAGCCGGAGAAAGTACCCATATCTATGCCGTACCTGTTGCACCTTTCCAGAATAGCCAGGGAGACATCCCAGCGAGTATTCCCTATCCGGCTGCCCAGGGAGTTCTGGGCGCTCCACTCCGGTCCCTCGCCGACGGTGCCGGCGAAGGGCCCCGACTTGATCTTGAAGCGGTGCTGGCAGTGCATGGCGCAGCCCTGGCAGGCCAGCATCTTTTCGCTGTACTCGTTGAGGAAGATGTCGACGTCGATCCCTCCGTAACCCTCAGGGAAGAAGTTCGACTGGTGGTTGCGCACCGAGACGCGCTCGCTCTCGTTGGCCACCACCCAGGCAAAGAGGTTGCTCCAGCGGGAGGCTATCTGGAAGATCTTGGTGCCCCGGGCATAGTCGATCTGCCGCTTTGTGATCTTCAGTAGCTCCTCGGGACGGGCCACCGGCAGCCCCTGCGTCCCACGGACAGCGATGGCCTTGAGGTTCTTGGCGCCCATCAGACAGCCCTGGCCGGTGCGGCCCGCCGACCGCTTCATCTGATGGCGCACGCAGGCAAACCTGACCAGCTTCTCGCCGGCAGGGCCGATGCAGGCCGTGGCCACATCGGGGTCTTGCAACTCGTCCCACAGGCGTAGCTGGGTCTGGTAGGTGTCCAGCCCCCACAGATGGGAGGCATCGCGGAGCCTGATCTCGCCGTCATGGACAAAGACGTAGGTAGGTTTCTCGGCCTTGCCGGTGATAACCAGGTGCTGGAAACCGGCGTATTTGAGCTCGGCGCCGAAGCTGCCCCCGGCATTCGAATCGCCGTAGACGCCGGTGTCGGGCGACTTGCCGGTGACGTGCCAGCGACCATAGGCTGCCGTGAAGTGCCCGCTGAGCAGGCCCGACGAGATGATGAGAGCGTTCTCCGGTCCGAACGGGTCGGCGCCCTTGCCAACGTGGTTGTAAAGCAAGTAGGCCGCCAGGCCGCGGCCGCCGAGGTACTTTCTCAGTATCTCCTCGGGGATTTCCTTGATCGACACCGTTCTTGACGTGAGATCGATGTAACCAATCTTGCCCATGCTACCTGGTTTCATAGGTCTTACCCCTCTACTGGCGTTATTTCGCCTCGATACCCATTAACCGGGAGAAAGTGCCTTCTCTCTGGAGTCGGCCCGTCTCGAGTTCCATATCCATATCGACGAGCCGGGTTTTGTCCATGGATACCAGGCCCGCTGCCGGGGCGAAGTTGGACAGGTCCTTGCGTGGCGATGTGGAGGCACGGGCCTCATGGTAGGCCCTCTGCCCCTCCCGGCTGAAGAACCAGTTAATGAAAAGGCGCGCAGCATTGGGATGAGGGCCATTCTTCACCATGGCGATTGCCGGAGACCCTGTGGCCACCACGATGCCCTCGGCCACGTTGATGGGCTTTACCGGCGCTCCGCCTTTTATGAAAGGATTTACCGTTGAGTCGACTCCGGAAACCTCAATTGCGGCCTCTCCCCTGGCCAGCATGCTGTCCAGGTCTCTGATGGTTGGAGCTACTTTCAGGTCCTGTTTGCCCAACTGGGACCAGTAGGTATCGTCCAGGACTCCATATTTCTTGTATGCCACGTAAGCCCGGATGGCATTAGGCGTGGTTACGGGGGCAGGGAAGACCAGTTTCCCTTTCCAGCGGGGGTCCAACAGGTCCCTGTAGGACTTGGGCTCGTCACCGGGTTTCACCAAACTCGTATTGACGTAAAGCGTTGTGGCCGCAATGGTGGTGCCAAAGATATGCCCCTCTTTGTCCATCCGGGGGGGCACCTGCCACACATTGGCCTCTACTTCAGGTAGGTCGCCGGCGCCGACGGTGAGACCGTCCGACTTGGCCTGGGCCACGAAGACGACCGACGTGTCATACGTATCGGCAATAAACTTCCCCGCCCGGTTCTCGCTGCGGATCCGCTCCATGAGCACCGTGCCTATGCCCGTAACTATATCGACCCTTATCCCGTATGCTTTTCTGAAGCCCTGGGCCACGGCGCTGCCCACATCCCCTGTGAAACCGAAAGAATAAAGGGTTACCTGCCCCTCTTTTCTGGCTTCGGCAACGACCTTCTCCCACGCCGACGGAGTCTGGGGCGACAATGTGGCCTGAGCCCCGGTGGCTCTCGGAGTGGGCGCTGGCGTGATGGCCGGCTGCGGAGCAACAGTCGGTTTGGGCTGGCAGGCCCCGAGCATAGTGAGCACGGCTGCCAATACTATCAATAGCAGACGCCTGGGTTTCATGTTGGTCCCCCTTTCGTCATTAACGCCTGGGTCTCAGTTTGCCTTCGACAAATATGCGAACTTGTCAAAGGCTCTCTCCGTGCTGTAATCAATCTCTCCCTGGGTCTCAGTTTGCCTTCGACAAATATGCGAACTGTCCAGCTTTCAGCCTCGTTTCACCCGGTCGAAAGGACCGGGATTGCCTTTAGTTCTCAGGTCTGAAAGGAGAAAGTGCCATATTATACACCCTGACAACCTGCCCGTAAATGGCGATTGCCCCCAAAAGGCCATTCAAGCGCCAGTGCAGAAGCCTCGGCCCACCGAGACAAAAAGGGAGCCAGGCTTGTGAGCCTGACTCAAGAGTTATTGGTAAAGCGAGTTGGACGGAAGAAAGGACTTTCATATCTGTATTCGGTCTTGATTTCGGCCAGAGTGTCCCTTAGGATAATAAAACATAGAATATCCGCAAGAGACCGCTGCCGTTCGTCAAGGAGAGCAATGAGACCATCAAGTAAAGAAGCTTATGTCCGCCTATTGGTACTAAAAGGGGTAATTGTTCACGCCTTGGCAAGCCCCGGCCCCGACCTTCCTCAGCTAGCCTCGAAATGGTCCGAAAAGGAACGGAATGACTTTGAGCGCCGCAGTCGCGATGAAGCTGATCTCCTCATGAAGGATATGAAAGATACGGGCGCCTTCAAGATCGTTTGGTAGCGGGAGCGCCGATGGACCGGGACGACCTTCGGGTTATGAACCGTCCCAAATACAAATGGCGCCCCGATTTTGTCGGGGCGCCATTTTTGATATCTTGGTAGCGGGAGTTGGATTCGAACCAACGACCTTCGGGTTATGAGCCCGACGAAGGCTGTGCCAAACCGTGCCGTCAGATATAAAACAGTATCTTTGTTCTAATCAGCCAGGGGGCGTTTTAGCTGTGTGGTGACGGGTGGTGTTTTTGCGTGTCGATGGTTTGGGTAGCAAACGGGTAGCAAAAACGCGGATATGACTCAGATAGTGGCCATGAACGCGGGGCGGGCCGCCCGGCGGAAAACGGCGCAAGGCAAACGCCCCCTCGCGTCGCAAGTCCAAATGCGCGTGAAACAGTCTCAGAGAACTGTGCTATAATGCCGCCGTGCTCGTATTCGTTGACGAATCGGGGGACCTGGGTTTCAAGTTCGACCGCGGCTCCACCAGGTACTTCACCATCGCCCTCGTGGTGTTTGAGAGTGGTGAGGCGGCAATGGCTTGCCAACGGGCCATAGAGAGAACGAAAGACCAGCTTGGGCTTCCCGCCAACTACGAGTTCCACTTTCACGGGGATAGCCACGAGCGTCGGTTAGCCTTGCTAGGCGCCGCAGCGCGTCAAGACTTCTCATGCTACACATTCACTTTAGACAAGGCGTCGCCACGGCTCACGGGGCGTGGCTTCAAATACCGGGACCCCAGTTACAAGTGGGTGTGCCGGATTGCTCTGGAGAATATGACCTCGGACCTTCAGAATGCGACTATTATTATCGACGGCTCAGGCGAGCGGAAATTCAGGCATCAAATCAAAGACTACCTGCGTCGTGAATTGAACAGCGAGCAGCGCCAGAAGATACGCGAGGTCAGGATAAGTAGGTCTTCAAGCGATCCTCTGGTACAGTTGGCGGACTATGTGGCAGGCGTAACGAACCGCCTATATGAAGGTAAAGCCGGAGCCGAGCACTACGAAGTCTATCTGCGAAGGAAAAGACGAAGCCAAAGGAAATGGCCCTAGAAATAGTAATGCCCGCTGCCTATCCGGAGCGACCGGAACGAACGCCTAAGCGCCAGTTCGGCAAGCGGGCCAATTCCACTTAACTTTATAGCACAGTTACATAACCTTGTCAAAACGAGGTTCACGTGCAGCTTCAAGCCCAAATAGAAACCCCAACCCTAGCCCCGACACATCGGGACACGCGCACCATACGGTGACAATTCGGGTTGGGGTCAATTCCACTTTCATTATAGGCTGTTGGCTGATTTTGTCAACCTTGGCTCGGCACATTGGCTCGGCACAAAACAGCCCCGATCCCGATTCAACGGGGCCGGGGCGACCCTGTCACCGAGGTGGCAGGGAGGGTGACTGTTATCTTAGCACAGTGACGGTCATTGCCAAGTTGCCGCGAACCTATTGACCGACACGCCAAAGTAAGGGGGGAGGCCATCAACACGCGCGGTTGCCCTATGTGTGGTGGCGCTCAACATTGGTCATGGCCTCGTTCACAGGTTTTCACACCCGGGGTATTACAGCACTGGAGACAAGCACTGGAGACATATTGACAAGAAGCGCAGCCGGGTCTAACATTGCGACACGGCCGATTTATGGGGAAGCAAATAGCCAATGTGTCCGCGACCCAATAGAGGGAGGTGCCTATGACAGACCAGACAATCACGGACGTCGTTCAAGCTGCGATCAAGGGTAATTACGATATTCCTGAGTTCCAGCGGGAGTTCATTTGGAAACCTGGCCAAGTTGCTGCATTGGCCGAGTCTCTGTCGCTCGGCTATCCGGTGGGCTGCTTGGTTGTTTGGAAGTCCACTGACAAGGATGGAAAAGAACGGATTTATGTGGTTGATGGGCAACAGAGAATTACTGCTCTGTGTATTATGTTCGGAAAGCAGCCTTATTGGAAGGACATTAAAGAATGGCAAGTTATAAGTGCCACGTATACCCCAAATCTGAGCGTTTCTTCTGAAGGAAAGTTCTTTTTCGGGTGAAAAAGAGGCGAGTCTATTTCGCTTTCTCTAAAGGAGATACTAGCGAAGGAATCGCAAGATGACGTAAATGCGTTAATTAGCGAGGCTTTGGACGCCTCGAAAACACCTCCCCGCTCCCAAGCCAGAACCATCTTATACGAAAAGGCGATGCAGGTCTGGAATACGAGAGTCTGCTGCAAGCTGCCCATTGTGGAGATAACTGTTCAGGACCCTATGGAAGTAGCAGAGATTTACCAAAGGCTAAACACGTTGGGCACCAGGATCAGGGAAACGGACACACAACTTGCATTCATTGCCGTTAAGAACCCTGGTTGGGTCAAGAGCGTCTTTCGCGGCTTCATAAATGAGCTAGAGAGGGAAACAGGTGGCAAGTGGTCTCTCCCACCCGGGATTCTCTTGCGCTGTATGACCATACTGGATTCGGCAACTCCCCGTGTCGGAGATGTCAAGGAACCTAAGGAAGAATTCTGGAAGTCTCGTTCCATAGAGGCATTTGGCAAATTAAAAACGGCCATTGAAGATGTTATTCCACGACTCGAAAGATACGGCGTCCAAGGGATGGACGAGATACCATCAGACTATACACTCGTCGCTCTTTTTTCGGCCCATGCCCATTTCTCCAGGAACAAGGATTACGACTTTGGGAATGCATTCCGGTGGTTCCTTTCAGCCAACATTACTGGTCGCTACGGTGATGCTCCGCTTGAGCATCTGACGGAGGATTCCAAAAAGATCATGAAGAGTGACGGCCCTGTCCAGGCACTAAAGGAGCTGGAGATAGAGAAGAAGGATATTGATCGAGCTTTGGATGAGGAATTGAAGGAACCTTTCAAGAGGAAAAGCTCCGGTGCCTTAATGCTCAAGGTACTTTTGTGGGATAAAGCCCTCGACTGGCGAAAAGGGGGCAAGCTATCAAGCTATCCTCCTCTTGAATGGCACCATATTCTGCCCAAGAAAGCGCTTAAAAACATGGGGGTCGACGAGGTGGTTACCAATAACATTGCTAACCTGACTCTACTCGGCGAAGAAGCTAACAAAGAATTCAAGGATCAACCTCCTTGGATATATGCCCAACAATCGATAAAAGACCCGAAGAGGCTCGAAAGCCATCTCATTCCAAGGTCCTACTCGTCAAGCTTTACCGATGGCAAAGCAATTAATGACAAGGATGGGCTGGGCAAGTTTCTAGCCGAGCGCCTCAAAATGATACAGAAGGAGGCAAAGCAACTACTCAACCTTTAGCTTCGCGGCAAGTCTGCGGTCTTCGCTCGTCGGTCGAATCGGTAGCGGTAGTGTCGCTGCCTCCGTTAACTGCCCATTGGTTCGCGGCGAGACTACCACTGCTTACATAGCCTGGCCTGATTGCCTCACGTGACCCCCGACATGTCGTGGCACAAAACAAAAGCACCCCCAGTTCACCTGGGGTGCTTTCAATGAATTCTTGGTAGCGGGAGTTGGATTCGAGTCGGGATGCCAGGAGCTGGACATCGATTCTCACCAGTTCCTGTTCGTCCTTCGGTTCCATATGAACGCTGGGCGTGTCTCCGGCGCCGACCTTGGCGATGTTCCAGGACCTATGGCTGCTGGAGAAGCGCGATCTCTTTCATCGGGTAGTGTCTGGCATTTGCCGTGACCAGAGTGGCGGCATGTCCGACTGCAATTGCCGCCACAAGAGCATCGGTTGTCGTGAGTGCCACGCCCTTCCTGGCTAGATCGGACCGGTAGCTCCCCGCCGTTTTTGGCCGTTTCTCTGGTGGCCTCCCAGTACTCCAGGTTGTCAATTAGCTTCTCCGCCATCGTGCGGTGTCTTTCACTGAGTCCTGAGTAGAGTTCGGCTACATTTATGGAGCAAACTCCGAGTTCATTGCCCGCCTGCGCAAGGGCGGTCACCAACTCAACCACCTGGCACCTGCCGCGGAGATGGTCGATGAGAACGGTAGTGTCCAGCAGGTACTTAGCCATGTCGCGGTCTCGGTAGTCGCTCAACATCGCGCTGCCGTGATCCACTGACCCACGCTGCCGCCTTGTCAGGCGTGTCCCACTCGGGATATTCCTCGGAAGACAGGATACCCGCAGTTTCGTTCAAAGCTGTCAGCAATGCCCCTCTTTTGAGCTTCTCCCGGATAGCTTCCTCTACAAAATGGCTCCGCTTTCTCTTGCCGACTATGCCATCAATTTGTTCTAGCAACTTGTCAGATAGGACAACGTGAGTGCGCAAATGCCACCTCCGTAACCCACATCCAGTCACATACATTATACACACAGCAATGGGACATGTAAAAGGCCACAGTTCGCCTAAACATCCCCTGGCGTCTTTACAAGAGTGCCGAAAAGCAAGGAGTACGCCGCCGCCGGCCCGTGCTCCAGATCAACTGGTGGCGGGAGTCCCGATTTTATCCGGGGCGAGATACCACTGCCATGAAACCAAAAAGCACCCCAGGTGATCTGGGGTGCTTGCGAATCCTTGGCTGCGGGAGTCCCGATGGATCGGGATGACCTTCGGGTTATGAACCGTCCCAAATACAAATGGCGCCCCGACAAAATCGGGGCGCCATTTTTGATATCTTGGTAGCGGGAGTTGGATTCGAACCAACGACCTTCGGGTTATGAGCCCGACGAGCTTCCACTGCTCCATCCCGCGCCGGATACGGCCCCCACCCCACCCCATCAGGGGACAAGCCCCTGAACTACGCGTTGCGCGTGTACTGGTTGTCTAAGAA
>JACQTY010000117.1 GCA_016210545.1 Chloroflexota bacterium
CAACGGAACCGTCTGTGGCCTGCATTTTGCGGCGGAAAGACCCTCCACACATTAGTTTTCCGTATCTGTGTCCCATAACCTCTGTGTCCAGCCACCAAAATATGGGTAAAGGTCAGTTTTGCGAAAGGGGGAGAAACGGTAAGGCCCCCCACGTTTCTTCCATTTGACGTCAATCTTGATGGCGGATCATGGGCAAAGCCCACATGGACGGGCCGACTCCTATTGCGGCGACTCCAGCACCCCCACCCCCAGCAGTTCCACGAACTCCTCGTCCGACATGCTCAATATTTGGGTGCAGACCATCTCGGTATGCTCCCCCAGACAAGGAGCGGGCTTTATCCGGGCCGGGGTGAGGCTGAGCCGGATGGGCCAGTTCTGATGCAGAGCGACTCCCAGTTCGGTGTGCTTGAGTGGTATGAAGTGGCCGCGGTGCCTTATCTGAGGGTCTGACTCTATGAGGTCCTGGTTAGTCTGCGCCACACCAGCGGGAACCCCGGCTGCCTGTAGTCGGGCCATCACGTCTTCCGCCGAATAATTCATCGTCCATTCCGCCGCCAGCTTGTCCAGTTCGTCCTCATGGGTTTTCCTCCCGGCAAAGCTGGAGAACCTGGGGTCGGACGTCCAGGTCGGGTTGCCGATAGCACGGCAGAAGGCTGGCCATGTCTCGTCATTAACCGCGATGGCGCACCATCGGTCTCGCCCTGCCTGCTCCGTGCGAGGAGAGCCCGTCGAAAGAGCTTGCCCTGAGCCTGTCGAAGGGTCATTCCTCTGGCAGCGGTAGGCCCCGTGAGGGACGGCGGCGGCGCAGACATTGCCCCTCCGTCCCCGGTCCCGGCCATTGACGGCAAAGTCCAGTATGGCCGTGGCCAGCATGGTCACCCCAGCCTCCAACTGCGACTGATCGATGCACTGACCTTTGCTCGTTCGCCTCCGGTAGTCGAGAGCCGCCAGTATCGACACGACCCCAAACCAGGGGGCGACGAAATCCGGATACGGGACGCTCGGCCCGGTGGCCTCCCTGTCCGGCCAGCCGGTGGTATGGTTGAATCCCGCCAGTCCATTGGCGTTCCAGCCGAAACCGGGATGATGGGCAAGCGGCCCCGTCTGTCCCATGATGCTGTGACGGAACATTATTATGTCGGGCTTGACCTTCTTTACTTCCTCATAGCTAAGGCCCCACCTCTCCATCACCCCGGGGGAGAAGTTCTCTACGATAACGTCGGCTTTGGCTATCAAGCGTTTGGCCACTTCCACGCCGCGCCGGTCGGCCATGTTGAGGCCCAGGCTGTACTTGCTGCTGTTGGCCACCACAAACGGTCCCGACCGGTCTAAGTGGGGCTTGCCGCCCTTGTAGGGAGCGGTGACGCGGGCCAGATCGGGACTCCTCCGGCTCTCTATTTTCACAACGGTGGCGCCGAAGTCGCCCAAATACTTGGCTACCAGCGGACCGCTGAATACGCGCGAGAAATCGACTACCAGTATCCCATCGAGGGCATTGTTATGAGGTCCGTTGAGTTTGTTGGGTCCACTAAGTTGCCTGTATTTCGTTCGTAATGACTCATTTGTATCAGCGGGAGAGGCGGCTATTTCCAATTCCGACAGGACCTCTTCGTTGTGCTCGCCCAAGAGAGGGGCGCGGCAGCTGATCCTCCAGGGGGTCTCACCGAGGAAATAGGCGGGCCCGGGATAGGTGACTTGCATGCCCAGGTCAGGGTGGTCCACCTTAGTCCAGTAGTTGCGGCTCGCCAGGTGCTTGTCGGCCAGCAACTCCTCGAGGTTGTAGCTTGGCGCCAGGGCAATATGCCGTCGAGTCGCCTCTGCGAACAGATCCGCCTTGGTATGCTTGCAAAAGAACCGCAGCATGGCAGCTTCCCAGGAGTCCAGTTGCTGCTGGGTTGCGGCGGAGATGTCCAGTCTTTCCCAGTCAACCTTCTTCAGGTCTCCCGCCATGCCCTCCTTGTCCATCCAGTCCACTACGTACTGTATCTGCCGGCCATAGGTTCCTCCCATGATCCTGAAGGTGACAAAGCCGTCCTGGCAGGGCCACACCTGTCTGCCCCGCAAGTGGCCGAGCGGCCGCCGGGAGCCGATTCGAGGGAAAATAGTGTGGGTGAATTCCCAGAAAGGTAGCTCACTGGACAGGACGTGGATGATGCTCTCCTGAATAGAGACATCAGCAAATTGCCCTTGCCCTGTCCTCTCTCTGTGCTGCAAAGCCAGCATGGCGGCAACGGCCGCGTGGGCGCCGCCTAACAGGTATGCCTGGGGCACTCCGATGCGCAGCGGCGTCCGGTCGGCGTCGCCGGCCACATACATCTGGCCGCCCAGGGCCATCGCCACCAGGTCGGTCATCTTGTAGTCCCGAAAGGGGCCGCTCTGGCCAAAGGGGGTTATGGAGACAAAAATAAGGCCAGGGTTTAACTGGCCTAGAACGGAATAGTCCAGACCCAGGCTATCTAAGTAGCCCGGTGGAAAAGACTCGATAAGAAAGTCGGCGGTCCCGGCCAGCTTCTTGAGGGTGTCCTGTCCCGGGGAAGTCCTGACATCCAGGGTGATTCCCCGCTTGCTGGTGTTGAAGGCCCACCAGTAGAGGCTTTGCCTCGGCTGGCCCGGTCTTTCGTAGAACGGGCCTATGTTCCGGGCGGGGTCGCCGCCGGCTGGCTCTATCTTGATCACGTCGGCGCCCAGGTCACCCAGTATCTTGCCACAGAGGAAACCCTTCTCGGTGGTCAGGTCCAGCGCCCGGTAGGGGGCGAGGGGGCCGGGGCGATGACAAACAGCTTCTCCGCTCAAGGGCGCACTTCCAATCTTCGTTCCGGCCCGTGGAGGAGTAGAACAAGCTTGTTGAGAAGGTCTCGTCCCAATAGACCGTAGTCCTTTTCCCAGGCAACAACGCGGTGAATCGCCGGCGACAGAACGCCGCGGAGGGCGAGCGAAGCTGCGTACACAGGCACTCCCCGCGTCTCCTGGTCCACGCCAGCCACAAGCACAGAACCAACGCGTGGAATGTTCAGGGTGCGAACCATTTCGAGAGGGAGAACGGTCATTTCCGATCCGGAGTCGACTAACGCGTCTACCTCGGCGTTCTCCGTGGAAAGGGGAGCGGTAGCGAACAACGCGAGCATTGGGGCTGGCGGGCTAAACATGGAGCTGTAATTACGTTCCATAGTGCTATTGACGCCTGAACTGCGGGGAAGGTATGTTTACGACTTCGGGGCCTTCCTGCACCCTGGGCATGAAGATATCCCTGACCCCCTCCCTTCGAAATACCCGCTCGGCCAGGAGCGAGAAGTCTTCATCGGCGTCTACCACCTCTCCGTCGAGAATGGCAACGTACTTCCCTTTGTACTGCGTCAACAGGCGCCCCCGATTTGCCTCAAAGAACGAACGCGCCTGCTCAAACTGGTCCAATTCCTCTGGTTTCCCGGACTTAGACCGTTTCAATGCCCGCATGTTGTTCCTCCACAACCGGCGCCAACGTCACAGACATCACTTCCTGGCCTTTTCCACAAACCGCCCCATCCTCTTGAGCGCCTCTTCGATGTCAGGCAGGGAGGTGGCATAGCAGCAACGCACGTGTCCCTCGCCGCCAGGGCCGAAGGCGGAACCGGGCACCACCGCCACCTTCTCCTCCATGAGAAGCTTCTCGGCAAACTCCTCGGAGGAGAGGCCGGTACTCCGAACAGAGGGGAAGCAGTAGAACGCCCCCTCCGGCTCCGGGCAGTCCAGGCCGATGCCATTAAGCCCTTTGACCATCACCCGGCGACGGCGGTCGTATTCCTGGACCATCCGCCTGACTTCGCTTTCGCCGTTCTTGAGGGCCTCCAGGGCGGCTATCTGGCCGGTTATGGGTGCGCAGAGCATGGTGTACTGGTGGACGCGGGTCATGGCCTCCAGGATATCGAGCCGCCCGGCGGCGTAGCCCACCCGCCAGCCCGTCATGGCAAACGCCTTGGAGAAGCCTCCCAGCAAGACTGTGCGTTCCTTCATACCGGGCAAGGATGCAATGCAGGTGTGCTCGACGCCATAGGTCAGCCGCGCGTAGACCTCATCCGAGACCACCAGCAGGTTGTGTTCCCGGGCCACACGGCAGATTTCCATTAGCTCCGACCCTGGCATCACGGTACCCGTTGGGTTAGACGGATAGCCCAGCAGAATAGCCTTGGTGCGCGGCGTAACCCTGGCTTCGACGGCTGAAGCGCTCAGCCGGAAGCCGTTTTCCGCCGTTGTCGGGACGAACACCGGCGTTCCCCCGGCCAGCGAAACGCAGGGCGGATAGGCCACGTAGCTGGGGTCCGCCATGATAACCTCGTCGCCGGGGTCAAGGATGGCCCTCATGGCCAGGTCCAGGGCCTCGCTGACGCCCACCGTCACCAGCAGTTCGGTCCTGGCATCGTAGCCAACCCCGTATAGGGATTCCAGATACGCAGCCAGGGCCTGCCGCAGTTCGGGCGTGCCCCGGTTGGAGGTGTACATGGTATAGCCCTTTTCCAGGCTATAGATGGCCGCCTCGCGGACGTGCCACGGTGTCACAAAGTCCGGCTCGCCGACACCCAGGGAGATAACGCCCTCCATAGAGGACAGGAGGTCGAAGAACTTCCGTATCCCCGAAGCCGGCAGTTGCCGGGCGCGCTGCGATACCTCATTGCGGCGCACCCCGGTCTGTTTTATGTCAAGAGCCGACATGCCCTATCAACCTCTCTACAGCGTCAAAGGCTGGCGGCGCAGGGACTCGCCACCCTCGAGAATCTCGCCGTCATCCTTGTACCGGCGCAACATGAAATGCGTCGTTGTCCCCTGCACGCCCTCCAGGGGGGCGAGCTTCATGGAAACGAACTCGGCTACCTCGTGCATGGTCTTGCCCGCGACCAGGACCGCCAGGTCGTAGGCGCCGGACATGAGGTACACCGACCGCGCCTGTGGGAAGCGGTATATCCGCTCGGCCACGGCATCGAAGCCCACGTCCCGCTGCGGCGCCACCTTCACCTCGATGAGCGCCCACACCTGTTCATCTCCGGTCTTCTGCCAGTTGATGAGCGCCTTGTATTTAACAATGATACGCTCAGCCTCGGCCCGCTTTATCACGGCCTCCACCTCGGCGACGGGCTTGCCGGTCATGGTGGCAATCTGCTGCGGAGTGGCGTGGGCGTTCTGTTCCAGTATCTGTAAGATTTCTTTCATTTCACCACCTCATCTGCCCTTCCCTCTCTCCCCAGCGAGGGAGAGAGTTGAAGAGAGGGGGGCCCGTTTACTAGCATTATACCGCAGATTCAAAGTTGGGGCATACCATCCACCAGCCATTCAATCTTGCCGAAGGGAAGCTTTTCACCCGAATCGTAGGACATAGGGATCCACGCAGCCTTGGCCAGATAGGCGTACAAGCAACCTCTCCCTTTGGAAAAGGGAGACTGAGAGGGATTTCATAAGGCGTCAAGGGGAAAATCCCCCTTTCGTCCCCCTTTGGGATTTGTATCAAAAGTGCCTTCACTGTCACCCTGAGCTGGGCGAAGGGTCTGGGGTGG
>JACQTY010000012.1 GCA_016210545.1 Chloroflexota bacterium
CTGTGGCCTGCGTTTTGGCGACGGAAAGACCCTCCACAGATTAGTTTTCCATATCTATGTCCCATAACCTCTGTGTCCAGCAATCAAGATATGGGTAACGGTCAGTTTACTAAAGGGGGCACAGGGGGATTCAGCCTCGTTCATCGTGCCTTTGCTCTCGTCTCTCTGGCTTCACGGATCAATTCCACCGAGTCGCCAGCGACCTTGCGCTCCCCAAAGACCTCCGTACGGAGCGAAGCAAGATGTTCCAGGGCCTCTTCTCCGAAGGGCAAAGACCGGGCTCCGGTTGCCTCGTCTTTGGCCAGCTCTCTTTCAACCGCTGCCAGGCAATACTGGCGCATGCTGATGCCCTTCAAAGCAGCGATTACCTTCAGTCGACGCTGCAAAGGAAGTTCCAGGTCAAGAGTGAAGCGTTTCCGTTTCGTTTCCACAACGATGCCTCCAGGTAATGATGCTGTAGCGTAAATACTGCATTACGTCAATTGAACCTTCCTGGGGGAATCCAATGTCAGATTCAGGCGCGCTCCGTCCCTACTCTCTGCTATAATTGCACTGTGAAACTACTACGTAATCTTCTTGATATCCCTTTGTCGGAGTGGGAGGGCCTCATGGCCTCCCTGGGCCAGCCCGCCTTCCGCGCCAAACAGCTTGAGGACTGGGTGTTCCGCCGTCCGGCGACAAGCTTTTCTCAGATGACCAATCTGCCCGCTGCCCTGCGACAGAAGCTGCAAGATAGCTTCAACCTGGAGAGCCTGACCCCGATCAAAGAGGCCGCTTCCCGGGACGGCGACGCCCGCAAGGTCCTTTTCCGGCTCCACGACGGCAAGTCCATAGAATCGGTGCTCCTCTCCTACGATGACCGGCTCAGCGTTTGTGTGTCCACGCAGGTCGGTTGCGCCATCGGCTGCCCCTTCTGCGCCACCGGCCAGCAGGCCTTCGAACGCAACCTTTCAGTGGCCGAGATCGCCGATCAGGTGCTCTACTTCGCCCGGAGGCTCAGCGAGGGTCAAAACCTCACCAACGTTGTGTTCATGGGCATGGGCGAACCCCTGGCCAACTACGACGCCACCCTGCAGGCGGTGGGGGTGCTGAACTCGGAGCGGGGCTTCGGGCTGGGGGCCCGCCACATGACGATATCCACGTCCGGGCTGGCGCCGCAGATAGTGAGGCTGGGTAAAGAGCCGTTGCAGGTCGGCCTGGCCGTTTCCCTGCACGCCGCCGAGGACTCGCTGCGCGACGAGCTGGCGCCTATCAACAAGCGCTATCCGCTCAAAGAGCTTATCTCGGCCTGCAAGCAGTACATGGCCGCCGGCGGACGGCGCATCACCTTTGAATACACCCTGTTCGACGGCGTCAACGATAGTCTGGCCCAGGCCCGGCAGTTGGCCCACCTGTTGAAGGGCCTGGGGGCATTGGTGAACGTGATCCCCGCCAACCCCGGCGGCAGTCCAAAATTCAAAGCGCCCTCGCCGGAGAAGGTCGCCGCCTTCATGGCCGAACTGGAACGCTTGGCGGTCAGAGCGACCCTGCGGGCCAGACGTGGAGCGGATATCGTCGCCGGGTGCGGGCAGTTGCGCAGCCGAGAGATAGCTTCGGCGCGACGCAGTTAGGGAGTGCAGTCCCGACGACTCGGGATTGCCAGGGGTCTGGGGGTGTCCCCCAGAACCATAAGTCCCCCAAGATTTGGGGGATATAAGGGGGCTGAAAAGGCGTTTTCAAACGCCCTCCGATGATCAGGCTTACGTTCTACTCCAAACCGAACTGTCCATTGTGCGATGAGGCGCGGGACATGCTGGAGGACCTGAAGCGGGACTTCGCCCTGTCGGTAGCCGAGGTGAACATCCTTAAAGACCCAGCCACCTACGAGACGTACAAGTATCTGATACCCGTGATCGTGCTGGAAAACGGACGAATAATCGCAGCCCGGTTCACGGAGACAGAGTTAAGAAAGGCCCTCTTAGAGGTCCTTTAGGATGCGAGAAGTGAGAGGCGGGAGGTGAGAGACCAGGGGTGGTCCCATTTCCCGCCTCTCACTTCCCACTTCTCAATACCCCTTCGCCTTGTCCACCACGTTGATCAGCGGCTGGCCCTCCAGATAGCGTTTGAGGTTCGCCAGGAATAGATTTGCCACCCTATCGTTGTAGTCAGCCGTGGCCCCGGCCTCGTGCGGCGTCAGGATCACGTTGGGCACGTCCCACAGCGGGCTTTCCGGCGGCAGCGGCTCCGTCTCAGTGACGTCAAGCCCCGCCCCGGCGATGCGCCCCTCGCGCAGGGTAGCGATAAGAGCAGTCTCATCGACAATGGAGCCGCGGGACACATTTATCAGGTAAGCTGTCGGCTTCATGGCCCTTAGCTCCGCCTCGCCTATCAGGCGGCGCGTCCCGGGCGTAAGAGGCAGGGCCAGGACAACAAAGTCGGATTCCGCCATCAGGGCCTTCAACTCCTGCGGCGGGTAGAGCACGTCCATGCCCTCCACGTTCTCCTGCCGGGACATTGCGCTGCGCCTGGTGCCGATGACCCGCATGCGGAAAGCCCTGGCGAGGCGGCTGACCTCACTGCCGATGGCACCCAGCCCCACAATCCCCACCGTCTTGCCCTCCAGCGACGACGGTTGGGTGCGCCTGGCCACCTTCCGCCGTTGATTCGCCATTACGGTGAGCATATTCTTGGAGAACATGAGCATGAACATGGCCACGTGCTCGGCGATGGGAAAGGCGGGGACGCCGCGGGCGTTGGTCACCAGCAGGGAGCTCTCCAGGAGGCCCGTGCCGTCCAGGTGTTCCAGGCCAGTGGAGAAGGTATGCACCCACCGCAGGCGGGGCGCCCGGACGAGGACTCTCTGGGGCACGTAGGCGCAGTACAGTACCTCCGCCTCGGCCAGGAGCCTGTCCAGATCGGGCGGTGGAGCGCCCTCTCCGAACTTCTGATGGCGCAACTCGGCCCGCGCCAGGTCGGTGGCATCGGTCACCTGGAGCCGGGGGGACAGGGCGGCCATCTTATCGAGCCAGACCTTATCTGTTTTGGCGGTGACGACGATCTTGATGGTGTCCATGTCCCTGCGACTCCTTTCGAGGGGTGGTTGCCGAGGATGGATGCAGTGTAGCCCGCGCCTCGGACCCTGTCAACACGGGCGTCGCCTGTGTCGCCTGTGTGTCGGGGTCTTTGCGTTATTGCTTAACGGACCTCGGAAACGTAGAAATGTAGGGTGGGTGAAGCGAAGCGTAACCCGCCACTATGTTTGAATTGCGGCGGTTGGTTTCGCGGAATCTCTATACCCCCTACTAAAGGGGGACAAAGGAGAATTCGGCGCTGCACCCACTCTAAAAGCAATACTGTTCATTTAATAATCAAGATGCAGTGTGTAACGTATCTGCGGCCAACTTTGGGACCTTGCAGCGGTCGCACGGGATACTTGGTCATCTTGCGCTTGAC
>JACQTY010000134.1 GCA_016210545.1 Chloroflexota bacterium
CTATTGGCGCCGGAGTTTGATGGTGGATTACGGACCACGATCCCTGGATTCTCATCCAAAATGGTCACCTCCTGGGTGAGCAAGCTTCCAAGTGATTCCTCTCGCCCCTTGGAGGGAGAGAGTTAGAGAGGGGGCAACAGCGTTACCTAACCCCAAACCCCTTCCGTCAAGGGCGAGGGGTCTCACAGCTCTCCTCAAAGCTGTCGCAATTCACGGATTACGCTCCCAAGCGACCTATTGACTTATCCGCCGCCACAAGCTATCATCGGACTCGACTTTCCCAAAGACGAGACGTGAAAGGAGTCCGTATGGTTATCAAACCTGGTTCCGAAGAGGGCGAGTGGTTCCACGCCCCCACCCCGTACGAGGAATGGGAGAAGGCCGAGGGCTTGCCAATAGTGCGAGGCCACTCCATTGACGATTTGAGGACGGTTCCCGTAAAACCCTGGCCCCGCAAGGGAGGCATGGGGGCTTTGATACGGCTTGAAGGTTCTGAGGACTCCAACGACTCCTACGTCTGTGAGATCCCTCCGGGTGGAACGCTGAAGCCGCAGCGGCACCTCTTCGAGGAGGTGATCTTTGTCATTCAGGGCAGGGGCGCCACCACTATCTGGACCGACGGGGGCGCCAAGCAGACCTTCGAGTGGCAGGAAGGCAGCCTTTTCTCGCCGCCCCTGAATGTGTGGCACCAGCACTTCAACGGCCAGGGAGACAAGCCGGCGCGCTTCATGGGGATCACCAACCGGCCGGTGGCCATCAATCTGTACCGGAACCTTGACTTTATCTACAATAACCCCTTCGTGTTTAAGGACCGCTACGGCGGCGGGAGTGACTACTTTAGCGGCCAGGGCAAACTGCAAGCCGGACGGGTGTGGGAAAGCAATTTCATCCCTGACGTTCACGGCTTCAAGTTGTACGAGTGGAAGACGCGGGGCGCCGGCGGCACCAACATCATGTTTGAAATGTCTAGCAACTTCTTACGCCCCCATATCTCCGAGTTCCCCGTGGGGACGTACAAGAAGGGCCATCGGCATGGACCCGGCGCCCATGTAATCATACTGAACGGCGAGGGGTATTCCCTGATCTGGCCGGCTGGGTCGCCTCCCACGAAGATTGACTGGCGTAAATACAGTCTCTTTGTGCCTCCGGATGACTGGTACCACCAGCACTTCAACGTCGGAAGCCAACCTGCACGCTATTTGGCCATCACCTGGGGAACCTGGCGAGTGAAAATGACAAAGGTGCGCCAGCAGTTCAATAGCGCCAAGGAAGGCGGTAACCAGATTGAGTACGCCGACGAGAGTCCCGAAATCCGGAAGCTCTTTCAGGCTGAACTGGCAAGAAAGGGGCTGAAAGACAAGATGGACTCGTTCTTCCCCAAACGATAGGGACCTATCCCAAAGCATCCCTCGGAGGCAGTGTTCCGCTGAGACGCCCTCTCCTACTTGTCCGGAGGGGGTTTCTCATATTCCAATGACGTGGCTTACCGGATAGAACGGGCCGTAGACCCGCCTTGTGCGTTTGAAAACACGCGCCTTAAAGGGCACTATCTTCCTGGAGACCCCGTTGTCTCGCTCCATTTCCTGGCGAGATGGCGGTCCTGTATGGCGCAACATTGGTCGGGGCGGGCCATCCCGCCCACGACCCACAATCTGGTCGAGCTAGGCCCAATGCTGGGGGTGCCGGAAGATACGATGATGGAGCTGCGCCTCCTCAATCCGGAGTACGTGGCCTCGCGATATCCGGATGCGGCCAATGGCATCCCGGCTGACAACTGCGATGCCCGGAAAGCTGAACAACTTTTACAATCATTAGAGAAGGTGCGCCAATGGGTCATCTCGGCATCAAGCGGGAAGGGCCACCCCTTTTCCTGAGGAAGGTGGACCGCCGGTTCCCGCTTCCTGAAGCTATTCTGTCTGGCTCCCGGGCCAGAGGCGATGAGCTTTACGACCAGTGACTATGACCTTATCCTGGTGTCGCCTGCTTTTCAGGGGATGCCGTGGACGGAAGGAGTCGCTTCAGTGCTGGAGTCATGGGAGATGGACGCGCCCATGGAGCCAATGTGTTATACACCTGATGAGTTCTCCAGGAAGCTAACCAAGCTATGCTCTACGGCTGAAGCGGCCAGGGAAGGCAGAAGCCTCTTGAGCGGCTCGGCGCCATTGCCGACCGACGTGGCACGGTAGGTTCCCCGGCCTCTCCGAAAACCGCTGGTTAGCTGTGGGCGACTCCCTGCCTGGCCCCCAGGACGCGGGCTCCTATGGCCAGTAGCAGCACTAACAGGGTCTCAATCACGCCCACCACCAGGGCACGCTCAGCGAATCCACCGCCCATCCAGTACTCAAACATCAGGACGGACAACGGCCTCGTCTTGGTGCTCACCAGGAACAGGACTGTGCCCAGCGTCTTTATGACGGTAACGAAGACGATAATCCAGGTGGCAATGAACGCGGGGGTTATGATGGGGGCGATGATCTTCCGGAACGTATACAGCCATGATGCGCCGAGCACCCGGGATGACTCCTCCAGTTCATTGCCTAACTGGACCAACGTGCTATTCATTACCCTTACCCCAAACGGCAGGTCTCTCACAACGAGCACCAGGACAATCAAGGAAGTGGTGCCGTAGAGGGTGATCGGCAATGGTATTCCTCCAACATAGGCCCAAAGGAAGCCCAGGGAAATGACCATGCCCGGTACGCCCCAGGGCAGCCACGTCATGAAGTCCAGCGTCTGCCTGCCGGCGAACTTGGTCTTGGTTATGACGTAGCTGATGAAGGCATACAAGATCATCCCCACCGTAGCTGTAGCCAGCCCCTGGTAAATGCTGTTCTTTAATGACGAATAAAATAGGGGGTCGTTGAACACGCCCACCCAGTGCTTTGTTGTCCACGGGTTCTCCACCATAATGCCGAACAGCCGCATGAACGTACCCATGGCCAGGCCAGCCAACGGAATGACAACGCCGACGAAGAAATAAGCCAGGACAAGTCCCAGAGTGAGATACTTCCACCGACCGAGGGGGGTGGGCCGGGTGGCGTAGCCACGGCCGCTCACTGTCACATACTGGCGTTGTCCCAGAAGCCTCTGGTTCAAGTAGATAAGGCCGAAGAGAACAATCAGGAAGGCGGTAGACAGCGCCATGCCCTCCGGGAAGTTGGGAGGCGACTCGTATATGAGGTTGTACACCCTCGTCGTATATACACGGATCCCTTTGGAGTAGCCCAGGAACAGTTCCGTCTCGAAAGACTCCATGAGCCTGATGAAGCCGATGACCAGGGTTGCCAGGATCGCCGGGGTCAGGATCGGCAAGGTTATGCGCCTGAGAGTAGTAAGGCGGCTGGCCCCCGAGATGCGGGAGGACTCCTCCAGGGCCGCGTCCATGCCTCTAAAGGCCGGGGTAATGAGGATGAACATGATAGAGGCCCACTGAATTGTGGACACCCAGATAATACCCCCGTAGGAGTATATGTCGAAGGGGGCCGATGACAGGTGGAATGTTCGCATGAGCCACTGGTTTATCATGCCTGTCTTGGGAGAGAGGAGAAGTATCCAGGCCATGATGATCGGTTGGTACGGCAGGAAGAACTGTATCCATACGGCTACTTCCAATATCTTCTTGTATGGCGTATCGGTCCGCGTTACCACCCAGGCCAGGAACACGGCGACGGCCATGGCCAGCAGTGCCCTCACACCCCCGAGCCAGAAGCTGGTAAGTAGTGTCAGATAGGTCGTAAGACGGCTGAAAGCATCAACGTAGCCCTTGAGGGTGAAGTCCGAGGCAGCATACGGAGGTCCCCCCTTGAAGCTACCATAGATTATCATGGAGAGGGGGTACACGACGAGGAAGGCTATTACCAGGAGCAATACCAGCATTAGTATCGTGGAGCGCTTCACGCCGCTTCTCCTTCTTCCGCCTGCTTACCCGCACGTCGCTGTGCGTGACAGGTTGGCCCCGTTCGTCTACCCAATTGCACAGTCATGGACAAGCATCCGCTGCCCCCCACCACGTCCCCGGCACGGCTGATCTCCTTCTCTTCGGTATTACCCGCGCCGGCGACGTCAAGAAATGCTTGCCGCGGGCAAGCGACGGCGCTACTTCTTACCGAATATCTGCTCCATGGTCTTGGCAGCCTGGTCCTGGACGGCCCACTGCTCCAGCTCCCAGGTACGCGGCAATACCTTCGGATTGTCCATCCGCGCGTTCTGGTGAACAAGGTCGGGGACATCCTTGCGGACGGGCGTAGAGTTAGCCACTTCGGTGTAGACGCGCTGCCCCTGGGGCGACAGTAGCCAGTTGACGAAGACTCGAGCAGCGTTCGGGTGGGGTGCGCCTTTCACAACCACTATGTTCCCCAATTGGCCGGTGATCCCTTCCGTCAAAGGTACGGTCTTCAACGGGGCCCCTGCACCCATTATCGGTCCCAGCGTATCCGTCGAGTTACCTATCGCCATGTGGAACTCGCCCCTGCCTACCATCATGGCCATTTCCCGGGGATTGCCTCCCCAGAATTTCACGTCCTGTTTAGCGACCTGACGGAAGTAGTCGAGGTCAACCACTTTATAGAACCTGGGGACGTAGTAGAACGGCGTGGATCCACCAGTAGTCAGGGGGTCCGACGTCATCAGTTTGCCTTTCCATTTTGGGTCAAGCAGGTCCTTATACGATTTCGGCTCCTCCCCCGGCTTGACAAGGTTGGTGTTGATGTCCACTCCGGTGTAGGACAGTACCCAGACTATGGACTCTCCTCCCGGAGAATAGACAGGGTCCACCTTGAACACGCTCTTGTCACGCAACACCGGCAGGTCTGCGGCAATCCTTTCTGCGCCCCCGCGCATGATCAGGTCGCTGGTGCTACCGGCGCCGCCGATTTGGAAAAGGTCTGCAACCTCACCCTTCATCTTCTGTTCCACCAGTATCTTTTGCAGAAGCGTGGCCCCGTTACCGGCGAGGATGTCCATGCGAATGCCATACTCATTCTTGAAAGCGGCTGCGACGCGCTGGCCGACGTCAGACACAAACGACGTGCTATAGATAGTTATGGAACCTTCCCCCTTTGCTGCAGCCACCGTTTTGGCCCAGGCATCGTCCTGCGGAGGGGGTTTAGGTGCGGTCACCGGTGCAGGCGAAGCGCTCGGAGGTGCAGATGTGGGCGCTGGTGGGGCCGCTGCTTTGGGGGTGCATGCCGTTGCAAGGACCAGCACCAGGGCCAACAGTGAAACGATGGTTCCCAGGTTCCTCATTAGTGTGACTCTCCCTTCATCTCTTGCCAAGTTGGTGCGGTGGGCTGCCAGCCGCCGGGTCGCTGACGAAACGGCGCGGCTACTACGGCGGTCCAAGAGTGCGCCGTTGCGCCATAATATAACTTTTTCCCCTCCTCGTCAATATATTTCGAACGTCCATGATCCGTGAGTTCGGATTGAAAACGCTCACCTTCAAGGTTGGCTACACTGGTGAAACATCCTCCGTAGGGGCACGATGCATCGTGCCCAGCCCTTCCGTCAATTGGGCACGGCGCTGCCGTGCCCCTACGATGCCGTATCCCGGTGAAGCGTCCTCCGTAGCGGCACGACTTTGAGAGAGAGACCGTAATCCACCATCAAACTCTGGCGCCAATAGTGGCACGCGTGCCGCCTTAAGTGCGGGCCTCATCCGTTTCTCCCCCCATATTTTGGTGGCTGGACACAGAGTTTATGGGACACAGATACGGAAAACTAATGTGTGGAGGGTCTTTCCGCCGCAAAATGCAGGCCACAGACGGTTCCGTTGTGCCTCTTGCAGCTTCCTTTCGAAGTGTGACCCTCTGTGTCCAGCCC
>JACQTY010000120.1 GCA_016210545.1 Chloroflexota bacterium
TCGCTTCACTCGCAATGACGGGGGTTGTTTGTTTTCAGAGCAGTAACCGCGACCAATGTCCCACAACCCCGAAATCCCCCTGTGTCCAGCAACCCAGGATATGGGTAAGGGTCAGTTTTGCGAAGGGGGGAGAAACGGTAAGGCCCCCCACGTTTCTTCCATTTGATGTCAATCTTGATGGCGGATTAAGGGTGGATTAAGGGTGGATTAAGGGCGATCTACGATCAGCGATTGCCACCCGTAGGGCCCCGATGATGGCTATCGACTATTTATTGTGACAATAGCGGAAGGCATGCGAAGGCCACGCGGGGTTTTGAGCGGTCGCAGGGCGAAAAGCCCCTGGCCCCCTTTACGTAAAGGGGGTTAGGGAGTTTTCTTCTGCACGTATCGGCCGGCAAAAGGCGAATACGTCAGGCTGAACTCCTGTCACAACACTAGTCTTCGGCGCTTGGCCCCGCCATGGAGGCCAACCCTCCCCTTATTTCGGAGCGCGGCACTCCTATGGACTCAAGAAACGCGTCCATGGTGTCCGCTACGTGACCCCAGCTCCACTCCCGCTTGTCGGCCCGGTTTGTCTCGTAAAGCATCGTGGGAATGCCCTGGCGGGAGAGGGCCGCCTTTACCTCGAGGGCGCCGAGGGAAATGAGCTCGCAGCCCCTATCCTGGAGGAAGATCGCGCCGTTGGCCTTCCAAGTCTGGAGAGCGCCCTCAACGAACTTTATGCGGCATGCGGTATCCATGGTGTACTTCTCGGCGTGAAGGGTAGCGATAGCCCGGAAGCGCAGCGCGTCAGGCCTGGTGCGGGGAGGCGTCGACAGGACCGGCGCCTGCGGGTCAAAGAGGCCATCGGGGCGCAAGGGCTGCACCGTGGCCAGGTGGCGGAAGTGGTTGGAGCCACCCAGTACGGCCACTCCGTGGTCCCTGAGGTACCGGAAGAGATACAGAGCGTACCAGACAGGCATATTCTCGTGCACCACGCGGAACCGCTCCCGGGGCAAGGGAGTGATACCATTGGCCACCCGGTGGGCCACCTCATCCCTGAAAGCGTAGAAGAGCCGCACTGCCTCCTCGGTGTGGGACCAGTATTCGAGGACGAGGAAGAAGGGGAGAAGGAGCCTGTAGTCCAGGGGCGCCGGCACGGCTGCCTGAAGCTTCATCACCTCTGACCACAGGCTACGCACCTGATAGGTGTTGGCTATGGCCCTTGTCAGCCTGTCGTCGTCATAGGGGCGGCCGGTGAACCTTTTCAGCCAGTCAATGAACTCCTCGAACTGCGATACCAGATAGTCGACGGAGTGCTCTGACAGCTTAAGGCTGCCTTCTTCACCCGCAGCCACGTAGTCGATGCAGTAGTACGGGATGCCCAGGTGTTCTCCCACTACCTGAAACCATTTCCCCTTGCTGTCGCACTGGTTGGTAGCCAGGACCAGCGCCGGCCGGGGAAACGGGCCAAAAGGGGTGTGGCCCACAAACATGGCGCCGCAAAACAACCGGGTGAAAGCGCACATGTCTCTGGCATAGCCGCGGCGCTCCATCTCCTCTACCGCCTGAAGGGCCAGTTTCTCCTGCCCCTCCCTGGTTACAGCCACAGCCCACGCCTCACCACCCATGAAGGCGAAGTCACCTATCCCGGCCAGGAGCTCTTTGGCGGCATTCTGATTGCCTACGGCCAGCAGTCGGCCTTCGTCCCCGGCCTGCAACACCTCCTTCAAGCCACGAAGCCGCATCTCCTTGGCCCAGCGGTAAGTCTCCAGCGGCGCAACCCTGGACTCAATGGGAGTGGCCATATTCCTCCTTCGCAGACTTCCTCCGCTGCCGGACGCGGCGGCGTACTGCATGGCGGGCTACCGGCGGGTAGCAGCGCCGACTCAATAATGGACACTTTAGACGGGGGAGATGGCCTTGTCAAGCGCCGCCGCGGGCGATGGCCCCGACGAGCTTGAGCGCCGGTGCAATCTCCCGCTCAGCGAGTGGAGGCGATTGCCTTGTTGTGGCAGGACTGCGGCGTTGCCGGACCCGCCGAAACCACTGTACTGACTCGTACATAGCCTTACAATGTTGGCTTTGGGAGATAGGACGTGCGTTTGCGAGAGACCAGATACATCGGGCCTGCCCCGTTACTGAAGGGGGCCAGGCGGATTTTCCGATTCCCCTTCTTTGGGGCCTCCAAGTTGTAAACTTATCGGTGAGACATTGGACTGGGGTGTTGCACTTCCTGTCCTTTCGTGCCGTCTCTGAGACACGATGTGGACGGTTGTTGCTCACGCAACCCACCCCCATTGCTGGGCATTTCTCAGTCAGTCACCGACTGATGGGAAAGACAGGTGCGGCCTATCAAGGTTGACCGGTATTTGCCCGACTGCGGGCGCTAGCAAGTGAGCCAGCTTCGCGTTCGCACCTATGATATCATAATAGCGTTGAAACCCTAAACGTGCTTGTTGTGCCTTTATCCCAATCGTCCCAAAGGAAAGCGCCTTCTTTCCCGTCGGCGATCAGCCGTAGGGCATAGCGCACCTGCTCCTCGTAGAGTTCGCAGAAGGCGCCGGTCCTCTGCATGCCGCCGTTCATTTCAAAGGCCTCTGCCGGGCACGGCGAACCGCAGAAATGGCGGATGGCGCAGCGATTGCACGGCTCAATATCCTCCACCTTACGCCCGGTGACCGCAGTGAAAGCCCTGGTAGTAAGCACTTTCCCTATATCGTCGCTGAAGATATTGCCGCCATTAAACTGGGGCAGGCCAATGAACTCACTGCATGGAAAGAGGTCGCCATTAGCCGAAAGGGCGAAAAAGCACCGTCCGCCGCCGCAGGGCGAGATATCGCACATCAATCGTCGAGCAGTGGGCGCTATGATGCTGACCAGCACATTGGCGAAGTTGGCCACCACCAGCTTGCGTCCTGTCTGCTGGTAAAGGTGGTAGGTGCGGTCCAGCGCCGCCATATAGCGCCTGGCCAGCACACCATCACCGGGCTTGACCTGGCGGGCGCCCGGCTGGGTGCAACGCACCGGGTTCAGCATGCAGACCGGCACCCCATAAGCGTGGAAGAAGTCTACGATCTCGGTCAACCACCGCAGGTTCTTACTGGTGACGGTACAGATGACATTATAGCCATGGTAACCCCTCAGACGTTCCATGGCGGCCAGTACCTTTGAAAATGAGCCCTGGCCGGACCAGTTGCGCCGAGTCTTATTGGCAACCCTGGCGATGTGCCCGTCAAGAGATAGCCCGATGCCGATGTTCCGCGAGGTTAGGAAGTCGATAGCCGTCTCATCCAGCAGGAGTCCGTTGGTCTGCACCCCGAAACGGAAATCATCGCGGTACCGCTCGATAGCAGCGAACACGGCCTCGCGGTTCAGCATAGGCTCTGAGCCGTGGAAAACGATCTGTGGCCGGGCGCCTTCGGGCACTGTTTTCGCAAAGTAGTCCTTCAGCACGGCCAGCGCCTTGAAGAGGTCTTCGCCGGACATGTGCTTGCCGTTTTTGCGCATTTCCTTGGGGATGTAGCAGTAGTCGCAGTTGAGGTTGCAGCGCTCTGTGGGGTTCAAGTAGACAGCCGAAGGTTTGAGCCCGAAGCGTAGGGCCTTCATTTCCTCGGCGAAAGCAGCCGACTTTTTACGGTACCGGGAAAGTAGTCCGCTATTGGTCAAGGCCAGTCCCAATTTGTCCCTTTTCACCAGTGACCAGAAGGCAGTGTCTGGGTCAACTAAACCAATGTAGTTATCGTGGCCGATGTCAACCGGTTGCAGCGTCGGACCGTTTCCGGTATTGAGGTAGCGGCCCCGCGAGGGGGCCGCTGCGATATTCAATTTGCTGGGCATTCTTACTTCTCCTTTTTGTTCATCAGGATATAGTGAGAAAGCCCGGCGCCATCAGGCTTACACTTCTTGCGGTAAGCGATGACGTCCTTCGGTGTCCTCTCCAATGCCTTCTTCATCCTTGACACCCCCTTTCCTGGATATATTTATGCGTCACCGGCCTCGACTGAGGGCCAGCCACATACCAAACAAAAAATCCCTAAACTTAGCTTAAGTCTAGGGATTTACCAAAAGAAAAAACCCCTAAACCAAGTACGGCTTAGGGATTTACCATTTCCCTTGAGCTCTTACCTCGAGGTCATACTGCCGGCAGGTCTTCTGGCTCTTGGCTCAGTCTACTCCTTGAGGCCTTCCCATTTCGCTCTGGCGAAACAGTGGCATGTTCTCAAGTTTCGTCCCCAATCACAGCGGCGGGACCGCGCCCGACTTTCGCGGGCTTCCCTATTAAGCTTCCGTTACAAAGCACCGGCAACCGCTCATATTAAATTGCTGTCATTGTACAGGTTGGTCATTACTCTTGTCAACGGGAGCGGGAATCCCGACAAGTCGGGACATTTCGCAGCAACGGGAGGTGGTGGGTTTCGTCCCGATTCCATCGGGACTGCACCCACCCTACAAGGCTGGTATCTGCGTTCCACATATCAAAAAACCTATTGTGTCCAGAGACCTGACTTATGGGCAAGGCTCAGTTTTGCAAAGGGGCCAGGAGGATTCGGACGAACCCACCATCGCCGATTCAGGTTAGTTGGCCGACGGGTTGCGCTTCGCTCCACCCACCTATAACTTGTGACAGATCCAGGCCACGCCCCTGCCCCTGGATTCCGGCTCGGCGGCCGGAATGACATCATGTGTCCCCTCTCTGGCTCTGTCCGGGCGGGGATGTGTGTGGAGGGGATCCCTCAGTTCGGTTTACTCAGCCACGCCGTCACCTCCGCCGCCAACTGCCGCACGGGGCCGCTCCTCGTGGTGCAGGGAGGCAGGGATTCCAGGAAGGCTTGGCCGTACTTCTGGGTCTTTATCCGCCGGTCCAGTATGACGACGACCCCGCGGTCGGTCTTCCGCCGGATGAGCCGTCCAAAACCCTGTTTCAGGCGGAGGATGGCCTGCGGCACCGAGAGGTCGCTGAACGGGTCATCGACCAGCTCGCAGCGGGCCTCAAAGATGGGGTCGGTGGGGACGGGAAAGGGCAACCGCGGAAGTATGAGCAGGCTGAGGGTATCGCCGGGTATGTCTATCCCCTCCCAGAAGGCGCTGGCGCCCAGAAGGAGGGCTTTGGGGCTGCTTTTGAACGTCCTCAATACCTGTTGCGGCGAGCCATCGATGCGCTGGCCCAGTACCTGTATGCCTTTGGCTTCCAGACGCGGCCTAAGGGCCTCCGCAGTGGCCTGCAACGCCGCGTGGGAGGTGAACAGCACCAGGGTGCGCCCGCCCGCGGCCTGCGCCAGGGAGGCGATAGCTTCTTCCACCGCCGTCTGATAGCCGGGCTGGTTGGGTTGAGGGATGCCCTCCGGTATGCACAGCAGAGTAGAGCTTTTGTAGTCGAAGGGGCTTCCCAGGACCAGTTCCCGGGCGGAATTCAGCCCCAGGCGCTGACGGGCGAACCCAAGGTTCCCTTCGGTGCTCAGGGTGGCGCTGGTGAAGATCAGGCACTTCTTGCGGGCGTAGAGCGCTTCGTCCAAAATGTTCCCCACCTCCAGGGGGGCGCTGGCCAGACTTGAGGTCTCCTCGTCCGCTCCCGCCGTGGCCCAGTACACCCGTTTCCTGTCGGGGCTGAACAGGATGTCCTTTATTTGCTGCTCCAGTTGGGAATTGTCAGCTATGCAAGAAGCCAGTCTGCCAGCCAGCCCCGGCCCGCGTTCCGTCATGCCCTCCAGGCCCTCCACGGCCGAGTGCAGCCTGGCCAGGGTTGTCCCTATCTGGTGCAGGGCCAGCGTCAGGTTCTCGCCGGCGATTTCGACATTCGACCAGTCGGGTCTGGCCCTCACTGTGGAAGTGAGGCGCATGCGTATCTCATAGCTGCGGAGACTGTTATCCCGGCTGGCCACGAACTGGGCCAGAGTCCGAAACAACTGGCCGCTGCACAGGCGGGCCGCTTCCACGTCGCTATGGCACCCGGCCAGCAGCGCCTCGATATCCTTGACGCGGGAGTCCGAGCGGGTGCGCCGCCCGCTGGCCTCCACCTCGGCCAGAATGCCTGTCGCCGCCCCCTGGCGGCGCTTCTGGCCAATCTGGTTCAGATGCCACGCAAGCTGTTGAGAGGTGACGCGGACGCCGAGTTGCTCCGTGGCCTCGTCCTCCAGATGGTGGGCCTCGTCGATTATCAGATGGTCATAGTCCGGCAGGATGCGGGCGCCCGCCACCTCGGATAGTAGCAGGGCATGGTTGGTAACTACGAGGTGCGCCGATTCGGCCTGCTGTCTGGCCCGGTACAGGAAGCAGCGTCCTTGTTGAAAGTGGTGGCAGCCCTCCTTGTGGCAGTTGGCGTCGGTAGCGGCCACCGAGTTCCACAGGCCGGCCTCCTGGGCCAGGAGGTGGACTTCCGCCTTGTCGCCCGTCAGTGTGCGTCCGAGCCATACCAGGATACGGGCCAGGAAAAGAGCTTCCTCCGGAGACAACACGATGCTTTGCCTGTAGGCATCCCAGCGTTGCAGGCACAGGTAGTTGGCCCGGCCTTTCAGGATAGATATTCTTAGTCCCTTCAGTTCATCGACGGCCTGCTTCAACTGGGGAATATCTTTGGTTATCAGTTGCTCCTGAAGGTTTATGGTGTTGGTGGATAGCACCACGCGGGCCTGGTTCTCCAGAGCGAAGAGCATGGATGGCAAAAGATAGGCCATAGACTTGCCAGTGCCCGTTCCCGCTTCTACCAGGAGTTGCTGCTCCTGATTCAGGGCCTCGGTTACTGCCCTGGCCATCCGCACCTGCTCCGCTCGGTGTTCAAATTCGGGGAGTGCTGCCTGCACCGCCCCGTTCGGTCCGAGCAGGCTGACGATCTGTTCCACGGGTAATGGCGCGGGGCTACTTTTGGGGACCAACGGCGTCGTATCGAGTTCCGGGAGGCTGGCAAAAAGCGGTCCGGCGCCGGCGGCTATTTGGAATAGGTTGGACGCCTCGCCGGGAAGCTGGAACAGGCTGTGCCACACCGCGCCAGCCACCCCGCCCAGCCGGGCTATCTCTGCCCTGAGACCGGGAGGTAGGTTTGCCAGTCTGGCCTGAAGTTCCAGGAACAGCGCGGCAGTGGCCGCGGCGTGATCGTGGGCGCGGTGTTCGGCTGGCAGATTCAGCCCGATCTCCCGAGACAAAGGTATCAGGCCATATTCCTGTGTCTGTGGGTAGAGCAGGCAGGCGAGATGAAACGTGTCCAGGGCCGGGCCGGACGGCTTCACGTGGCGGGCGGCCAGAAAACCCAGATCAAAGGCGATATTGTGTCCCACTACGGGACCGTTGGCCAGGAAGGAGGCCACCTGGGCGGCTACCTGCTCGAAAGGCGGCGCTTTTTTCAGTTCCTGAAGGGAGATCCCGGTAAGTCGTTGAATTTGCTCCGGGACGGGACGGCGGGGATTAACCAGGGTGTGCAGCTTTTCTTCGGGATGCCCGTCGCGAAAGCGCACCGCGCCGACCTCGATGATCTCATCAGTCTTAGGCTCCAGCCCTGTAGTCTCCAGGTCGATGACAACAAAGGTATCTAGCATTTCATTCCTAATCGCCCGTCAGACGCCTGAACAGCCCGACGCCGCCATAGATCTCGGCGAACGTCTTGACGGCTTTACCCAGAAACATGGCTACAAGGTACTGCCATAAGGGCAATCTCAGGGCGCCGGCGGCGATCCCCCCGATGTGAAAGGGCATGAAGGGGACTGCAGCAAAGATCATCACTGCGAACATCCCGTACCGTCGGGCCCAGTGTTCGAACTTGAGGTAGGTGCGGCTCTCCTTCTTGACCACTACCTTACTGCCCCAGTACCCTGCATAGTAAGCTGTCAACTCGCCCAGGGCGCCGCCCAGGCTGGCGATCAGGCCTACCCACAGAGGGTTCCATTTGGCGGCGGCGACAAGGACCACTATGATCCCCGGGGCCGGCAAGAAGATAGTTGCAGCGCTGAGGAGGGAGACGAAGAAGACGATAATATAGGCGTAGACCGCAAAACCTTCCAGGCGCTCCTTCAGAAAGCCTTCGGTGAAGCTGAGGAGATAGAATATCCCCACACTGATGCCCAGAAAGATCGCCACGAGGATGGCTAGATGCCACCACCGCCAGCGCTCCCCTCTCTTTGGTGTGAGGGGGTGCAGGTTGGGTAAGTTGGATAGAATATCGTCTATCAACGGGTCAGTCTAGTTCCTTGTCCGGGCCAGATAGACCTCCAGCCCGTCCCCTTTAAGATTCTCGCTGATGGCTGCTGCCGTCTCCCTGTTCTGCGTAAGCGTGAACAGGGCCGGGCCTGAGCCGGCCAGGTGTACCCGGGGCGCCCCCGCCCTCTCAAAGCGCTGCCACGACTCTGCAAGCCCGGGATATACCTTGAAGGCCACGCCCTCGAAGACGTTAAATAACAAGTCCAATAGGTCCGATCTTACCCCGCCCTTCAGCGCAGCCACCAGCCGGGTGGTATGCTCTCCGCTGGTGTAGTGTTCCGGGCTGAGAGAGGCATAGAGCCGGGCTGTCTTGGGATGGGGGGCTTGCACATGGGGCATGAGTACCACCGCCCAGTGGGGCGGCAGCGAGGGAACGGGCGTTATGCGCTCTCCAAGCCCTTCGGCCAGCGCCGTACCCTCCGACAGGAAGAAGGGGGCGTCCGCACTCAATTGTGCGGCCAGCCGGGCCAGGTCCCCCATTCCAAGGTTCGTTTCCCACAGCCGGGCCAGTCCGATAAGGGCTGCCGCAGCGTCGCTGCTGCCGCCGCCCAATCCCGACGCCTCGGGGATGCCTTTGTGCAGCCGGATGGAAACCCCCCGACCGGCCTGGCTTGCCTGCATGTTTTCCACTGCACGAAATACGAGGTTATCACGGTTCTCCAGGTGGGGCAAGGAGCAATGGAAGTCTATGCCCTGATGTGTGTCCTCCATTGACAGGGAGTCCCACAGGTCTATTGTCTGCAGAACGGAGCGCACCTCATGATAACCGTCCTGGCGCTTTCCGAGCACCTCTAGCGTCAAATTGAGCTTGGCGGGGGCCAGCAGAATAAGCCCCGCCGGCCTGTGGGATTCCACCAAACAATCTCCTTCAGAACACCTTCAAAGGGGGACCGACACCCGTTTCCTCTCCCCCCTTCGCGGGGGAGAGGAAGAGAGAGGGGGACTTCACTCTCACTGCCATCATCCCCTCAACCTGATTGCACAACTTTCCCTTCCCAATAGGCTTTCCACAGGCTGGACCATTCCCCCAGGCTCACGGTCTCTGCCCGGCGTTTCGGGTCGATTCCAGCCTTTTCTAAGTATACCATTGCCTCTTCCGGACTGATACTCAAACCCTGGACCAACGAGTTACGAAGCTGTTTGCGGCGCGCCGAGAAGGCAGCCCTGACCAGGCGGAAGAATTCGGGGATGTCGGGGGTGGGCAAGGGCGTCGAGGGTGAGGGGTCTATACGCACCACCGCGGAATGCACCTTCGGCGGCGGGTAGAAGCTCCGGGGGCTGACCCTGGCGACGATGCGGGCCTGGCCGTAGAACTGGACGCTCACGCTCAGGAGGCTCATGTCGCCCGGCCCCGCCACCATGGCCTGCGCGACCTCTCGCTGCACCATTACCACCAGGAGCCTCGGATTGGGGATGGCTTCCAGGAAGTGGCGCACCACGGCGGAGGCGACATAGTACGGCAGATTGGCAACGACTTTGTAGTTTGGGCGTTCGGGCAATCTGGCTTCGGAAGTCAGGAAGTGCGCCAGGTCTATGTCGAGGATATCGCCCGGCACGATTCGGACGTTATTGTACTCAGCCAGTTCCCGGGCCAGGGCAGCGGCCAGCGCCTCGTCCTTTTCTAGGGCAATCACCTTGCCGGCGTGCGCCGCCAACTCCCTCGTGAGAATGCCCAGGCCCGGTCCCACCTCTATCACCACGTCGGCAGGCGAAAGTTCGGCGGCGTTGACGATGTGGCGGAGTACGCTGGAGTCCACGAGAAAATGCTGCCCCAGGCCCTTCTTGGGCCGTAGCCCCAGACGGCGCAGCAAGGCGCGGGCCTGGCTGAGTGGAGAACTTGCCGGCTCGGCGCCGCTGTCATTCTTAGCTTCCGGCGAGCTGCCTTTGCCGTAAGGGATTACAGTCCCACCTTCAGGATACGCTGGGCGTTCTTGTACAGCACCTTTTCCACCACCTCGGGTTTGTACCCAGCCGCTTGAAACTCCTCCAGCCACCTTTTGGGCGGGATTTCGGGATAGTCTGAGCCGTACATGAACCTGTCCTGCAGTCGGCCGTTTATCTCCCGTTTGAGGTTCTCGGCGAAGTACTTGGGCGCCCACCCGGATAGGTCCATAAAGACGTTGGCCTTGTGCAGCGCCACGGCGATCATCTCGTCTTGCCACGGGAAGCTCGGGTGGGCGCACACGATGGTCAGCTCCGGAAAATCAGCGGCCACGTCATCGATGTACGGGATGGGGCGAGTGTACTTGAGATGATAGCCGCCGCCCCCCGGCATCCCCGCCCCGAAGCCAGTCGAGCCAGTGTGGAACAGCACTGGCGCACCCAGTTCGACGCACTTGTCGTATATGGGATAGAAGCGGTGATCGTTGGGAAAGAAGCCCATGGCCGTCTGCTGGAACTTAAGCCCCAGCATGCCCAGGTCTTTGATGGCGTGCTCCGCCTCCTTCACGGCCATCTTTCCCTTCCACGGGTCCACGCTGGCCCAGCCAGCCACAAACGCCTCCGGGTGGGCTTTGACCACCTCGGCCACATATTCGTTTTCCACCCGCGGCCAGCCGGTGTTGCTTTCGGTGTCCCAGGCCATGACGATAGCCTTTACGCCCAGGCTGACGAACTCCTGGGCCATCTCCTCCTCGGACTTGAAGGTATACTTTACCTTGTAGTATTTCTCGATGGCGTCTCTGACCACCGGGTCCTTCATCAGGAATCCCCGTTCGGTGCTGAAGTGGACGTGGACGTCGATGGCTTTCATTGCTTCCTCACCTTTGCCCGGAACAACGCAAGGGCAGCCCCTGTCCCTTGCGGCCTCCCGCCCATGCGATGGCGGGGCGTTACTTGCGGAACTTGTTGAAGTTTGCCGGTCGTTTCTCCAGGAAGGCGGCTCGCCCTTCCATCGCTTCCTCTGTCTGATAGTACATCCACAGGGCGGGCCAGGACATGTTCTCCAGGCCGGCGATGCCGTCCGAGTCGGCGTTGAACGAGGCCTTGAGGAATTTTAGCGCCGTGGGGCTCTTGGCCAGGACCTCCTGACACCAGTCGTTCACCTCGGCCTCCAGCTTGTCTGCGGGTACCACCTTGTTGACCAGGCCCATCTGCAGGGCTTCCTGGGCGGTGTACTGGCGGCATAGGTACCATATCTCGCGGGCCTTCTTGTCGCCGATCACCCTGGCCATGTAAGCGGTGCCGAAGCCGGCGTCGAAGCTGCCTACCCTCGGCCCGGCCTGCCCGAACTTGGCGTTCTCCGCGGCGAGGCTCAGGTCACACACCAGTTGCATGACGTGCCCGCCGCCTATGGCGTAGCCGTTGACGGCGGCGATGACCGGCTGAGGGACCTTGCGGATCAGTTCGTGGACGCGAGCGGTGGCCAGGAGCAACTCCCTGGAGTACCCGGCCTTGCCGGCGTTCTCCTTGGCGTCGCCGCCGACGCAGAAGGCCTTGCTGCCGGCGCCGGTGAGCACAGCCACGCCGATGCTCTCGTCTTTGTCGATATCTTCGAAGGCCTGGATAAGCTCCAGCAGTGTGTGGGTGCGGAAGGCGTTCAGTGCCTCCGGCCGGTTAATGGTGATCCTGGCAATGTGGTCCTTCTTCTCGAAAAGGATGTCAGTGAATTTTGGGGGCATAAGTTGTCGACTCCTTCTACTTCTTTTCAAACACGGGCACGCTTGTGCCTGCCTACTCATCTGGCCGCAGGGCCCGGCGAACGGACGGGACGATACCGTAGGGGCGCCATGCATCGTGCCCCTACTCCAGCTTGAACAGCTTTACGCCGTTGTCGCGGAGCAGCTTCTTCTTGACCTCGTCCTTCAGCCCCCTTTTCGAAATCCTATGGGGGGCCGCTTCGGTTCAGGCGTCGCCATCATCTGGCGGATAACTTCAAATACTTCCTTGAATTGGGCGTCATATTTCTTTTCGAGGGCATCAAGCTTCCGAGCAAGCTCCGCGTGGGACGCAAGCATTTGCCGCAGGCGGATAAAAGTCCGCATTATCTCAATATTAACCTGGATGGCACGCTGGCTGCGAAGGACACTGGACAGCATGGCAACCCCCTGCTCGGTGAACGCATATGGTGGGTACCGGCGACCTCCCCAACCACTTGAGGTCACAATTTGTGACCTCAAGACGCCGAACTCTTCGCGACCTTCCAGGTCACTTGAGGTGCTAAAATGGAACCTCAAGTCGTCAAACTCTTCCTTGCTGAGCTGGAACATGAAATCCGCCGGAAAACGTTTAATATTCCTTTTGACCGATTGCACCAGAATCTTGGTCTCAACCCCGTACAGCGCTGCCAGGTCCGCATCGAGCATAACTTTTTGCTTGCGGATCAACAGAATTGCCTTCTCGATCCTATCAACAGGAATGAGCGATTTATTGACCGTATCCCATCTCCTCAAGGTCCCTGATTTATTGCAGCCTCCAGCCTCGCAGACCACTGAGATTTCTTCAAGTTCCTTCGTCAGTCGTTCAGCTCACGGTGTACCCTGTCCACTAGACCCTCGAATTCGCGGGGGCACGATGCATCGCGCCCCCGCGCTCAACCCTTCGCTTAGCTCTCCAGTTTGAACAGCCTTACGGCGTTGTCGTGGAGCAGCTTCTTCTTGACCTCGTCCTTCAGACCCAGGCCTTCCACGTCCTGAAGCATGATGTTCCACGGAATGCCGTTGGTGCCGAAGATGCACTTGTCCTGGAGCCGGCTGCTGATGTTGCGCTTTACCGATTCGCTCCAGTACTTGGGGCGGTGGGCGTCGGCGCCAAAGAAGACCCTGTCGTACTTGTAGCAGATGGCGATAAGCTCCTCTTCCCAGGGATAGCCGGTGTGCGAGCCGACTATCTTCAGCTCCGGGAAGTCCAGGGCGATGCGGTCCAGCAGGATGGGGCGGGCGTGCTCGCTGGGCATGGCCTCCAGCACATAGCCCACTTGCATGGACACCACGATGCCCAACTCCTGGCACTTGGCATAGAGCGGGTACATCCGGGCGTCGGTCAGGGGCATGTCGAAGCCGAAGATGTGGACGTAGACGCCCTTGAACCCGTATTGCTTGACCGCCTTCTCAATGGTCTCCAGGCTTTCCTTTATGCGGTACGGGTTGTAACTGGTCATGCCCACGAAACGCCTGGGGTACTTCTTGAGCACCTTGGCGATGTCCTCGGTGCTGTCCTCCATGATGACCTTCTTTTGCCAGTAGGAGAACATGATGCAGGAGCAGAGGAATACCTTGTCCACGCCCGACTGGTCCATGAGGGCGATCATCTCCTCCGGCGTCTGGCTGGGCAGGCCGCCGCCGGCCAGGGACTGCTCTATGCGGCAGGTTATCTCGCTCTTCTTGGCATTTTCCCAGTTGCCCTTTACGGTTGGGGTGAGGAAGTAGTTCATGTAGTCGATCGCTTTGACTGGAGCTTTGACCTGGGTAACCATTCTGACCTCCTTGATTTGTTCGGCCCCGCCTTGTCGGAACCAAGCCACGAGGGCACGGTCCCGATCGATCGGGATGCCCCTACGATAGCTTGTACAGCTTCACCGCGTTGTCCCGCAGGACTTTGCGCTTGGTCTCGTCCTTGATGGGCAGGGCCAGGAACTGTTCTTTGACGAGCTTGAAGTCCATACCGTTGGTGCCGAAGAGCACCTTGTCCTGCATGCGCGAGTCCATGTTGCGCATGAGCGACTGGTCCAGGTACTTGGGCATGTGGGCGCTGATATCGGCGTAGACGTTGGGGTGCTTCCAGGCCATGGCCACGAACTCCTCACACCACGGCCAGCCCGTATGGGAAAGTACGAAGTTGAGGTTGGGGAAGTCCAGGGCCGGCTCGTCGACATAGATGGGGCGTCCCGGGTCGCTGGGCATGACCTCCAGCGAGTGTCCGGTCTGCATGGCCACGGGGATGCCCAACTCCTGGCACTTGGCGTAAAGCGGATAGAGTTTTTTGTCGTTCAGGGGCAGGTTGAAGCCCAGGCTGTGGAAGTAGACTCCCTTGAAGCCATACCTCTTTACGGCCAACTCTATCTTGTGCAGGCTCTCCTCGATTTTGAAGGGATTGTAGCCGGCTATGCCGATGATCCGGTCAGGGCACTCCTTTATGGCGTTATAGACGTCCCGTTCCTGATGGTCCCAGATCAACTTCTTGTCCCGGTACGAGTACATGCGAGTGGCGCAGATGAACACCTTGTCGTAGCCCGCGGCATCCATGTCGGCTACGAGTTCCCTGGCGGTCCGCCCCGTGGCGAAAGTGTGGGACTTGCCGGCGGGGACCTTGAAGATGGTCCTGGCCATGATCTGGAACTCTCTGGCGTTCCACGCCTTCACCGCCTTTGCGGTGAAAGGGTAGTTCATTACGTCTACGGCCTTGATATCCTCCATCCCGCCTCCTTGTGGACTAGCAGGGGCACGCCTACGTGTCGGTCCGTGCCCCTGCCGTTATCATGGCCCTGTCTACATCATGCTGTAGCCGCCGCTGACGCTCAGCGTCTGGCCGGTGATGAAGCTGGCAGCGTCAGAGGCCAGGAAGAGGACGGCCCCGGCGATGTCCTCGGGCTTACCCAGCCGGCGCAGCGGATAGGCGTGGGTGGCCTTCTGCTGGACCTCGGGGGTGAATATCTTGAATGACTCCTGCCACAGGCTGTACTTGCTCATGTCGTTGGCGGAGGCCGGAACGGTGACGCCCGGGCAGACCACGTTGAGGCGGATGTTGTAGCGCCCGACCTCACGAGCCACTGCCTTGGTGGTGGCGATGACAGCGCCCTTGCAGCCGGAATATACGGCCTCACGCCACTCGCCGATGCGGCCGGCGTCGGAGCCGAGACTTACGATCGCCCCGGACTTGCGGGCGATGAAGTGGTCCAGCACGGCGCGGGTGCAGTTGATGAAGCCCCAGTAGTTGATCTTGATTTCCTTCTCCCATTCCTCGCGGGGTTTCTCGATGAACAGGCGGTCGAACGTCCAGCCGACGTTGTTGACCAGGATGTCTACCTGCCCGAAGGTGTCGAGGGTCTTCTTCACCATGGCCTCGACCGACTTGTGATCGGTGACGTCGGTCTTCACCAGCAGCGCCTTGCCGGGCAGGCTCTTGGCCTGGTCGACGACCTTCTGCCCCTGGGCCTCATCCAGCTCGGCGTTGACCGTATTGCAGCCCTCGGCCATGAAGGCCAGGAAGACGGACCGCCCGATATTGGAGCCGCCGCCGGTGACGATAACTGTCTTACCCTTGAGACCTAGTTCCACCTGATTCCTCCTTATTGCTTCTTCCGTAGGTTATTTCGCCTGAACGGGCACGGTCCCGATTGGTCGGGATGCCCTACATCATGGAATAGCCGCCGCTGACGCTCAGCGTCTGGCCGGTGATGAAGCTGGCGGCATCGGAAGCCAGGAACACGACGGCATTGGCCAGCTCCGGCGCTGTGCCCAGACGGCGCAGCGGATAGGCGTGGGTGGCTTTCTCCGCCATCTCCGGAGTGAAGAACTTGAAAGCCTCCTGCCACATGCTGTCCTTGCCTACTTCTTCTTTCTTGGGGATGGTGGCGCCGGGGCACACAGTGTTCAGCCGGATGTTATAGCGTCCCACCTCGCGGGCAATAGCCTTGGTAGTGGATATGACGGCGCCCTTGCAGCCGCCGTATACCGCCTCCCTGAATTCCCCGATGCGGCCGGCGTCGGAAGCGACGCTCACCACGGCGCCGCCTTTGCGGGCGATGAAGTGGTCGAGGACGCCGCGGGTGCAATTGACAAAGCTCCAGTAATTGAGCTTTATCTCCTTCTCCCACTCCTCGCGTGGCTTCTCAACGAACAGGCGGTCGTACACCCAGCCCACGTTGTTGACCAGCACGTCTACCTGGCCGGTCTTCTCTATTACGGTCTTGACCGTATTCTGGACGGAGTTCCAATCGGTAACATCGGTCTTAACAAATAGTCCCTTGCCGGGGAGGCTCTTGGCCTCGTCCAATACCTTCTTGGCCTGGGCCTCGTCAATCTCCGCGTTGACGGTGTTGCAGCCCTCTTTCATGAAGGCCAGGAATATGGCGCGGCCTATGTTGGAGCCGCCGCCCGTTACGATTACCGTCTTGCCCTTCAGTCCGAATTCCAAACTTGAACCTCCTTCAAAGAATCCTGGGGTCGATGGTAGGGGCGCAGCACGCTACGCCGCCGCTAGCCCACCATGGAGTATCCGCCGCTGACGCTGAGCACCTGTCCGGTGACGTGTCCGGCCCGGTCGGAGGCCAGAAAGACCGCTACGTTAGCCACGTCCTCAGCCGTACCCAGCTTGCGCAGGGCATACAGGGAACAGACTCGCTGCCGCTTCTCGTCCCCCTCCTTTCCGATGAGTTTCTCCATTAGCTCCGTATTCTCAGCGGTCAATGTCAGTCCCGGACTGAGCACATTGACTGTAATTCCCGATGGGCCCAGTTCCTGGGCCAGGGACTTGGAGAACGCCATGATGCCGCCCTTGGCAGCGGAATAGGCTGTCTGGCTGGCGTCCCCGATGCGGCCGGCATCGGAGCCGACGAATACTATGTGGCCCTTCTTCTGGGCCGCCATAGGCTCGGCTACGGCGTGGCCGCAGTTCATGGCGCCAAAGAGGCAGATGTTTATGACCTTGTTCCAGGTGTCCCGGGGCAGCCTGCGGAAAGGACCGATGACAAAGGTGGCGGCGTCGTGGACGAGGGCGTCTACCTTGCCCATCTCCTTGACCGCTGTCTTCACCAGGTTCTCCACGTCCTCGTATTTGGTGACGTCGGTCCTGACAAACAGCGCCTTTACCCCCAGGGCCTGGCATTCCTGGGCCACGGCCTTACCCTTGTCCTCCTGAATATCGGCGATGACGACATTGGCCCCTTCCTGGGCAAAGGTCCTGGCTACCACCCGCCCGATCCCCTGGGCCGACCCGGTGACAATAGCCACTTTTCCCTTTAGACCGAGGTCCATTGGCTGCCTCCTTCGTGTGAGCGGCATTTTCGCTAACTTTAACCCGGACATTCCGGAACAGGCGCCA
>JACQTY010000121.1 GCA_016210545.1 Chloroflexota bacterium
CATGAAGAAGCTGGGAATCCAGAAGCCCTAGGGCCGAATCCTCGGTCAGGGACAGAATCTCGTCCCTTTACTTTATTCCTCAATCCCCTTGTCTTCTCAGTACTAAACTCCATCTCCGCCCACTCTCCCTGGGCCGAAAAACCGGCCCTGCGCAGGACAACCCCCGCGCACTCTGAATCTGGATAGTATCTTTCAACCTTCTGCGAAAACAGCTACTTGGAGCCACGTGCCTCAGGGGGCTGTCTCTCTGGCACAGGCTTTGCACTACTTCTTGTCTCCGAATTCCCTAGTTGTCGAATTCCCCACCATAGGAGGATGATCCATGCGCATCCCAGGGAGTTTTTCTTCCTGCGCCCGTCGCCTGTTGTAAAACCACAGAACATGGGCCATGCGGGCGATTATGGCAGCAGCCCTGGCCCTGCTGGTGCTGGGAGGAGTTGTGGTCTACGCCCAAACCTCAGGCACTTCAAACACTACAAATACTACGGATACGGGAAGTGGGAGTTGGGTGAGGGTGCCACTATGTCAGAGCCTAATAGGTGATGCGGACCGGTATGTGTCAAGCACTTTGAGACAACTGGACGCTCGAATTTAGTGTAGCATCAGGGAGTGGCGGCCCCCTGGTCCTTGGGTTTGTTGATCCAGACGGCTTCGGGTAACCTGGGCGGTGTGCCCGGGCCACGGACAAAGCGCTCTGGATGAGCGGCAAAGGCGGTCTCCAGCACCCGCTGGCGTTGGGCGCGGATCGGCTCGGCCTTGCCGTAGTGGACCGTAGCCGGGGTCAATAATCCCAGGCCGGTATGATAATGCTCCTGGTTGTACCAGGGGAAAAAGGTTTGCCCCCAGTCTCGGGCATCGACCAGCGAACCGAAGCGGTCGGGAAACGCTGGCCGGTATTTCAGGGTTTTGAAGTGGGCCTCGGAGTACGGGTTGTCGTTGGCGATCCGGGGCCGGGAGTGGCTCTTGGTCACCCCCAGGTCGTCCAGCAGCTGGACCATTGATTTGGCGGTCATCGGCGCGCCGCGGTCGGCGTGCAGGGTTAACTGGTGGGACGTAACGGCTTGTCGTTGACAGCTGGTCTCAATCAGGGTTTCGGCCAGCGCCGCCGACTCTTGCTGGGCGATCATCCAGCCGACCACATAGCGGCTGAAGACATCGAGGATGACATATAGATAGAAGTAGATCCCCTTGGCCGGCCCACGCAGTTTGGTGATGTCCCAGCTCCACAACTGATTGGGTGCGGTGGCCAATAGTTCCGGTTTGGTATAGGCGGGATGCTGTAGCTGGTCGCGGCGCTCCCGCACTTCGTCGCAGTCAGCCAGGAGGCGGTACATCGTCCGCCAGGAGCACAGGTAGAGGCCCTCATCCAGTAGCCCGGCCCAAATCTGGCGGGGCGAATGGTCCTGAAAGCGCGGACTATTGAGCACCTCCCGGATGGCAAGGCGCTCGGCCGGAGGCAGGGCTCTGGGGGGTGCCGGTCGGGGGACCGATGGCCGGGCCACCTCCCCCAGCGGCACCCGGGCCCGATACAGGCTGCTGCGTGGGACTCCCAGTGTCAGGCAGGCGGTGGTGATCCCCACCTGGTCGGCCAATTGCTCCGCGTTGGCCCTCATCTGCTGTCGGCCTTCGATACTGCTTCGCAGGGCAGTCCAAGTAGGACCGAGAGTTTTTTTTGCACCTCGATGATGGTTTCGGCGCGCTCCAGGCGGGCCTGTAGCCGGGCATTTTCCTGTCGCAGCTGCGCCACTTCTTTCACCATCGGATCCGCGCCGGGCTGGGTACGCTGCTTGCGGCCCAGTTCCCCACGCTCCCGCTGGCGGCGCCAATTGGTCAGGTGGGATGAATACAACCCCTCACGGCGCAGCAGCGAGCCAATCTGCCCCGGCTGGCTACTTTGATCCGCCTCGGTGAGGATGCGCAACTTATAGGCCACCGAAAAGGTCTGACGGCGGGCACGAGCCAGCACTTCCGCATCGGGGGCCTCAACCACGACGGCGGCAGAAGGTGCCGTCCGGGCCTGGCCATTTGCGCCAGTGGTCATAACGGGGGTCTGAGACATGATCTTGTGCTCCTTTGCCCTTGCGGTTAGACACTAATTGTCCAGAGCAACTTGTCTCACTTAATGTAGGCACACAGGGTTCCCGCTGGGGACCACCATCGTGAACTGCATGGCCACTGACGAGCACGGTAACCGTTCGAACTACTCCTTCCCCATAGAGGTGAAGGACACCGCCCCACCGGCCGTTGTGATAAATAAGCCGGTGAATGGCCAGACCTTCCAGAGCAATCATCAAATCGATGTGGACCATGTGGTCACTGATAAGTGCTGCGCCCCGGCATCCGTGGATGTAGCAGTTCTGCCTAGCGATCCGTTTGGGCCTCCTCTCCCAGTGGGAGCACAGGTAATCACTGTGAAGGCTACCGATGCCTCGGGGAACAAAGGCTCTGCCTCGGTCATTGTCAATGTGATACCCATCCCCGCTGCCTTTGATTTCGATCCCGACAACCTCAACATTGCCCACAGCAATGGCCTGGCAAGCGGGTACATTGAGCTTCGGCAAGAGGACGGCGCCTACGATCAGATCGACCTGTCCACTGTCCGTCTCAAAGCACCCAGAGGCACTATCCAGCCCATCACTGACCCCAAGTTTGGGTATGTGAAATCACCCTCTTCCTATGGGGTGGACGAAAACCGCAACGGGGTGCTGGAGCGGCTGGCCAAGTTCTACAAGGCTGACGTAGTGAATATTGTCGAGGCGCCTACCTCGATCTTGACAATCACCGGAAATCTCCTGGCTTCTTCCCCCTTTGGCGCGGCTGCCTTTGAGGGTTCATACGAAGTCAGCGTGACAGGAAGCAGCGCAACCGCTCAGACGCAGGAAAAAGCAGGGAGAGGCAAACCCGTTGTCCTGCTCCCGGACTCCTATGCCCTGTTCCCGAATGCCCCCAACCCCTTCAACGCCTCCACCCAGATCACCTACCAGCTCCCCGAGGCCGGAGAGGTCTACCTGGCCGTGTACAACCTGATGGGGCAGATGGTCCGCGTGCTGGTCCAGGAGCACCAGGGAGCTGGGTACTACCAGGCGGAATGGGACGGGCAGGACGAGTACGGACAGCCGGTGTCCAGCGGGGTCTACCTCTACCGCTTTGTGAGCGCGGAGCTGGCGCAGACCCGGCGGATGCTCCTGGTGAAGTGATCCATCGCGCTGCTTTCGCCGGTTTCGCCACTCCCATCCCCATCCCCGCCGGATCTGCTATCCGGCGGGGATTTTCGTATATTGTCTGACATCTCCTCTCCGGGCGCTGGCCGATATGGACAAGCCCCTCCCCCCACTCAGCCACAAAGGCACCTGGCGCACCTACACCACTGCCGACGGCCTGGCCGGCCTCCTGGTCGAGCACATTGCCGAGGACCGGGAGGGCTACCTGTGGTTTGCCACGGCCACGGGCGGGGTGACCCGCTTCGATGGGGATGAGTTCCGCACCTTCACCGCGCGAGACGGCCTCTGCGGCGACCAGGTCTACGCCGCCCTCCTGGACCGGCAGGGAAGGCTCTGGTTCGGCGCCTGGGATGGGGGGATCTGCTGGTACGACGGGCATTCCTTCTACCCCTTCGGCGAAGAGAGCGGCCTCGCCAACCGCTCGGTCACCTATATCTTCGAGGACCGCGAGGGACTGATCTGGGTGGGCGGGGCCGATGTCCTCGGGCACTGCGACAGCGCGGGTTTTCACGACCTGACCCCTGCCTATCGCCGCCAGTACGCGCAGGCGCCCGGGACCTGCTGGGGGATCGCGCAGGACGAGGAAGGCCGTATCTGGTTCGGCCTGCGCGGCAATCTGGTGTATTACGCCGGCTCCGCTTTCCAGAGATCGGATGATCTGCCGCTCTCTCAAGAAGGCGTGTACAGCGTCGCGCCCCACAGCGCCGGTGGACTGTGGATAGGGCACCGGGAGAGGATCTGGCATTGCGCGGGCAGGACGTGCCGGCCTGTACCAGTGGAATTCAGGGGATATGTCCGCAAGATCCAGCGCGACCGGGAAGGCAGGACGTGGTTCTGCCTCACCGGAGGAGGAGTCCTCTGCTGCGACGGGGTGGGATTTCACCACTTCGCCGGCCAGGACGGCCTGGCGAGTGACAATGTCAATGCCATGTTCCAGGACTGGGAAGGACAGTACTGGTTTGCCACCTGGGGAGGAGGGGTCAGCGCTTGCGATCCGCACAGCCTCCACGTCTTCGGAGGAGAAGTCCTGCCCCACCGGGAAGTACTCGCCCTGAAGGAAGACAGACAGGGCCTTATATGGATAGGCTTCTCGGATCTGTTTCCCCCCTCCTCAAGCGCTCCCAAAGGCATCTGTTTCTACGACGGAGAGCGCTTCGCAACCCTGGACATGGAAGAGGGACTGGATACCCTGGTGATCCACGAAGACCGCAGCGGGCACCTGTGGTTCGGCGGATTCCAGGGGCTGAGGCGCTATGACAGGCAGACCACCCGCACCACGGGCACCGAAGAGGGGTTTGACGGAATCATGGTAACGGCCATTGCCGAAGACCAAGAAGGCCACCTGTTCCTGGGCCACTGGGATGCTGCCGGCAGCGAGGTGCGGATAACCCGCTGGGATGGCCGGCGCTTCGAGACCCTGTTCAGGGAGAGGAAGAAAGACGCGCTTTGCAATATCAACGCTATCATTGCCACGCGCGAGGGGGGGCTCTGGTTCGCGCGGGGAGGCTGGAACGGCCAGGGCACAGGGAGAGGCATCGGGAGGCTTGACGCGGCAGGGAATATCACCTCCTACACCACCGAAGACGGCCTGGTCGACAACCGGGTCGAGGACCTTCTCGAGGACCAACAGGGCGATCTGTGGATAGCCACCTGGGGCGGGATCAGCCGTTTCGACGGGGCGAGATTTCACAACTTCACGATTGAGAATGGCGTGCCGAATGTCCATGTCCAGTGTATTTGCGAAGACCGGCGGGGGCATCTGTGGTTCGGCACCGAAGGGGGAGTCCTCCATTGCGACGGCCGCCTTTTTCAGTACATCCGTTCCCCGGACATCGTCTATCTCAACAAGATCATCCAGGACCGGAGCGGGAGGTTCTGGTTCGCCACCCTGAACGGCGCGGTGCGCTACACCCCGAGTCGCATAGCCCCCCGCGTGCGCGTGCAGCAGGTCATCGCCGACCAGGTCTATACAGCCATTGAAAAGGTGGAGATCCCCGCCTCGGTCCAACAGGTCATCTTCGAGTACAAGGGCATGAGCTTCCGCACCCATCCCCGCGACATGCTCTACACCTATCGCCTGCAGGGCCATGAGGAGGACTGGCGGCCTGTCACCCGCTCCCTGCGCGCCTTTTACCA
>JACQTY010000122.1 GCA_016210545.1 Chloroflexota bacterium
CAAAGGGAGAGGTGGGTTGGCCGCCTATTTGCCGCAAGGTGCGCGCGGACCAAGGTGCTGCACCAGCCAGGTGAAGAATCGTTCCGTTTCGTGAGATTGAATGGGCGGCGGATTTTGGCACATCCCCCACCTTGACACGCGCCCCTCATCGCTTCATAATCCACGAAAAGGTTCCACCAGGAGGTCTCCTATGCCGCTGCCACTGGAAGGCGTCAAAGTGTTGGAGTTTACCCAGCGCCTCTACGGCCCCCGCGCCGGCGTGCACCTGGCCGAGATGGGCGCCGACAGCATCAAGATCGAGACTCCGGATGGCGGCGACCCGATCCGGGGGTTCATGAAACCGAGCTACGGCGGCGACCTACCCCGTCCTCCCAACGCCAGGATCAACTACATGTTCGAGATGGAGAACCACGATAAGCGCAGCATCACACTGAACCTGAAGCATAAGAAAGGGCAGGAGATCGCTCACAGGTTGATCAAAGAGTCGGACGTCTTCCTGACCAATTTTCAGCCGGACTCTCTGAAGCGCATGAACATGGACTACGATACGCTGTCCCGGATGAACTCACGCCTCATCTATGCCATCGGCTCGGGCTGGGGCATCATCGGGCCGGACAAGGACCGGCCGGGGTACGATTTCGTGGCCTTTGCCGCCAGCGGCCTGATGCACACCATGGGGCAACCCGGCACTCCCGCGGTTAGCTGCCGCCCCGGCATGGGCGACCACTTCACCGCCGTCATGCTGGACTTCGCCATAATGCTGGCCCTCTACCATCGGGAGAAGAGCGGCCAGGGCCAGATGGTTCACGTGGGCCTGCTGGCCGGCCTCATCGAGGGTGGCGTCGCCGCCCTGGCCGCCCACCTGGGCACCGGCGAGGAAATACCGCGCGTGGACCGCCGCACGGCGGAAAATGCCTTCTGGAACTTCTACGAGCTGAAGGGCGGCGACTGGGTCCAGTTCGCCATGCCCAATTCCGAACAGTACTGGGACGACATCTGCCGTGTCCTCGGCCTTGAGCAATACCACGACGACCCTCGATTCAACTCTCAGGCCATGCGCAAGGAAAACCGCCGCGAGTTCATCGAAATACTGGACAGGGCCATGCTGGCCCACACCCGCGCCGAATGGGAGGAGCTTTTCAAGAAGAGCAGTCTGGTCTACGGCTTCATGGACAGCTACTCCCGGCTGGCGGCCAACCCCCAGGTGCGGGCCAACGACTGGATCGTGGACTTCGACCACCCCACGGCGGGACGCGTGCCGATAGTGGGCGTACTGCCCCAGCTCAGCAAGACGCCGGGTAAGATCCGACGCGCCGCCCCCGGTCTCGGCGAGCACACCGAAGAAGTCCTCCGAGAGGCGGGCTACTCACAACAAGACATAGCTAGCCTGAAGGCCGAGGGAGCTATCGGGTAGGGGCACTGGGCCGCCGTGCCGCCTGGCGCCGTGATTCAGGAATGGGGATCGAGGACCGTCATCTTCCGCATTATAGAGGCGGCGCTCACGGTAGGGGCCGAGGCGTGTCGGCCCGCTGGTCGGGCGAACACACTGGAACTTGTCTCATAAATCAGTTTCTTGAATCTGGAGGCGATACCACCTCAGATATAAACAACGGACTTCTGACACAGGCTGACTGGTTCGTCCCTACGTGTTGCGTTTCCGCGCAGAATCCACAGGTTACGGTGGCATGAAGCCCCCATTGACAAGCCGCGCGCCCCCTGCTAACGTATAAGCACCCCCAACCATCTCCTCTCAACATGTCACCAACAAATCCCATTTTGCAGGAGGATGTTATGGACGCTCTGACCCTTCTCAAACAACAAGTAAAGGATGCTCACGGATTGCTCGACGCCACCATGCAGGGCGTGACCCCGCAGCATGCCCACTGGCAACCCGCCGGAAAAGCCAACCCCATCAGCGCCTGCTATGCCCACGTTGTTCTCGGCGAGGACTTCGTGGTCAACGGTATGCTCAAGGGCGCGCCGCCTCTCTGCGCCACGAGTTGGGCTGGCAAGGCCGGAGTGAGCGAGATGCCGCCGCCGGGCCCGCTCTCCAACTGGTTCGACTGGGGCAGAAAAGTTAAGGTTGACCTGGCGGCGATGAAGAAGTATTCCGAGGCAGTCTACGCCAATTCGGACTCGTATGTGGCAACGCTCAAGGATGCGGACCTCAGCCGAAAGATCGCGACCCCGGCGGGCGAGCAAACGCTGGCCTGGATCCTGAGCAATATCCTCGTAGGCCACATCCACGACTTCACCGGGGAGATCTCCTGCCTGAAGGGGCTTCAAGGGCTGAAGGGCTACCCGTTCTAGCATCGTGAGGCGAAGAATCCTCCGCCCCATGCGCGTGGGGCGGAGGGTTGCGGCATGACCAGGATTCGTAATCTGCCGCATAGCCGTAAGCCCAACAAGGCACTGTGGTCGCTCTGAACAGAAACGTAGGGTGGGTGAAGCGAATCCCGACAAGTCGGGACATTTCGTAGCAACACGAGGTGGTGGGTTTCGTCCCGATTTCATCGGAGCTTCACCCACCCTACAAGGCTTTCTCACGCGTAGAACCAGGGATGAACTGAAGGGGGCGTGGAGATTCGCGGACCCCGCCACGCGGAGAGGGCGCAAGGGCATAACGCCGCGCTGAGCCTGTCGAAGCGCCAACGTGTCTGCGGCGTAAATCACCCGGAAGCAGTCCGCTGCTTGCTGGTCCTCGACAGCTCCGGCAACGCCTCATAGTCCCCGCGGATGAGCGCCTCTTTCTTCTCCCTCCGCCACCCTTTGATCTGGCGCTCGCAATAGAAGGCTTCCTCAACAGAATCAAACTCATCGGAATAGACCAGTTCAACGGGACGCCGGGAGTGTGTATACCCTTTTGCGAGTCCCAACTGATGCTCCGCCAGCCAGACATCCAGGTCAAATGTGGACCCTACGTAATAAGAGCCGTCTGAACATTTCAGGATGTATACCCACGGCATTTGCGCGCTCCCTTGATGACGCCGTCCTTCGACAGGCTCAGCGCGGCGCGGCCACTCACCTCGCCGTGCCGCCCCCATCCACAGGCAGGACGTGGCCGGTCACGAAGTTAGACGCATCGGAGGCCAGGTACACCGCAGCCAATGCCACCTCTCGCGGATCTCCCAGGCGACGTATGGGCAGGCCTGACACCACCCTGTCGACCTGTTTGTCGTCCATGGCAGTTTCCATCAGGGGCGTGCGATACAGCCCCGGAGCTATGGCGTTCACGTTTATCCCGTACCGGCCCCATTCCAGGGCCAGGCAACGGCTGAACATGGCCACGCCAGCCTTGGCCGAACTATATGGCAGCATGTACGGAGTGGCCTTGATACCCTCGCCGGACGTTATATTGATGATCTTTCCTTTTTTTGCCGCCAGCATGTGAGGCCCGACGGCCCGGCAGCACAGAAACACCGAGGTGAGGTTGATATCGATATGTCGGTACCATTCCTCCAGAGAAATCCGAGTCGGCGCCTTTTCATTGGGATCAGGCGTCCTCATTCCGGGGGTCGGCAAAAGCGGCTTCAGGTACGCCCACCCCACGTTGTTGACCAGTATGTCGATCTTACCGAACTCGCCCACCGCCCGCTTCGCCATGTCCTCGACCTGCGCCTCCTTGGTCACATCTGTAGGTATGGCAACGGCCTTGCGCCCCATCTTCCTTACCTCGGCGGCCGTCTCCTCGATCTCTGATGCTGTTCTGGCCACAGCGACCACGTCCGCCCCCGACTCGGCGAAGGCCAGGATAATAGCCTTGCCCAGACCGTGCCCGGCGCCCGTCACTATTGCTGATTTATCTTTCAGGCTGTATTCCTTAAGCATGATGACCTCCCTCTAACGCTAAATCTCAAATTCCAAGCGCCAAATCCCAAACAGTGCGCTCTTCAGATCAATTTGGAGCTTGGAAATCGGGATTTGGGGCTTGCCCCCTAGGGGGCTTCCACTACTCCCTCACCCAGCAGATCCACAAACTCCTCGTCGCTTATGCCCAGCATCCTGGTGCAGACGTATTCCGTGTGTTCACCGAAGGTTGGGGCTAGACGCACATCGTAGGGCGTCCTCGATAGGCTCACCGTCCAGCCCTGATGTAAGGCCCGGCCCATATCGGGCTGCTCCAGCCAGAGAAAATGGCCGCGGTGCTTCAACTGCGGGTCTCTCTCCAGGAGGTCCTGGCCGGACTCCACAACACCCGCCGATACGCCAGCAGCCTGCAGTCGAGTCATGACATCTTCGGCTTCCAGTCCTGTTGTCCACGCAGCCATCAGACAGTCCATCTCTTCCTCGTTCCGTTTTCTGGCCCCGACAGTCGAAAAGCGTGGGTCCTTCGTCCACGCTGGGTTCTCCATGACTCCGCAAAGGGACTCCCAGTCACGCTGGCTTTCCACGGCAATGGCGCACCACCGGTCGTCGCCGAGACAGGGGTAGGCGTTGTGGGGCGCTGCCCAGGGGGACTTGTTTCCACAACGCCCGGCGACCCGTCCGTTGGCCACATAGTCCAGTACGGCGAGGGAAAGCATGGGCAGATTCGCCTCCAACTGGGCGACGTCTATGCACTGCCCCTGGCCCGTCCTCCGGCTATGGTCCAGAGCGGCCAGGATCGTCGCCACCCCCAGAAAGGCCGGATTGTAGTCTGGATAGACCACACAAGGGCCGACGGCCTCGCGGTCCGGCCAGCCGGTAATGTGGTTTACTCCCACCAGGGCGTTCACGTTCCAGCCAAAGCCGGGGTGCTTCGAATAAGGCCCGGACTGCCCCTGTGTCGAGTGGCGGAACATGACAACGCCCGGCTTTATCTTCAGCAGGTCTTCAAAGCCCAGGCCCCATCTTTCCATCATGCCCGGAACGAAGTTCTCCAGGACAACGTCACAACGAGAAATAAGCCTCTTTGCCACCTCGACGCCCCTGGGATTGCTCAGATTCAGTCCCAGGCTCAGCTTGCTGCTGTTCAGAAGGGGGAATATGCCGGAGCGGTTCAGGTTCGGCTCCCCCTTGTAGGGCACGGTAACCCGGTGCTGGTCCAGGGCCAAACGGCTTTCCACCCGGACGACCGTGGCCCCGAAATCGGCCAGGTACTTGCCGAGCAGCGGGCCGATGAGCACGCGAGTGAAATCGGCCACTACGATGCCCTCCAGCGGTAGCCGGGACTTGCGTTCAATCGACTTCCGGGAGTCCGCGGAGTCTGTAGAGTTCGCTGGGTTGGTTGAGTTCTTGGAGTTGACCGGGGTCTTGTTGCGAGCGGCCACGCCGGATCCTGAAAGCTCTTGAAGAACTTCGTCATTGTGCTCGCCGAGGAGCGGAGCGCGCCGGCGTATCCGCCACGGCGCGTGGCTCAACTTTAGAGGCTCACCCGGGTACGTCATTCTCGCCGGTATCTCCCGGTGCTCTACATCTACCCAGAAACGGCGGTGGGCTAACTGCTCATACCCGATCAGGTCGGGAATAGTATAGCCGGGCGCCAGCGGAATATGCCGCTCCACCGCGCCTCTAAGAAGCTCGGCGCGGGTGTGCTTCATGAAGAAGGCTTTGAGGGCGGACTCCCAGGCGTCGATGTCTGCCTGCTCATACTTAACCAGGTCCAGCGCCTCCCAGGGCACGTCCATCAGGTCCCGGGACATTCCCTCCTCTTTCATCCATTTCGCCAGCGGACGGAGCAACTTTCCCAGAGGGCCGCCTATGATAAGGATGGCCACGTGGCCATCTTTGCAGGGATGTATCGTGCTGATCATGTGCTTGGAAATGGCGCGGCTGGGGCCGGCGCGTTGCAGAAGCTTGTGCTCGTATTCCCAGAAAGGGATCTCCGCAATGAGGTAATTCGGCAGAGTCGCCTGGACGGAGACATCCACGTGCTGGCCGCGTCCGCTGTCTCTCCGCTCCCACAAAGCTATCATGGCCCCGGCGGCGGCGTGCAGGCTGGCGGCCAGGTATGCCTGAGGAACGCTCATGCGGACCGGGGGCCTGTCCCGGTCTCCGGCGATATACATGATGCCCCCCATCGCTGTGTCCACCAGGTCTGAACCCTTGTAGTCCCGGTAAGGCCCGGTCTGGCCAAAGTGAGTGACGGACACGACAATCAGGCGGGGGTTTATTTCGGACAGCGCCTCATAGCCCAGGCCAAGCTGCTCCATATGACCGGGAGGAAAGGACTCGATGAGGATATCGGCGCCCGCGGCCAGCCGGCGGAGGGTATCCTGCCCTTCCCTCGACTCTATGTCCAGGGTTACGCCGCGTTTGCTCGTGTTGAACGCCCACCACTGGAGGCCGTTGTCGGAATCAACCTGGTCGCGGTAGAAGGGCCCGCGATAGCGCACGGCGTCCCCCATCAGAGGTTCTATCTTGATGACATCGGCCCCGAGGTCGCCGAGTACCTTCCCGCACAGGTGTCCCTTTTCGTCAGAGAGGTCCAGCACCCGGTAAGGGGCCAAAACTCCGTCCGTTTCCTTCTCCGAACTCACATATCCTCCGTCGAATCTTGGGTTAGATTGTAAAGGCCAGGACCAAATAAGTCAATTATACCCAATCTCCACAATCCGCCACCCATTGAATCTGTGCAAAGCGAAGGTCCTCTCGGCTGGCTCAGGGGAGGCCGTGGGTCTGCCCCTGCGGCGGGGCGCCGGACTTTTAGAGGCGTGAGGTCACAGGGCCTTTGAGTTGGGAGTGGGACCAGGCAGGGTAATGGGGACAGCCCTAATTGGGTGGGACGCCGCAAGTGATCAATCGGGTCGCCTCGCGCCCATCTAGGCGGCGCCTCAGGCCACCGGCAACTCCTGCTTGGAGCCAAGCCAGCGGGCCAGGAGGGCAACGGCCAGGATTATCACCGACATCATCAGCCCCACCACCGTGGCCCTCTCGTATTCACCGCCTATCCAGTGCTCCAGCAGGGTGATGGATATGAGACGGGACGGCGGCGTGTACAGGAACACCACCGTAACCAGGTCTCTAACGGAGATAAGGAACAGTATTATCCAGGTGGAGACAAAGGCCGGCGAAAGCAGAGGGGCCACCACGCGACGGAAGGTGTAGAGCCATGAGGCGCCCAGCACCCTGGAGGACTCCTCCAGGTCCTTCCCCAGTTGCACCATGGAGCCGTTCATCACCCTGACCCCCAGGGGCAGACGGGCGACAATCATAACCAGCATCAAAAGCCAGATAGTACCGAAAAGGACTGACAGCACTGGCAGCCCGCCGACGTAGGCCCAGAGGAAGCCCAGGGCCAACACCAGTCCCGGCACTCCCCAGGGCAGCCAGCTAAGGAAGTCCAGGCTCCTCTTACCGGGTAGCTGGGTACGCATAATAATGTAACTGAACAGGGAATATATTATCATCCCCAGGGTGGCCGAACCAACCCCCACGTACATGCTATTTCGTAGAGACGGCAGGAATCGAGGGTCCTGAAAAGTCGCCACCCAGTGCTTCGTCGTGAGCGGGTCGGCCACCCACACCCCCCATATTCGCATAAAGCTGCCCAGGACCAGCGTGAGCAAAGGCAGCACCGCGGCCAGGACAAAGTAGGCAATGATAAGACCGAAGGTAACCCATTTCCACTTCCCGAGGGGAGTGACACGGGCAGCGAAGCCTCTTCCGGTTACAGTCGTGAATTGTTTCTGCCCCAGCAGCCGCCATTGAACATAAATGAGGATGAAGACGATAACGAGGAATATGGTCGACAGCGCCATTGCCTGAGGGTAGTCGGCGGGGGCCAGTCCCAGCAAGAGCCAGATACGGGTCGTGTAGACATAGATCCTGGCGCTGTACCCCAGGAAAAGCTCCACCTCGAAGGATTCCAGAAAACGGATGAACGCCAGCATGGTTGCGCCGAGGATAGCCGGTAACAATACGGGCACCGTAATCCGCCGAATGGTGGTTAGACCACTTGCTCCGGCCATACGGGAGGACTCCTCCAGGGACGCATCCATCCCCTTGAAAGCAGGCGTGATAAGTATGAAGATGATCGACGCCCAAAAAATCACCGATACCCAGATGATACCGCCATAGGAATAGATGTTTAACGGCGGGTTGCTAAAGGGGAAGACACTGGTGAGGGCCTGGTTGAGAAAGCCCCTGGGCCCGGCGAGCAGCGTCCACGAGACCACCACTGGCAGGAGCGGCAGCACAAACACTATCCACACCAGCACTTCGAGGCCGCCCCGCCAGGGGGTATCGGTCCGGGTAACGACCCAGGCGAGGAACACGGCAAGAAGCATGGTGATCACCGTACGTACGGCAGCCAGCCATATCGTGTTCCACAACACATTGTATGTGGCGGGAGTTGTGTAAGCCTTAACGTACCCCGCCAGGCTCAGGGGCGCCTCCGTCCCGGGTCCTCCCCCGCGGAAGCTCCCATAAACAAGCATGAAGAGGGGGTAGACTACCAGAAAACCTACCACCATCAACAAAGCCACCATAAGTGTACGTCGCCACGGCATAACGCGCCCTTTCTCTAGCCGAACTTAGATGGGGACTGCCCTGACAACCGAGGGAATGAAGCCCCGATCAAGACACTGCGTGCGACATGATAAGGCAAAAGCCGCCATTTGTCCAATTGGGGGCCGTAAGACCGATCAATCCATGCTTGGCGCCTCTGGACCGGGTAGGACCAATGCAAGACATCTGCTCGGGCTGGCGCATCGTTCCGGGTAGTCCCCGGGTCCGGCCATACTTCACGCCTTCGTCTCAGAAGCTTCGGCAACTGAAGACTTGTCTCGCTTGCGCCGGGAAGTGTAGACCTGGGCCGTGACCCCCACCACCACAGCCACCGCCAGGGTCACCCACACCATCGGTGTGAGCTCCAGGAGTCCCTTCTGCCGGTTGATCTGAGTATGGATAAAGAGGAACAGTACCAGGGCAAACGGAATCCCCCAGGCGATCACGTTCCGTTTTAAGATCTCCTGGCCGGTGCTCCAGGGCATTGGCAGGAGTTCAAAAAAGACCCGCTGCACCGCCATCGCGAAAGCCGCAAGACACCAGTCCTGGACCCAGGACGATAGGCCAGGCACAGTCTGGAACAAGCCCCGCGCCCATTGCTGCCGGGCAACAACGGGCAATACGTATACCACCACCCACGCCGCCGCCCCCAGGCCAGCGACTGCCGCCAAACTCACAATGGCGAGCTTCAGCTTTTGCTTCGGAGTCGCGCCCCCTTCCGACATCTCCAGCCCGCCCGGCTGACCGAGCATCAGCCCGGGGGTGAAAGAAAACAGCCGGGAGACCGCCACAGAAAAAAAGGCCACCACCACCTGCCCTGGATAGAGCGCAACCCTGGCAGCCATCTTCATCCGTTTTGCAGACAACGCGCGGACCCACGGCTCGTATAAAGCGAAAAAGCCGGCGGTCAGGCTGAGAGTCAGGAAGACGACCAGTCCGCCCGGCCCAAACAAGCCGGCGCCATTGGAAAGGAAGGAGTAGAGGCCGCCGAAAACGAACATCATCAGCACAGAGCGGGTGAAACGCGCCGTAGAAAACCAGGACATCGCCCGGCCCCGTACCCCTTGCCAGCCCGTTACCCGCCTCATTCCCTGCACAACGCGGCCCAGACCGCTGGCCATGTGCTCCTCCCGCTTTGTGACGAAGGCATTGGCAAAGCCCAGAAAGACCTTCAACAAATACGCTATTATCCCGGCCAGAAGGATGTTGCTTCCCACTACCTTCCAATCAGTCGATACTTCTCGTGGCGTGGGGATAGCCTTGAAATATTCTGTGGTGCGCGGCAGACTGGGTGCGACCTCCTCGGGCTCGCTGCCGCTGCCTGCCGCTCGCCGGACGAGGACATCCTTTGCGTAGGTGAAGGTCAATCGCCCGGGTTCCGAACTCACGGCAAGGACCGTTGGAGACGTTTGTCCCCCGGCGCCGGTGCGGGCCGCAATAGCCTCTGAAATCTGGTCTGGATTGATACCAAACGGCAAGCCTCTGACCTCAAGGCGTCCGTCCACCGCCGCTATGCTCACCACCAACGTTACATCCCCCGTGTCGACCTTGACGGAGTTTCCCGCCAGGATGTGGACCCTGGCATCCGGCGGAAACGGCGGCGGGATGTTGGCCCCAATATCCCGGTCCGTGAGGACGAACGTCTCACTCCCCGGTATCCTTGTTTGCTCTTCTATCGCCGTCCCCAGCTCCGGTGACGGATCAGCAGCAGCAAAATACCGGGACCGAGCGCCGTAAGCAGGGTCTCCGACAAGATAGGGAACATCCCCGGAACGGACCTCCCGGAAGTCTATGCCTGCCATGCTTATCGGGCCGGAGGCGCTATTGAGCCGCGGGACCAAGGCCTCCAGACGAGAACGCAGGCCCACGGTCTCCTTCGAAGTCGCCTTGCCAGCGGGCAAAGCGGGGATGAGGATGCCCGTGCGGGAAGCAAGCTGGGGTATGATAACCGGAACAACCGAATCTTCGCCCGCGGCCACCATGGCGACGCTGACAGGCCCCTGGCCCACCTCGACGCTGGTCTCTCCGTTGTCGCGCACCGTCAGGATGAAGCTTGCTCCTCCCGCCGAAACGAACGACGTCGGGGCCCCCGCCTGGAACATCGAGTTCCGGGAGGACAAGGGGGCAACTTTGGTAATAACCTCCCCTCGCAACACCCCGGCCTTCACAACCACGGTGACCTCGTCCGGCGAAGGGGGCGACGAACGACGGGCCACCGAGAGAAGCCGTGTAAGCACCGCTGGCTTCTTCACCGTCCTGGTAGACTCCTGCAGAGTCACTTCGGCGGGGCCTAGGGTGCGGCTGACGCTGCCATCTGCGTAAAGAAGAAAAGCCTCCGCCCCGGCTGCCACCCGCAGACTCGCCCCGGGATCGAGGGATGCCAGGCTCCCGACAGACTGCTCGCGGCCTCCCGGCGTCAGCGTCGAGACCGTTCCCTGGATGACTCGCACCGTAGCAGGCGCTTCCTCGCGACTTTCCGTCGGCAGGAGTCCCCAAAGGGCAACTATTCCAAGCGCTATTGCGCTCAGGACCAGGATATCCAGAATGACGCCTGCTACTCGCCGCATTAACCTCTCACTTCGTTTCCAGGCCCATTATCTTGTCCACCGCCTTGTCGCGCTGCAAGCGGCTCATTTCATCCAGATCAGGCACCTCCAGAATCAGAGGCTTCTTCACCACCAAGCGTGCCTTCGCCGGACCGAAATCCGGCAAGTCCTCTCGGATCGGCAAAGCTCCGCGCGTCTTGTTGGCCGTAGTCTGGCCTTCGGGTGTCAAGAGCCAGTTGATTAGCACTCTGGCTGCATTGGGATGCGGCGCATCCTTGATAGCAGCTATGGAAAGCCCCCAGATCAGCACATGGCCCTCTTCCATACTTAACGGCCTGGCGGGCGCCCCCTCCCCAATCAGACCGTTCATTATTCCTGGAGTCGATTGAAATCCTATAGCTCCCTCTCCCCGGGCAACACCCGCGGCCACGTCCCGGACCGAAGGCACCAACTTGAGGTCCTGTCTACCCAACTGCCTGTAATAGTCGTCAGCATCCAATGTGCCATACTTCTTCCAGGCTACATAAGGATATATCCCGGTAGGGTCGCTCACCGGGGGCGCCATAAGTATCTTCCCTTTCCACCGGGGCTGCAAAAGGTCCTTATATGACTTAGGCTCCTCACCGGCTTTGACCAGAGACGTATTCATGTATGGCGCACCTATGGAAAGATAGACCGGATACATCACCTTTTCGGGATCGACTGGCTTGAGCCGCCAGTTAACAACTTTCGTCAGTTCAGGAAGAGAATCCGTGGGCGCTGTCAGGCCGGCGGCCCTACCGGCAAGCAGGAAAGATGGGGCGCTATCATAGGTGTCGGCTATGGGCTTCCCGGCCGCCCGCTCCGTCTTCAAGCGCTCCAGCAAGACCGCCCCCACCCCACCCACGATCTCAACTTTGATTCCATAGGCCTTCTCGAATCCGGTGACAGCCTCTTTCCCCACATCTCCCGTGAACCCGAAGGAGTACATCGTCACCCGGCCCTCTTTTCTGGCATCGCTCACAACCTTGGCCCAGGCGGTATCCTGGGAGGTGGGAAGCGAGACGCTGGATGTGGCTACCGGGGTAGGCGCCAGGGTTGGCGGCAAAGCAGGCGCCGGAACAGCTTTGGGGGCGCAAGCCACCATCAGCAACGCCACGACAGTTAGCATAACACCTAACGTCCTCATCTCATCCCTCCATCCGCCGGCTTCCCACGGCGGAAAAGTCCGCTCCCTTCGTCAAAGGGAAAAATTACCCTATTCTACCACGCTTTCTGGTTTTGTAAAATTGGCCACAGCTCCC
>JACQTY010000124.1 GCA_016210545.1 Chloroflexota bacterium
CAGATGTTATGAGAGGAGTCTTGGACGTCCGCATATGGTGGGGAAACAACTTCGTCCAATCCCTCGCTTATCCCCTAAACGACTTCCCAAGAGTTCACTTTTGAACCTTAAAGGAGTTCACTTTTCAACTTTTCCCAACAAGCAAAGCATGTCTGATACCTTCTGCATCATTAGTGTACCCGTACAGGCTGTTAAACGCGTTTCTCAAGGCATCGTGCAACTCTACCTTGCCTTTCAAACCAATCCCTTTCAAAGCATCGCCCAGCGTTGCCTTCTGATTGGAAGCGACCAATTTGCAGATTGCCTCTACAGCGCTGATGGACTCTTTCATAGAGTTCCTGTAAATCAGGGCATTTCCTGTCTGAAAGCAGCCCGAGAGCAGTTGGCAAATGAGCAGCTACCGGCTTCAGTGTGGAATCCAGCGCTTGCTCTATCTCTGAGACTTCTGCTTCTGAAGTTATCTGCGTTATTTCCCCACCAGCAAAGCGGTAGCCTGATACCTCACGCTCCAAGATGCTGTTGCAAGACTCCATGAACACTCGATTAATTTGGCTGTTCTCACTGTTGGCTATGAACTCGACGAAATCATAGACCTCGTTCCAGCGGCAACCGAAATAGTATTTCCTAAGCGCGTCGCGGATTGGATACCACCCATCGTTCATAGTGTCGATAGGCAGCTTGAAGTAGTCGCGCCACAGTTTGATGACAAGATTCGGAGCCTTCCAGCCATAACCGTGCGATGAGGCAGCAAACTGCTGCCAATAAAACAGGTCCATCGCGTTCCACAGGCTGTTGCGCAAATCCGCGTCCATGTCGTCAACTTGTATGACCTGCTTTACAGGCTTCAGCCCTTTCCGTTGAGAAAACGTTGTCATATCGCAAATCCAGAATGAAATCTGCTAGCCATTTAGCAACCCTACAACCGAGATGTCTTCGTCCAATCCTACCCAGTGCATGTCAATCCCTTTCCCGATCAAGCGCCTCTTCGTGCGTCTTACGCCTCGTTCAAGATGTCGATGATTCCCTGGATTACTTGCTTGACCTTCGTGGAGTTGAGCCGTCCAGCTTCATACAACACGATGCGGCGGTCAGCAGTGAAAACGCGGTTTGGCCTAATATTGCTTGTCTGTTTAAGCCCTCCGGTCTCAAAATCATGTGCTTCAATAGAAATCACATATCTGTCAGTGACGGATTGGCTGGTTATCTGGCAAAGAATCAAATCGTTGCCTTCCAACTGGGCCACGACCAAAGCTGGTCGGCGTTTGGCTCTGGACAAGTCCGAAAACGGAAAGGGGACAACTACCACATCGCCCTTCACAGGTCTTGCCATGCCTCGTCTTCCTCAGGTCTGAGCCAGTCTTTCTTCAGGGAGGATTCGCTGAGGACAGTGATTGCAAGCTTCTCGCGTATTTGCTTATCTTTGAGGAAGCGGATGAAACTGATTACCTCTTCCAAAAGAGGTTCAGGCACCTGTTCTAGCTCTTTCACAATTAGGTCTCTTTTGTCCATTGGCTCTACTCTTTCACCAATATCATACCTCACCTATTCTACACCCTCTCCACTTGCACCAGACGCGTGTTATCCGGGAAGGCCCCGCCGGGCGACATTTCGTCTCGCGTGAGGATATTGGCGCAGCCGCCGCTGGCAAGCCCTTCTATTTCCTTTTGTAGATGTCTTTGCGGTGTCTCCTATCAGATGAACAAATATCGCGTGCTCATTCCGGTCAGTGGAATACAGTACGCGATAGCTACCTGCCTTGAGCTTGAAAAGCCCTTTCCATTCGCCAGTTAGCGCCTCAGTGGTCACCGTATCAAAATTCTCCGAGAGCCACTTCAGGCGCCGCAGGACGCGCCCCGCGATTACCTTGTCCAGCTTTTGGAAATCTCGCAGTGCCGCCGGAAGCATCTCAACTATATAAGACACTTACCATTCCAGGCCGGCTTCTTTGGCCACCTTTTCAATAGGAACGCCTCGTTCTCCCTGAGCCACAGCGGCTAAGGAACGGGCAAGCCTCTGTTTGACCTCATCGCGCAACTCCAGCCCCACATCCGCGTCTCCCAGTAACTCCTCCAGCTTTTCCTCGATGGCCTCTTTTGCCAGGGCTTTGAACTCATTAACGTCAAGATCTCTGACTTTCATTTGGTTCTCCGTTCATCTTGCTTACACTATTCTACACCCTCTCCACCTGTACCAGACACGTATTGTCGGGAAAGGCGCCGCCGGGCGACATCTCATCCCGGGTCAGCACGTTGACGCACCCGCCGCGGTCGATGCCGTCCTTATCTGGCGCGTACCAGGCGCCGGCCGGTATGTGGACAACCCCCGGCATGATACGTTCGGTGACCTTCGCCGGCGCCCGCATTTCTCCCCGGTCATTGAAGACACGAACGCTGTCTCCATCTTTGATGCCCCTTGCCACCGCGTCCTGAAAGCTAACCCACAACGCATGTGGCTCCAGCTCCGTCACCCAGGGGACGTTGGAGAATACGGAGTTGGCCCGGTGCTTGCTATGGGTGCTGATGAGTTGCAGCGGGTACTTTGTGGACAGCGGGTCCGCAGGACTCTCCCACGCCTCCACGTATTCGGGAATGGGCGGCAGCATCGGGTTGTTCATGTCAGCTATGCGCTGCGAGTAGATCTCGATCTTGCCTGACGGCGTCGGGAAGGGGTTCTTCACCGGGTCCTGTACCTGCTCCCGGAATGCCACATGGGACGGCGCGTTCATCTTGAATGCAGGCATGCTGCGGAAAGCGTCGTAATCGGGCAAAGACGGATTGTTGGCCGTGAGGTATCTCAGCCACTCCTCTTCCGATTTCTCGGCATAGTTGGCAATCCCCAGCCGCGGCGCCAGCTCGCAGGCTATCTGCCAATCGGACTTCGATTCCCCCTGCGACGGGATGGCCTGGTTCATGAAGATGAAGTAGGGGCCGGTCAGGAACGGAGTGCCTACATCAGACCTCTCCAGGAAGGTGTTCACCGGCAGCAAGATGTCGGCGAAGCGAGCGGTGGGAGTCATGAATTGCTCCTGCACAATCACCGTTTCCAGCTTCTTCAGGGCGGCCACGCCCTTATTGGTGTTGAGCGCCTGATTCAAGGGATTCCCGGCGATCAGGTACAGAAGCTTTACGTCGCTGGGATAGCCTGCCTTCGTCCCCTCTAGAACGGCTTCGAAGCCCTTGGCCACGTGAACAGCCGGCCCCTCCCTGTCGACCTTGGAATAGGCGTTGAGTCCCTCCCAGGCGCGCTCCACCCCTTGCCCCAGCGGGTTCTGGCCGACAGGCATGGTCCTCGATAGCGCTCCGTAAGGCAAGCCCTCATGGCCGGCGGCATTCCCACCCGGGATACCGATGTTCCCGGTCATAGCAGCCAGGGTTATGGCAACACGGTGGAACTGCTCGCCATAGGCGGTGCGGCCAGGACTCCACGCCGGCAAGAGGGCCGCGGGCTTAGCCGTGGCGTACTCCCGTGCCAGGGCGGCTATGGACGCCGCGGGCATACCGGAGATGGCCTCGGCCCAGCCGGGTGTCCTGGGTTGGCCATCGTCTACGCCCAGGACATAGTCCCTGAACCTCTCAAAGCCAACCGTGTATTTGTCCAGGAAACGCTGGTCGTGAAGGCCCTCTTTTATCATCACGTATGCCATGGCGACGAGCACCGCGGCATCGGCGCCAGGGCGTACAGGCAGCCACTCCTGGGCAAAAGTGGCCGCCGCTTCCGAATAGCGAGGGTCAACGCAGATTATCCGTATCCCTGCCTCTTTGGCCCGGGTGAGCCAGTGGGCTGTGCCCGTCCGCATCAGGGCGTCCGGCGGGTTCATCCCCCAGAGTATGATGAGGCGAGAGTTCAAGAGGTCGTCTCGGGAATTGCCTGTTGTCATGGTGCCGTACGTATAGCGACAGGCAAAAGCCAGTCCCTCGTAGGAGGCGATGCCCCAGCGGCTTGTGTAGCCGCCAAACATGTTGAAAAGCCGGGTGAAGGGGCGGCGCATCCCGTGAAAGGCAGTGAGGGCGCCGGAGGCGTTGTAGAAGAACATGGCAGCGGGGCCATAGGTGTCCTTGACCCTCAAGAGTTCTCTGGCCACACTGTCCAGCGCCTCGTCCCAGGAAACACGCTGGAACTTACCCTCTCCCCTTTCGCCCACACGTTTCATGGGATAGAGCAAACGGTCGGGGGCGTACACGCGCTGGCGGTTGGCCCGTCCCCTCAAACAGGCCCGGAGCTGAGGTTCGTCTCCGTCGTCGGTCTCAATGCGCCTGACGACGCCGTCCTCGACATGCACCTTCAGGACACAGCGGCCGCCGCAATCGTAGGAACAACTGGTGGTAACGATCCGGGTTGCCATCGATACCTCCACAGACCCGCAGGCAAGAATAGGGAAAAGTTAGCACAATTGGCACGAAAAATCAAATCTACCGCGTCAGGTTGCCCGGTGGTCCCGCCCTAACGAGCTTCATTGCGTAGACATGGCCCGATAATGGTCACAGACGACATACCTGTTAAGTCGCCTGCACACTCATCTGGGGCGCCACATCTACCGTGTAGTCCTGGCCCTCCCACCGACCCGTCGCCGTCCAGAAAAAGGTGAACCGGACCGGGGCCTGCTGGTCAAGGGAGATGGGGATGTCTACGAAGTCGATCCCGAGGACCGTATGTGTTGACGGCGTGTCTTCCACACTTCGCCACTCATCCCGACTCCAGTGAAGCGAGAAAGGGGCCGGCGCCTGGATTCGCAGGGTTATGCCTCTGGCCACTGTCCGGCACTGACGATTGGGCTTCCACACCTCCAGATGTTTGCATTGCTCCCGTCCGGAGGAATACCGCTCTGCCACCTCAGGGACAAGGTCGAACACCTGGCCGTCGAAGGCCGAGCGCAACAGTCGGATATACTCGGCGTGGGCCCACATGAGGGGTGTGGCCGAGCCGGTTGGCCGGCCAAAATACATGTACCACTCCGCCCTGTCCGGCTCGTCCCATACCTGCTCGGGGAGCAAGCCGCTGGGCGAGGCGAAGCGTTCCATGGCCTGAATATAAGGTGCAGGATCACGGCCGGCTTTCAGCTCGTAGTGCCCCCGCTCCCCGGTGAGGAGCGGCCAGGCGCGCCCCTTACCCCAACCCATATACGGCCCACCATCCTCCCTCTGACCGTAGCCGTCATGATTATAGCGGCGCCAACTGGGGCCATAGGGAGTATCGACCCTGAGCACCGCGTCCACGACCCGGAGCGAGTCTTCAATGAGAGGCGCGCCCGCCTTCCTGATACCATATCTCACCAGCTCCAGGAATCCAGCGTCCACCACCTCTTTGGCGGGGAACTGCCACTCCTTACCCGGCGGACGGTTGGCCAGAGCCAGCATACCGTAATTGGGGTCTTCGTCAGGCCGGCGGTCCTTGATGTCCAGGGGGTGGATACGGATGTAATGTCTGGAGATGCCCGGGACCAGCGTCCCCTGGGTGGTAACAGTCCACATGTCAACGTGGCACTCCAGGAAGTCGGCGTAATCTTGCAGGAACATGGCCGTCGCTTCGTCCCCCCGCTCTCGAGCGTAGGATGAGGCGCAGATCAATGCGGCGATGTTCGATGCCAGAGTGGACGGTGAGTAACCGCTGGCCTCCTCCCACCGTTCCTGCTGCGTGGCCGGGCCATTGCGAATGAGGTAGCTGGCAGCCCGCAGCACCATCGGGTAGGCATCGAATTGCTCGCTCAGGCCGGCCCTACGGAGGCGCCATGCCAGCAAGATAGGAAAGGCTACCTCGTCCAGTTGCACTCCCTGCCAGTACGGGGTGCCGTCGATCCAGAAATTCTGGGGGAAGCCGCCGTCGGGCCGCTGACTGGTAGCCAGGTAGATAAGGGCGCGCAACCCTATTGCGGTGTTCCCGGCTGCCAGCAGCCCGGTGGCGGTATTGACCATGTCCCGCGTCCACACCAGGTGGTAGCCCCCCATATCCTCGTCACCCCTCGCCTCTCCCCAGGGGATGGACAGAGAGGCAATGAGCGCTCCGGGGTAGGTCTTATCCTCGTGGGCCAGCAGAAGGCTATAGCTACCATGGTACAGGTCTCCCTGGTCGCCGGAGGTCCCTTCCAGTGGAGCAATTCGGCGGCAGGAGCGGTTCCATTGCTTGCTGTATCGCCGGCTGTGCTCCCTGAAGGGATGCCCCAGCGACTGGAACAGGGTGGTAGCGGCGCTATGCAGGCTCTCGCCCAGGGCCAGACCCAGAGTGAACTCCCGCTGCTCAGTGAGGTCCAATTCTCCAGTCAGGGCAACGTTGCCATCCAGGGCCTGGTCGAATTCCCAGTCCATCCGGAGGTGTTGCGACACGTCGGTCCAGCCGTCGCTCCGGCCCACGTACCCGCAGGAGAGCCTGCGAAAGGGGACTGTGGCGGCAAGGGCGAGCCACATCCCTTTCTTCTCGGCTACCAGGACATCTCGCCCCGCAACCTCTACTACGTACGCGTTGTTGCCCCATCCCCCAACGGACACGTGAGGGGCGCACAACACATAGAGCCGCAGCCGTTGCAGTAGCTGGTTGTCGCCACCGAGCCTGGTGTGCTGGAGAACGCAGGGGAGGTGCGGGTCGGTGGCAATCTCTTTGGTGAGAGAGTACCGGCCGTCGCCGTCAGTCTTGGTAACGGTGTACCCAAGAACGTGATGGGAGGGCCGTTCCACCGTCGTGCTCAAGTCGCGCTTCTCTTCGTGGAAAAATGTCTCCCCATCGGTGATGAGAAATTGCAAGTCCCTTATGTGGGGACGGTCCACGGTAGGATAATATATCTCGGTAACGATGCCGTTCCACAGGGTAAACCATACCTTGCTGGCCGTATTGTAGGCAGTGCCAATACCATCCTTGTTGCCCCTGCTCCAGCGTGGCTCGATCCCTGGTTTTCCGAAGGCATTTCGCTGGCCGCGAAACTTGCTCATGCTGCCCCTTTCATCGGACCTGCCGGACACGCGAGCGGTCCGTTGCCAGGCCCTCTAAGCATAGTGCCACCAGCTCCAGACACTGTATGTAGTCGAGATTACACAGGCCGCTCCCTGTCCAGATGCGGGGCCGCCAAAACGCCGCAAAAATGAGGGTTTGTGGACTGTCTCCGAATTGGTTGTGAGCAAGGCAGTTGCTTGTCCCATCCATCAGCCACAACACGCGGCCAAGCGCATACCTCTGATTCTACACGATTAGTGGGCATTAAAGAAATTTCGGCAAGCTCATCCCAATTCATCGGGATTTTCCTAAGAGCTTGTCCTGAGCCTGTCGGATCCCGACGAGTCGGGACGATGCATCGGGATTTGGCGACGTGACCGCTCCTTCAGCGAGGTCTAATTGGTGGTGGATGTTTTGGCGACCCACCCCCTTGACAATTGTGAAAAGAAGTGCTATAAACAGGACTAATAAGGTCGTCATACTCTGTAAAGGACTGAAGTATATGCTGTTGAGCCAGCGCGCCGACTACGCCGTTCGGGCGATGGTGTACATCGCCATCCAGGAGAAGGGCAAGAGGGTCCAGATAAGAGAAGCAGCCGACAAGCAGGAGGCGCCTGAGCCTTTCCTGGCCAAGATCGTCCAGGCCCTGGCGGTCGCCGGGCTGGTAGATACTCAGCGCGGGGCCGGAGGAGGCATCGCCCTCGCCCGTCCCGCTCAGGACATCACGCTCTTGCAGATCGTAGAGGCCGCGGAGGGACCCATAGCCCTCACCAGGTGCACCTACGAGCCCGGTCGCTGTCCCCGAATGGAGAGGTGCGCCGTCCATCCGGTATGGGAACGCGTCCAGCGCGTGCTGGAAACGCACCTCGCCGCTATCCGGCTCTCTGAGTTGGCCGAGTCGCAGCGCAAGCTAACGATGGCTGCGTGAACGGTATTTCATATTCACTGGCTAGCAAACTGGCCGGGTCCGCTCCTCTTTTCCTCTAAGGGCGGGACCCAGCCGCAAAGGAGGCGCATCCTGAGTAAGCAATTCTGGATTGTGGTCATAATCTGGATAGCCCTCACTGCCGTCGGTGAGGTCCTGGTCCTAGTCTCGGCGCCCCTTCTTTTCCCCCCTGTAGCCGCCGCTGAAGGTAAGATTGTCGATGACGCCTTCCGCACCCTTATGATACTGGCGGCGCCCGTCTTTGCCTTCGTGGTGGCCATGATGATCTACAGCATCCCACGCTTTCGCCGCCGCGGAGTTCCCACCCAGGACGGACCGCCTCTCCGCACCCACGGCCCCTTCGTGGCAATTTGGGTGCTGGTAACCACGGCCTTGACGATTTTCATGATAATCCACCCCGGCATAACCGGTATGAATGAGCTCCGCGCCGAGGCAAAGGAAAAGACGGACTTGGTGGTGCAGGTGGAAGGCTTCAGGTGGGCATGGAGGATGACCTATCCCCAGCATAAAGTTACCACTCAGCAGGAGCTAGTGCTGCCGGTGGGGGCCCATGTCCGCTTTGAGGTCAGCTCTACCGACATTTTGCACGCCTTCTGGGTGCCCGCCTTTCGTATGAAGATAGACGCCGTGCCAGGGATGGTCACTACGGTATATGCCACACCAAATAAGGTGGGGACCTTCGCCGCTGACCCCGGCCTCCGCCTCCAGTGCGCGGAGTTGTGCGGCCTTCTTCACGACAAGATGGTAGTGCCGGTCCGGGTAGTGGATCCCAGGCAGTTTGAGGCCTGGCTCGCCCAGCAGGCGCAGGCCAAGTAGGAGGTTAACCCGTGAAAGCTTTGGGGGGGATAGTCAAAGGGCTGGTCTTTGCCATCATCGGGTTCATAGTCGGCGGCGGTATTGGCTTCCTGCTAATGAATGCCGCCCCGACAGGTCGGGGGACTTTCGAACCGGTGATTGCCCTGGGCTACGTATTTGCCCTGATTGGCTGGCTCCTCGGCGTCGGCCTGTGGGACGCCTGGGCGCGGGAATGGGTGGGCCTGCCTGCTAAGAAGCTGGAGGTCCACGGTTGGCGGCGTTATTTTCGGTTCAGCACCGATCACAAGGTCATCGGGGTGCAGTATCTCGCCACCTTCCTTTTTCTTTTCCTGTTTGCCGGCCTTCTGGCTATGTTGATGCGCCTGGAGCTGATGGCTCCGGGGGAAACCATAATGGGGCCCAATACCTACAACACCGTCATGAGCCTGCACGGGGTCATCATGATCGCGGTGGCCGTGGCTGCGATCATAGGCGGGCTGGGCAACTTTGCCTTGCCGATTCTCATTGGAGCCAGGGATGTGGCGTTTCCACGGGTAAATGCCCTTAGCTTCTGGGTATTGCCGCCGGTAGTGATACTCCTTCTCCTCACCCCCCTCTTTGGGGGCTTTGACACCGGCTGGACCGGCTATCCGCCCCTATCCGTGACCAACGCCACTGGCACTCTCTTCTTTCTGTTGGCTTTCATCACCTTCGGGATATCCTCTATCCTGGGCGGCTTGAACTTCATTACCACCGTAGTCACCCTGCGCGCCCCGGGCATGACCTGGGGACGGCTACCCATCTTCGTGTGGGGGGTCCTCTCCGCGGCCATGATCAGCCTGACAGCTACCCAGGTCGTGGCGGCAGGGCTGATTATGATCGTTTTGGACCGGGTGACAGGGACCTCATTCTTCAATGCTGCCCAGGGGGGAAATGCTCTGCTGTACGAGCATGTCTTCTGGTTCTACTCCCACCCTGCTGTATATATCGTCATTCTGCCCGCCTTTGGGGCGATACTGGAAATAGTAGCCCATTTCTCTCGCAAGCCGCTGTTCGCCTACAAATGGGTGGTGGGTTCGTTCCTGGGCATCGTTGCCCAGGGTTTCCTGGTCTGGGCCCATCACCTGTACACCAGCGGGATGTCCGATTGGCTCCATATCCCCTTTATGGCCACCACTGAGGTTATCTCTATCCCCACCGGCATAGTCTTCCTTTCGGCTCTGGGGACCCTGTGGCTGGGGAAGCTGTGGTTGAAGCCGCCGATGCTCTTTTCCCTGGGGTTCATCTTCAATTTCCTTATCGGCGGGGTCACTGGCATCTTCAATGCCGATGTGCCTACAGACATCCATTTGCAAGATACCTACTTTATCACAGCCCATTTCCACTACACCCTGATGGGGGGAATGATTTTCGGCCTCATGGCCGGGGTCTACTACTGGTTCCCCAAGTTCACCGGCCGTAAGTACAACGAGACCCTGGCCAAGATCCATTTCTGGTGGATGTTCGTGATGTTTAATGTCACTTTTATCCCCATGTTCTGGCTGGGCATCCATGGGATGAACCGGCGCATTGCCGATTACTCGCCCGAGCTGGGCGGAGTCAACATGTTTGTCAGCATAGCCGCTTTCGTGCTGGGCGCCGGCTTCCTGGTGTTCGCGTTTAATCTGGTCTACTCCTGGGTACGCGGCCCGGCGGCAGAGGCTAACCCATGGCGAGCGCGGACCCTGGAATGGCAGACTTTGTCCCCGCCACCCGAGGAGAATTTTCATGCTCCCCCCGTGGTGTCGGACGATCCCTACGGTTATGGCATCCCCGGTTCGATTCACGCCGTCATCGGGCCGGCGGCCGGCGCCCCCCGACAAGAGTCAGAGGTAAAAAGATAATCGGGCCGAAGGCAGGAGAAGCGTAGGGTGGGCCAGGCGAGCGTGGCCCACTCGTATGACGCATGCCTAAGACAGATAGCGAGCGAACCCACCATCTTTTTGATGGAGGATTACGGAGACCTGGGTCCACTCCGGGGATTACAGTTGTCAAAGGAGGTTTCTTATGGCCAGATCCGATAAGAAGTCATTGTTGCGCCTGGGCCTGTGGGTGTTCCTGGCGCTGATGGTGTTGGAAATCATCGAGTACGTGACAGGCGTAACCGTGCGGCGCAACTGGCCCATACTGGCAGCCCTGGCCCTGCCCGGGGCTGGGCTTATCATCTATTATTTCATGCACATCCCCCAGCTCTGGCGCGGGGAGGAGTAAGCGATGGCTACGGCAACACGGACGCACCCAGTTCATAGCCGGCTCTTTTTGAACCGTCTCGGCCTGTGGCTGTTTATCGCCTCCGAGGTCTTTCTCTTTGGGGCTCTCCTCTCCGCTCGCTACTACCTGCAGGGCTTCTACCGGCCCGCGGAGCTGAACCAACTTCTAGGGCTGGCCATCTCCGTTGTCCTCGTCCTGAGCAGCCTCACCGCCTACCGGGCCGAGATAGCCGTCGCCCATGGCGACCAGAGGCGCTTCCGGCGCAATATACTGGCCACTATTTTCCTGGGAGTTGTGTTCCTCGCCGGCGTGGTGGTGGAGTGGCGGGAGGGTTTCCACTTCTTCCCGCCGTCAACGGGCTACGGCACTATCTTCTTCACGTTGACGGGCGCTCACGCCTTCCATGTGCTTACCGGCCTCATCGCCCTGACCATTGTCTATTTCCTGGGACGCCGGGGCCGCTTCACCACGGGCAGCTACTGGGGAGCGGAGGGAGTGGTCAAGTACTGGCACTTCGTGGACGTGGCCTGGGTGCTCATCTACCCTACCCTGTATCTAGTCAGGTAGGCAACATGAAAGCGGCTATACACATAGTGTCCCTGCTGAAGCTGAAAACTGTAGCCCTGCTGGTCGTCGTGGCTCTGGTTTCAGGGATGGTTGCCGGCCGTGGAATGCCCTGGGACATAGCTGTCCTGGCTATTCTTGTGGCGGCAGGGGCGCTGGCCTGCGCTGGTTCGGGGGCGTTGAACCACTATCTTGATCGGGACATAGATGCTTTGCAGGTCAGGACGAGCCGCCGCCCCTTACCTGCCGGACACGTCCGCCCAGAGTTGGCAGCCCTCCTGGGGGTATCTCTAATAGCCATTTCCCTGGCGCTCTCGTGGCAGATCAACTGGGTAGTAACCCTATTCATCGGACTGGGCGCCCTGACGTACGTGGTTGTCTATACTTGCTGGCTCAAAAGGCGTACCACACAGAACATCGTTGTCGGCGGCCTGGCCGGAAGCTGGGCAGCCCTATCCGGCTGGTTCGCCGTTAGCCATGAGCTAAGCCTCGTACCCATATTGCTAGCCCTGATAGTTTTTCTGTGGACACCGGTGCATTTCTGGAGCTTCTCTCTGGCCCACCTATCCGACTACCGCCATGCCGGCCTACCCATGTTGCCGGTGATGGTGGGGAAGCAAAAAACCACCCGGCAGATTGCCCTCTATGCTATGGCCACTTTGATGGCCTCCGGACTTCTGGCTATCCTGAGCCAATGGAGTTTCATCTACCCGCTGAGCTGGCTGGCCCTGTCCAGCCTTTTCCTGGCATCCAACATTCTCCTGTTGCGGAAACCCAACCCGGAGCGGGCGTGGGTCAATTTCAAACTGTCGGGTATCTATCTGCTGGGCCTGTTCCTGGCCATCGGCGTAGACGCGGTCGTAGGCTAAGCGCTGCACGGGCAATTCGCCGTGCGGCTCTGGGGTGGGACCAGATCTAATAGTCCCCCCCAAGTGGCGCATGAAACACGAAAACTCCAAGTATACTATTGCTGTCACTCAAACACCTGTCAGGACGCCAGCTAGTGTAAAGTAGCCCAGGCTACATACATAGTCGTTTCGCAGCCGTATCATATGAGCAGGGCTGGGAAAGGTCCATTTCCAGGACATACCAGCATAGTCTACAAGGAGGAGACCATGCTTCATATGAATAATACCAGACTAGTCCTCACGCTGGCGCTGGTCGTGCTGGGTTTAACCGCGCTCGGCGCGGCCGCTATCACAGCCGCTCCCTCATCCGCGGCCAGTGGCTCCGGAGGCAGCGGGGCCGCTGACTTCGCCCTTAGCGCCAACTTCAGCGCGGCGAGTTTTGTCGGCCATCTGGTGCGGGGCGGGCTTACAGATTGCCCCGGATGCACGACGGCCATTGAGCCCCGCTATCTCCTGACGTCGTTCGGTGAGTGTTTCTTTGGCTCGAATACCATCAGCGTGGTGTCGCTCAACGACTTCCAGGGCGTGGTCACACTGGAGGTCATCAATCTCCCGACGGGTGTCTCATCGCAGACAGCCACCAGCCTGAATCTCCCACGGAGGAGCGCCACCAGCACGCCGTTGAAGCTCCTGGCAGCGGCTGACGCGGCGCCGGGAGGGGCTACCATTACCGTCCGCGCTACCAGCGGAAACATCGTTCACTCCCTGGCCCTGGCCATATCTGTTGACGACCAATTGCCGTTCTGTGACCGGCCGCCCACGGTGAAGGTCACCAGCCCGGCCAGCGGCGCCATAGTCAGCGGGATGGTTACCATCAGCGCCGATGCCACCGATGATATAGGGGTTACCGAGGTCCGCTTTCATGTTGACCAGGTGCTCATCGGGAGCGACGCCACCGCCCCTTACTCCATAGCCTGGGACAGCAGAACAGTCGGCGATGGGACCCACTCCCTCAGCGCCACTGCAGTGGACAGCGCCGGGCACGTAACCACCTCCGGTTTCGTCAACGTAACCGTGGGGAACAACGGCATCCAGACCGTCACCGTAAGCATAAATCGCGCCGAATACGACTCTGCCAAGAAAGAGCTGCGCGTCGAAGCCTCCAGCTCCGATGCCAATGCCACTCTGACCGTCTTCGTTACCGCAACCGGCGACCAAATAGGCTCATTGACCAATGCCGGAGCCGGTCAGTTCAAGGGGCAGTTGGCCTGGCCGGTGGACCCGCAGAACATCACCGTCAAAGGCAGTAACGGCGGCTCCGCCTCGGCGCAGGTGGCGTCCAAATGAGTTGGCGCCTGAAGTAAGGGCAAACCGACAACAGACGGCAGGCAAGCTAAGCCTGCCGTCTGTTGCTGGCTTAGAAGAACGGAGCGCGCCGTTCCAGTTCAGATACGGAGTATCCTCAATCTACGCCTCTTCAAGGCTATTTAGAGTGACTGGTATCAATTCCGACAGGGCCGGATGAGTATGAATACCCTGGTTGATCTCCCTTATGTGTCCGCCTGAAGCCATGGCGTTCACGGCTTCCTGGATAAGCTCTGGGGCGTATGGTCCAACGATATGAAAGCCGAGTATCCGGTCTGTGCCCTTCTCTACTACGGCCTTGGCGAATCCCTCTGTTTCCATCATGGCCTGCCCTTTGGCCACATCGGAGTACTTCGTCCTGCCCACAAGGACGTCATACTTTTTCCGGGCAGCCTCTTCGGTCAGGCCCACGGACGCGATCTGTGGGTGAGAGAATATGGCGTGCGGCACGGCGCTGTAGTCTATCTTCAGATCCCCGCCGTAGAACACATTTTGCACGACAAGTAACGCTTCCTCGTTGGCCATGTGGCGGAACATATACTGGCCGTTGGCGTCACCGATGGCGTAAATGTTTTTCTTGCTCGTCTGGAGATATTCGTTCACCTTTATGAAACCTTGCCGGTCAGTCTCTACGCCGGTATTTTCGAATTTCAAAACGTCGGCGTTGGGCCTTCTGCCCACCGCCACCAGGATCTTCTGGGCGACGAATTCGGCCTTGTTGCCGGTATTGACGTTCCTGGCGACGGCAGTGACTCCGCCCTGTCTCTCTTTGACTTCTTCAACCTGGCTACCGGTCTGGACCTGCATGCGTTTGCTAAGTTCCGTGTGCAGCAGATGAGAGATCTCTGGTTCCTCCGACGCCACAAGGCGGTCTGCCATCTCCAGGATAGTAACCCGGGTACCCATTGCAGCGAAGAAATGCCCGAACTCAACGGCAATGTATCCGCCTCCTATGATAATCAGGCTGTCAGGTCTCTCCCTGAGTTCGAGCACCGTCTCGTTGGTCAAATATTGTACTTCATCCAGCCCCTTGATCCGGGGCATGAGCGGCCTTGTCCCAGAGGCTATGAAGACCTTCTCGCCTTTAATTCTCTCACCGCTGACCTCCAGGGTGTAGTCGCCAACGAAATGCCCCTCAGCCTCGTAATAGTCCAGATTCTGTTGTTCCTTGATGCCCTGTCTGATCTGGTCCTTTTCTTCCTGCCTGCCTTGCCTCATCCGCTCCATAATGGAATGAAAGTCGATGCTCCTTATCTCCGCCTCAATACCCAGCTTCCTGGCCTCCTGTATCTCCAGGATCCTGTCCGCCGGGTAAATAAGCATTTTGGATGGAATGCAGCCTACATTGAGACAGGTGCCGCCCAGCGGCCCTTTGTCTACGAGAGCAACCTTGAGACCCTGGGACACCGCCTCGTCTGAAATGATGGCACCGCCCCCTGACCCAATGACGATGATGTCATACGTCTTCATTCAGTCGCCTCCTTTGCTTCTTGCCGTAGCCAACGTTCTACTTGGGAGTCGTGGATTTGGCCCCTTGACCTACCTTGTCCCAACTAATGTGCTTATGCTAAATGACCCTGGTAGGCAAGAGGGGGTGCGTCGCGAGTCAACCTCACCCGCGTTTTGAGACAAGTTCCGAATACAAACGCCTCAAGTTCTGCTGCATTACCGCAAAAGAGATTCACCTCGTCATTGCGAGCCCCTCGGCGTAGCTCAGGGTGAACTCCGCGAAGTCCCGACAGGTCGGGACTTCGTCGCTCCGCTCCTCGCAACGACAAATTATGCATCACTATTTTGTGCGTCCGTATTTGCGTCCGTATTAGTGTTAGGTTCTCGGCGTCACGGCATCATGGCCACGTCTGGCCTGTTACCAGGCCTCTAGCCAGCCCAGCCGCAGGGCAATGACCAAAAGCCCTACTGCCATAAATAGGCCACCCAGCACTCGTTCCGCAACCAGCGGCGAAACCCGACCCTGAAGCCGTGGGCCAATTTGAGCGCCAATAATGACCCCGGGAATAGACCAGGCTATGACGTGCCAGGCAGGTTTGGCGCTCAAAGCGTGGATACCCACGGCGAAGAAAACGGTAATAGTGAGGACGAAGATAGCGGTGGCCACCGCGACCCGCGGTGGGATGCGACAACGCAGTATGAGCTGAGTCGTGGTAATCTCGGGAAGGCCCGCGCTTATCAGGCCAGTGAGTGCGGCGCCAATGCCAGCCAGGGGGACGCCGATGACGCGGTTGCAAACCCGGTAGGTGTACACAGCGCCATCGCGAGATCGAATAACAGTTGCCTTGGTATCCTGGCCCAGGACCGGCCCCGCGGCGGACTTGTTCTGCTGGGTGGTGTGGTACAGTAGTATTATCGCCAGTATTACCAGGGTTACTCCGAAGACAGCTTGCAGCGTGGCCGCTTTTAGCAGGTTGGCCAGCCAGGCGCCAACCATCCCGGCGGGCACGGAGGCTATGAGCAGAAAGCGAGCAGTGCGATAGTCAATCACGCCCTGACGCACATAGCTATAGGACCCGAAGCCAGTGCCAAAAAGCTCCGTCATGAGGCCAGCGCCTATGGCTCGGGCAGGCTCCAGGCCCACCGCCAGAAGGAAGAAAGGGCTGAAGAAGAGCGCGCCGCTGATACCTGAAGATAAGGCTACCGTGGCAATGGCTACCGAAACCGGCAGTACCCACCACGTAGATAGCACTTCAGCCATAACGTGCTGACCTCATAGCGATCGCACCTCTACTGAGGGACCCCCAGTTTTCTGCCTAGCTCCGCGTTGCTGGGTTCCACGAGGATGGAGCCGTCCGGGAAAACTATGGTAGGAATGCTCCTGTTGCCATTGTTTACCCCTTCGACATAGGCGCGGGCCTCCTCGTCCTGGTCAATATCATGCCACTCGAAGGGGATGCTTCGCGCATCCAGAAACTGCTTTGCCCGCCGGCAGTCGGGGCACCATAGAGCGCCATACATTCTTATCTGCGGTTTCGTCACCAATGTGCGCCTCCTCAACATAGAGATGATAAGACTGATACTCCGCTAGGTCAATAGTGCGAGGCCCCGCAGAAGCCACCACAGGCTCAACGCCAACCCTGCGGCCCCCGGTACGGTGACAACCCAGGCGGCGGCAATGTCCCGCGCCACGTTCCAGCAAATTCCCCGTTCCCGGCTTCCCATCGCTGCTCCCACCATGGCCCCGCCGCTCACATGAGTAGTTGAAAGGGGCAGCCCCAAAAAACTGCCCGCGCCGACCAGCAAAGAGTTGCTGACGTTAGCCGCCAGGCCGTTTCTGGCGTCCATGTTGACGAGGCTGACAGCGAGGGTCTGGTTCACGCGACGGCTGGCCCACAGGCCGCCCGCAGCCATGGCCAGCACCGTCAGAACGATCAAATACGGACCAACGTCGTGGACCACAGTGGGCCTGCTCACAGTAAATACCAGCAGCCCGACTCCGGCAATTTTGGGAGTATCGTTCAGGGCGCGGGCGGCGCTGGAACCGGCCGCGGAAAGCAGGTGCGGGATGCGGTGTGTGGATCCTCGCCCCCTGGAGCTATTTGGCCCGATAGCCCGGCTGATGCCAAACCCAAGGGGCACTGCAACGAGGGGAGCGGCAATCAGGGGAAGGCTCACCACCATCGCCAGAGTGCCCCAGATAACGCCCTCCGCACCTCGGGCTGCCAGCGCGGCGCCCACAGAAGCGCCTATCAGCGCGTGCGTCGTGGATACAGGCAGTCCGAAGCGGGTGGCCAGGAGGACCCAGCCGCCTGCCCCGGCGATAACTACGACCGGAAACAGTAGGTGCAAAGAGCCATCCACCGTGATGATGCCGCCTGAAGAAAACAGACGCAGTAGCGCACCTGACCAGAGAATGGCCAGTCCTCCACCCACCGCGGTAGCCACTGTCCCTATTGCCAGGGCATTTCGATAGCTGGTTACCCGGCTGCCCACCAGCGTAGCCACGGTCTTGGGTAGGTCGTTGGCCCCATTGGCAAAGGCAAGGCCGGCGATACCCGCAAGGCTGGCGAAGGCCAAGCCGCGGGCGCCCGCCACTAGATAAGCCGCGGCTATCCCTATTCCTACCAGAATGAGCAAGAAGCCGGCGCCAGCCAGTTCGCGGCCTCTTACACGCGGCAGCGCCTGGCCCAAGGGGGCCAGATCCGCGAGAAGCTCCGAAACGCTCTGTCGCACCGCGTCCCGGATTGAACGCACCACATCGATGGGCTGACCTCTGGGGTCGGGCAAATCCCAGCGCCGTACCTTGACCGCGACCGAGAGCTGTAACGGTTCATCCTCGCAGCTCATGATGACGACCATATCCGCCCCCTGCACGGTCGCTGGCGTAAGAGCCTTCGGCTGCCTCCCGTGCAAATCGTAGCCGGCCTCGTGCATCACCTTGACAACTTGAGGATCCACACGGGCCGCCGGGCGCGTGCCGGCCGACATGGCGATAACCTTTCCTTTCGCAAAGGCATTACAGAATGCCTCGGCCATCTGGCTGCGCCCGGCATTCTCTTTACAAACGAAGACTAATCGAAGCGGTTTCAATTTTCAACCCCCAAAGGGCCGCAGGCAATAAGCGAGCCGACGGTGGGGTCCGTTGCCGGCGAGCCGCCGCTCTGGACTATTCTCGGCGTTACTGTCCAGCCGCGCTCAGCCTTTCCTGGCTACGATCAACGTATAGCCGATCACGCCAGCCTCGATCAACTCCACGGCGCGGCGGGCCAGGCGCTTGCCTTCCGTCAGGTCCATATTTCCCAGGGAGAGTCTGCCTAACCTCGCGGCCAGCTCGACACCTAGCAGCTTGCGCCGCACGCTATTCACGATATCGAGCAGGGCCTCCCCGTGGTCCTCAATAGTGAATCCCGTAAACCCTGCCTCCTGGAACGTGGCTACATAGTCTTCCGGCGCGCCCGCCCCGGCCACGCAGGCAACCCACGCCAGCAAGGACCGGACATCCTCAGGCAGGCGACCGGTGATAGTCATATCGGTCAGGCCAAGGCGACCGCCGGGCCGTAGCACGCGGGCCATCTCGACCGCCGCCGTTCCCTTGTTGGGAAAGGTGCAAAAGCTACATTCCGAGATCACGGCGTCGAAGGTCCCGTCCTCCAGGGGTAACCCCTCGGCATCCCCCTGACGGAACGAGGCCAGACGGGTTACACCCTTGCTTCTGGCGTGGTCCCCGGCGGCGGCCAGGTTCTCCAGGCCATAGTCAAGTCCCGTGACACGGCAGCCGAATCGCATCGCCAGGTGGACCGCCGAGGCGCCCCGTCCACAGGCCACGTCCAACACACTGTCATTGCGTTCCAGGCCAATTGCGGCGCCGAGGCGCTCTGTCAGGGCCAGGCCGCCCGGGTGAAAGACATCTCCCAGCAGCATGCGAGCAATATCGCTCTGGTAGAACGAGGCGCAACACAGCTTCACATTTTGGTCCGCGGATATGTTTGTCATCGCGATGCACTCTCCTGCCGCTTGACTTGCTCCCGGATGCCCAGGTTGTTGTAGGCGCAAAAAGGCACCGTCCGCCCATCGGGGAGCAACTCGTGGATGCAACATTTCATCAGGCGCTTCACATCGAACGTGTGCTCGTCCATAAAGCCGTGCACGTGCACCATGAAAAAACTTCGCCGCAATGCCTCCACATTGGCGGGCAGGGGTATGTTGATATTGCAGGCAACGCACGTCAGGTTGTTTGTCGCCTTCTCGGTACCGGGGACAGCCGCCAGGCTCCACAGCGCCTCCAGCGCCGGCCTTATCTCCTCCGAGAGATCTGGGACTGTGCGGTCAGTGATGAAGTCCAGGTAGTCGTCCACGTTGAGAAGGCGGGTGACAGGCGTGACCTGCTTGCCTTCCACGTAGGCGTAGGTGGAAGCGCAGCACGTGGGATGAGGACAGGGCACAGGCAGGAAATCGCTCACCCTGAACAGGCCCTGCGTCTGAGATTCCAGGGCATGGAGGACTCCGGTAACGGTCGCCCGGTTCAAGGGATCGTGGCCGTTCAGGCAGCGCCCGGCAAATGTTGCCGGCTGATAGCTGACGCCTGTCACCGCCGGGTGTTCCAGCCCAAAGCGCAGGATATCCCCGATCTCACCCTCGTTGACGCCCTGGACCACAGTGGCAACCAGCACAGCGGTAAGTCCGGCCTCCGCTATATTGTCCAGGGCGCGCTGTTTGACAGCGCGGAGGTCGCGGCCGCGCAGTTCCCTGTGGGCCCGGGCGCTCAAGCCATCGAATTGCAGATAGATCGTCGGCCCGTGGCGCGCCAGCCGGCGGACGAATTCCGGGTCATCCGCGAGCCGGACCCCGTTGCTGTTGAGCATCACATGGAGGATATTCCGCGCCCTGACAGCGGCCAGGATGTCCATAAGCTGGGGGTGGAGGGTTGGCTCGCCCCCGCTGATCTGGACTACCTCGGGCCTGCCTTCAGCTTCGATCAGCCGGTCGAGCATCTTCTCTACCTGGTCTACGCTCAGATCGAAACCTGCGCCAGCGTCGGCGAAACAGGTGGTGCAGGCCAGGTTGCACCGGCTGGTGATTTCGATAAGGGACAGGCAGGTGTGCTGCTGGTGCTCCGGGCAGAGGCCACAATCGAAGGGGCAGCCGCGCTCAACCTCGGTGGCGAAGGTGAAAGGGATAGCCCCGGGTTTATTGTATTTGAGGGACGCCAGATACCAACCGGCGTCGGACGAGACCAACGCCTCGTGCCAGCCGTGCTCGGGGCAGTGCTTTCGCAGATAAACCGCACCTTTTCGGACCAGCACCTGAGCGTCAATCACCCGGCGGCATTCCGGGCAAAGGCTCCGCGTAATTTCCTGAAATATGTGGTCCCGCACCCTTTGTCTCAATTGGACAACCAAGTCTTCTCCCTTCATCTCATCAAACCGACGAGGCCGCGAGCTACTTTTCCCGAAATACCCCTCAGAAACTGCTCCACGCGGATAGCCGCGGCCGCCTGCATACTGGCTGTGGAATAGGTAGGGTAGACATGGATAATCCCCGCCAGGTCGCCTACTTTCAGGCCCCGCTCCAAGGCGACGACCCACTCGTGCAGCATCTCGCCGGCCCTGCCGGCCACAATGGTAGCCCCCAGCAACGTCCCGTCTTTCTTGTGCACCAGCTTCAGAAAACCCGCGGCGTCCCCTTCGGCCCGTGCCCGGTCGACCCGGTCCATAGGCCACTCGCAGGTCATCACGGCATTGCCCAGCTTGCTTCGCGCATCGTCCTCGGTGAAGCCTACGTGAGCAACTTCAGGATCTGTGAACGTAGTCCACGGCACCCGGTCGCTGACGCCCCTGGAGGCGCCGGGCAACAAAGCATTGCGCGCCGCCATGAATGCTTGCCACCCGGCGTAATGGGTAAACTGATAGGCGCTGGCGCAGTCGCCGGCTGCATAGATATGGCCCTGACTGGTGCGCAGGTGGTCGTCCACCTCGATGCCTTTGGCGCTATAGGCCACGCCGGCCTTCTCCAGATCGAGACCGTCCACGCTGGGGCGGCGCCCCACCGCTATCAGCAGAGCATCTGCGGCCAGCAGCTTGGCGCCGGCGGCGACGTGAATGCCGTTTTTGTCTTGCCAGACACGCTCCACGACGACTTTCCGGCGCACATCGATGCCCTCAGCAGCGAATACGTCCGTCAGCGCCTGGGAGGCGGCGGGTTCATCGCCGGGCAATATCCTGTCGCCGCCCTCCACAATGGTAACCTCCGCCCCGAGGCGGCGAAACGACTGAGCCATTTCACAACCGATGGGTCCCCCGCCTACTACTATGAGGCGGCGAGGCAGGACATTGAGCTTCCAGATGCTCTCGTATGTCAGGTAGTCCATGCCATCCAGGCCAGGGATGGCCGGGATGAAAGGATGAGCGCCGGTGGTGATCAGTATCTTGCGTCCCGTAAGCCTGGTATCGCCAGCGGCCACAGTGTGAGGGTCAACGAAACGGCCTGTCTCCATATCAAAGACATCGATGCCGTTTTCTCGCAAGGCTGGCGAATGATCCTGGTATATGCCCTCCATGGTGGCTTGCACATGGGCCATAACCTTGCCCAGGTCAATATCAGGCTCCACCGAGCTAAGCCCATAACGGTCAGCCGTGCGCATCTGATGGGCAACCTTAGCCACCTTCAACAGCGTCTTGCTGGGTACGCAGCCCGTCCACAGGCAGTCTCCACCGATGCGGTGTTTCTCCACCAGCGCCACCCGCGCCCCCAATTGAGCGGCAAATCCCGCCGCAGTAAGTCCTCCCGAACCTGCTCCGATCACAATCAGGTCGTAGGTGTAGCCCATTTTCGCCTCTTCTTCACCCGTTTCCCTGTTGCATGCAGACCAGCCGGGCGTCCCCGGTTTGTATCTCCGGTAAGCGGGTTTGCATTCCCCGGTCGGCGACTCTACAATGGGTTCGCACCTTTCCTGAGCTTCTGATCCGGACCACATGGCGAGTCGCAAAGAGAGTCCACATGCCCGTGACGAAAAGGCGAAACGACATCCGCACCAAGTATGACAGGATAGCTCCTTCTTACGACGCCTGGGATGCAATCCCCGAGCGCCTCTACTACAGACTGTGGAGGCGCCGACTGTGGGGAAACGCGCCGCCAGGCAGAATACTGGACGTCGGCGCCGGCACCGGCAAGAACATCGACTTCTACCCCCCTGGCGCACAGGTCGCCGTGGTGGACATAAGCCCCAGGATGCTCGCCCAGGCCGCGGCGAGGGCGTGCGCCCGACAAGACGTCGCTGCGTCCCCGTTTGTCATGGACATACGCGCCCTCGCCTTTCATGACAGTCTGTTCGACACGGTCGTTGGTTCGTTTATCCTTATGGTCGTCCCGGACCCCGTGAAGGCCCTGGAAGAGATAAGGCGCGTATGCAAGCCTGGCGGCAGGCTGCTCCTCCTGGAGTTCACCCGTTCACACAACCGCTCGCTGGCGTGTCTCCAGGCCCTGCTCAGCGGTTTCACCCGGCTGGCATACGGCGCCCGCCTCAATCGAGACATCGTGGCGCTCGTCCAGCGCAGCGGCTTCAAGATAATTATTGTCGAGAAGGTAGCCTGGGGAATGGTACGAATTATTCAGGCCACGCCTCTTGACGAGGCCGCTACACCACAACAATACCAGCAGGCGGCGGAGCTTTCTGTAACCTGGACTACATAACGAGCGGGCAGACGACCGTACTTCATACCCAATTACACTCTTGTCCAAAATAGGCTTCTCGGGATAACATTATCAATGGTACGATCTGGACAGCAAAGCACCCTCACCCCGACAGGAGAACTAACCTTGCGGTGCGTTCTAGACAGCATGCGAGACAACCAGGCGAGGGTCAGGAACGATGCGATGAGAATGGGAGAACTGGCTAGTCTAGTGTCCCTCAAATAACTTGACATGTAGTGAGTCTGGCATATGTCAGCGCAGGCCATCCGCGATAACCTTAGTCCGCCGCCGTCAAGAAGCTCTGCTCCAACAAGAGGCGTCGGCTGTTGGGCCTTCCTCCCCCTTTGGAAAACTGACCCTTACCCATATCCTGGGTTGCTGGACACAGGGGGATTTCGGGGTTGTGGGACATTGGTCGCGGTTACTGCTCTGAAAACAAACAACCCCCGTCATTGCGAGTGAAGCGA
>JACQTY010000126.1 GCA_016210545.1 Chloroflexota bacterium
CCCCTTCGACAGGCTCAGGGAGGCTCTTTAGCAAAGGGAGGCCGACACTTCGGCCCCAAAGGCGAGTGTAGCACCAAGCTGGTGAAAGAACTTTCGATTTGAGTAGATTGGAGAGGCGGCGGATTTTAGCTCTGGCACGCGGAGGCAACAAGAGAATCTCCCGCATTTTGCTCCGGTGCTCCATCGACAACACATCCACAGCCAGCGCGCTTGACCATGCTGGGCGAGTCCCGCGGGTCACATCCTGGATACTCAGGCCGGTAGGGCACGATGCATCGTGCCCTGACTCTCTCCCGATAGCGCACCCGCTGCCAACGTACTTGACCCGCCTGCCAATTCTTGCCATAATAGTGGTGTAGACTACTACATCATCATTTGCCTTGGAGATAGCGATGGTTGTAGATTCCAAAGACCTTATAACAGTCAGAGAAGCGGCCAGAGCCGTAGGCCGCACCACCGAGACGGTCCGCCGCTGGATTTGGGCTGGCAAGCTGCCCGCACAGAAACTGGGCAATCAGCTCTTTGTGCGCAGGGCAGACCTCGCTCTGTTCGTCTCGACCCAGCAAGGAAGAAGGTCAGCCAGCCAGGGCGACGTCCTGCAGCGGATGAAGGCAATCAGGGAACGAATTGCCCGCCGCATCGGAGGCACTATCGACGTCCTGGCTGCCCTCGATGAGTCGCGCGCGTCGCACCCCGAGTATTACCGAGAACCCCCAGCACGATGAACGGGCAAGTGTGCGTGGATGCCAGTCTAGCGCTATCGCTGCTCTTGCCCGAGGATCTCAGCGATCGCGCCGAGGCCGCATGGGACTCTTGGGTAGATGCGGAAATAGACATCGTCACCGCGCCGCTCTTCTTCGCCGAAGTCACGTCTGTGCTCAGAGAAAAAGTCCACTTTGGCCGGATATCAGCCGACGAGGGACAGAATGCGTTTGACACGTTCCTTGACCTGGCGGTCAGGGGCACAGACCCACCCGAACTTCAACGCGTTGCCTGGAGACTGGCCCGGGAGTACAACCGCCCGCGCGCTTACGACGCCCAGTATCTGGCTGTCGCCTCCGTTCTCGGTTGCGAACTGTGGACCGCCGACCGCCGCCTGGTCAACGCCGTATCCGCCCCGTGGGTCAGGTGGGTTGGCGACTACCATTCGGAATGACCGGGGTGCATGGGGCGCGATGTATCGTGCCTTCGGCCCTGAACGGGCCTCGGGCAGGCTCCGTGAAGGGGAAGGGAAGGGTATCTGAGAGGCCAGGGACCGGTCCTTCTTTTCCCCTGGCGCCTCTTCAGCATGATGACGCAAAGACCCTGGCCACCTCGGCCAATACCCATTGGCAAGCACCGACATGTATGCTAAAATGAGGTTTGCGCGATTCAAGGACGCAACGAGTTAGGTTTCACAAAGGGGAGGTAGCTTTTGGCGGGAACCTCAGGTAAAGCTTCCCGGAAAAAGAAGCACAATAAGGGCAAAGGGCGCCGACACAGCCGCTGGAGCCGCATGATGCGGAAGCGTATGCGCCTGCGTGGGAAGCTCTAAACCAAGTAGCCGATATACCCTCATGTCCTAAAGTTGGGCTATTACCCCCCCGACGCGTCGGGGGGGTATAATTTACGAGAGGAGGTCAGGCGGACCCCGACGGGTCGGGGCTGCAAATGACCTCCTCTCATGTGGCTGTAATGGTAACCAACCCGAAAACCGCAGCCGCTCCAACGGACGACGATGATACACGAAGTGCTCCAGTCGTTGCCAGCCCAACCCGGCGTCTATCTTTTCAAGGATAGCAAGGGGAAGGTCCTCTACGTAGGAAAGGCTTCCAGCCTGCGCCAGCGGGTGAGGAGCTATTTCAATCTTCAGCCCGTTCAGATTGGAAATGGCCCCCCGGAATATCAGGCCGCCTCTGACGCTTCCCCCAAGACAGAGCGGCTGGTGTCCCAGATCGAGGACATCGACTTCTTGGTGACCGACTCGGAGCAGGAAGCCCTCATCCTGGAAAACAACCTCATCAAGAAGCACCGGCCCCGCTACAACGTCCGCCTCCGCGACGATAAGACCTACCCCTACCTGAAGATCGATTTCAACGAGCCGTGGGCGCGTATCTATTTCACCCGGCGCTGGCAGCAGGACAATGCCCGCTACTTCGGCCCTTTCGCCTCCGCCTGGTCGGTGCGCAAGACCCTCGACGTCATAAAACGGCTGTTCCCCTACCGCACCTGCACTCGAAAGATAACCGGCGCCGACCCCAGGGCCTGTCTGGAGTACGATATCCACCGGTGTCTGGGGCCATGCGTCGGAGCGGTCACCAAAGAGGAATACGACCGCACTCTGCGGCAGGTCATACTTTTCCTGGAAGGCAGGAACGAGAAGATAGTGCGGGACCTCCGCCGGCAAATGGAGCAGGCGGCGGAGAAACTGCTGTTTGAGAAAGCGGCCATCCTCCGCGACCAGGTCCAGGCTGTGGAGGCGGTCACAGAACGGCAGAAGATCAGCGTGCCCGACCTGGGCGATGCCGACGTGATCGCTTTTGCCCTCTCGCAGGACCTGGCCTACGTACAGGTCTTCTTTGTGCGGCAGGGGAAGCTCCTCGGCAGAGACCCCTTCATCCTGGACGGCGTCCAGGACGAGACCCCTGATCGTATCATGGCCGGCTTTCTCCAGCTATTCTACGCCGCAGCCTCCCACATACCTCCCCTGTTGCTGTTACAGCACAGTCCGGCGGACTCGGACCTGATAGAGGGGTGGCTGAGGGAGCAAAGGGATGGTGCGGTGAAGCTGGTGACGCCTCAGCGAGGCCCCAAACGTGAGCTGCTGGAGATGGTGGCCGCAAATGCCCGCGTCGGGCTGGAACAGTACCGCATCAAGAAGCTCGCGGTACCCGGGGCCAGGGGCGCCGCCCTGGAGTCGCTAGCCGAAGCCCTGAAGTTGACCGGGCCGCCGCGACGCATGGAGTGCTACGACATTTCCAACATTCAGGGAACATCGGCGGTGGGCAGCATGGTGGTGTTCGAGGACGGCAAGCCCAGGACATCGGACTACCGCCGCTTCCGCATAAAGACAGTGGAAGGGGCCAACGACTATGCCATGCTCCAGGAGGTGTTGCGACGGAGGCTGCGCCGGGCCTCGGCCGCTGAAGGACCGACGGATGGACAAGAGAAATCGGAGGCATGGGCCTCGCTGCCCGACCTGCTCCTGGTCGACGGCGGCAAGGGGCAGCTCAACGCCGGGCTGGAGGTGGTGAATGGACTGGGCCTGGACATTCCGTTGGCATCGCTGGCCAAGGAGCATGAGGAGATCTACGTTCCCTTCCAGCCGGAGCCGATCGTACTGCCCCGGAACTCGCCCGCTCTGTTCCTGTTGCAGCAGTTGCGGGACGAGGCGCACCGCTTCGCCATAACCTATCACCGGAAGGTGCGCAGCCGCAGCGAGGTCAGATCGGCGCTGGATAGCGTGCCGGGCATCGGACCGAGGCGAAAGCGGGCGCTATTGCAGAGGTTTGGCTCGGTAAGAGGCATCCGGGAGGCGCCAGTGGAGGAGGTGGCGGCAGTGCTCAAGGAGAAGGGCCTGGCGGAGATGGTCAAGAGCTATATTTGAGCGCCTGCTGTCATTCTGAAGGAGTCCCGACAGGTCGGGACGACCTGAAGAATCTCCTGTCACTCCAATGCTTAGCTGGCATTTGAGAGCCACGCGAGAGCGCAATCACAGATTCTTCACTGCGTTCAGAGTGACGCACCCCCCAGCAAGCTGGGGGGCATCGAGTGGTATGACTTGCCTTACACCGTAGATTGAGAGCATTACGTTGAACTTATTCAACCCCCTAATCCCCCAATCTTGGGGGACATGGGTACTGGGGGACACCCCCAGACCCCCGGTCCCGATGCATCGGGAACGGGTATTCAGCGGGATTACCAATGACAGGAACGTTACCGTCCGGCCTTGCCCGGTTTGCCCAGACTCCTGGAGAGGTTGGCCATCTCGATGGCGCTGACGGCTGCATCGAAACCCTTGTTGCCCTGCTTGGCCCCCGACCGCTCGATGCCCTGCTCCAGGGTATCGGCTGTGATCACGCCGAAGATGACAGGCACTCCTGTCTCTAGTCCCACGTTGGCAATGCCCTTTGAGACCTCGGCGGCGATGTAGTCGAAGTGGGGAGTACCGCCCCGGATGACGACCCCCAGGCAGATCACCACGTCGTAGCGGCCCGACTGGGCCATCTTCTTGGCGGCAAAGGGAATCTCAAAGGAGCCTGGCGTCCAGGCGACATCTACATTGGCCTCGGCTACGCCGTGGCGCCGGAGGGCGTCCTGCGCTCCGTCGAGTAGCTTGGAAGACATGAACTCGTTAAACCTGGATACTACGATACCGAACTTGAGGCCCTGGCCGAGTAGCTGTCCTTCGAACTTTTGGCCCATAGACTGCTCCTCCCTCCGAATTAAGCTCCAAATGCCAAGCACCAAATCCCAATCGCCCGAGACCCACCTTGTTCAGGGTCTAATAGAGATTAGGATTCAGGACTTACGTCGTTAGTCCCCGTGGCCCTCGCCACCGAGCAACTGGGAGACTCCCAGCTTGTGGCCGAGCTTCTTCTCTTTGGTCTCCAGGTAGTGGAAGTTGTGCGGGTTGGGCGGGGCAATGATGGCAACGCTCTCTACTACCTTCAGTCCGTATCCCTCCAACCCCACCACCTTCTTGGGGTTGTTGGTAAGCAGACGTATGGTGCGCACCCCTAAGTCGGCCAGGATTTGGGCGCCGATGCCATAGTCCCGCAGGTCCGGGGCGAATCCCAGGGCGCGGTTGGCATCTACCGTGTCCAACCCCTTGTCCTGGAGAGCGTAGGCCCGTATCTTATTGTGGAACCCGATGCCCCGTCCCTCCTGCCGCATGTACAACAGTACACCCCTGCCCTCACGGGAGATGCTCTGCAAGGCCAGGCCGATCTGCTCGCCGCAGTCGCAGCGCATACTCCCGAAAACATCCCCGGTGAGGCACTCGCTGTGTACCCTCACGAGGACAGGCTGGCCATTGTTGACGTCGCCCTGCACCAGGGCCACATGCTCGTCGGCGTCGATGCTGCTCTTGTAAGCGATGGCTGTGAAGTCGCCGTACCGGGTGGGCAACCTTGCCTCGGCCACGCGCTGCACAAGTTTCTCGTGGTGCCGACGGTAGGCTATGAGGTCGGAGACGCTGGCTACCTTGACGCCAAGCTGTACTGATAGTTTCTCCAGCGCCGGCATTCGCGCCATGGTGCCGTCCTCGTTGAGGATCTCACAGATGACGCCAGCCGGGTAGAGTCCGGCCAGGCGGGCCAGGTCGACAATCGCTTCGGTATGGCCAGCCCTGACCAGTACGCCGCCCTCCCTGGCCCTCAGGGGAAACATGTGTCCGGGACGGGCTATGTCGTCGGGCCTGGTGGTCGGGTCGATGAGCGCCTTGACGGTGGCGGCCCGATCATGGGCGGAGATACCGGTGCTCACCCTGTGCTTGGCTTCAACGGATACGGTGAAAGCAGTGCCATGCTTGGACGTGTTATCCTGTACCATGAGCGGGATGCGGAGGTCGTCGAGCCTCTGCCCCGTGATGGGTATGCAGATGAGGCCCCGGGCGTGCTTGGACATCGTATTTATGACCTCGGGGGTTACCTTTTCGGCGGCGATGACCAGGTCACCTTCGTTCTCCCGGTCTTCGTCGTCCACCAGGATAAGGAACCTGCCATCCCGAATCTCTGTGATTGCTTCTTCCATGCTAATCAGCGACATAGGCTTTCTCCTTAGAGGATGGCGCTAACGGCGGACGAAGCCGTGCTCGGCCAAGAACTCCATCGTCACGCCAGCCCCAACCTGTCGGGGTTGGGCCAGCTTCTCCACGTACTTGGCAATTATGTCAACCTCCAGGTTGACCACATCGCCGATGTTCTTCGACCCCAGATTAGTGTTCTGCCGAGTAAACCCGACAAGCGAGACCGTGAAACTGGTGGCATCGCAGGCTACGATAGTGAGGCTGACGCCTTCTACGGCAATGAACCCTTTTTCTACCACATAGCGCCCCAGATCTCGCGGAATCGAGAACCGGGCTAAGGTAGCCCCGGATTCTGCAGCAAAAGAACGGAGACGCCCGGTAGCGTCCACGTGTCCCTGCACCAGATGGCCGCCCACACGGCTGGAGAAGGTCAGCGCCCTTTCCAGATTCACGGCGGCCCCCGGATGCATCTGGCCAAGAGTGGTGCGGCGAAGGGTCTCTGCCATGACCTCCACTGTGAAGCTGTCTGCCGCCAAGGACGTCACGGTGAGACAGGCGCCGTTCACCGAAAGGCTGTCCCCCAGGTTCGTTCCTCCCAGGACCTTCCGGGCAGACACCGTTAGCCTCGACGTGTCGGGGCTGAAAGACTTCAGCACGCCTACTTCTTCGACGATGCCGGTAAACACTACGCCTATCTTACCATAATTTCAATTCTATGTGGAATGGCTTACTTTGAACAGATGAAAGGGCGCGGCACCAGGACAATTTCAGCTACCGATTTCAACGCCGTAACCCCTGATGCCCCTGCCAAGACCCATTTCGTGATTGTGGATGCAGTTGGTGTCTGCGAAAACGATAAGACCGATACCAGGCCTCTGGAACGGAAGAAAAGCATACCTTTCGACAAGCTGATTCATTTGGTCGCCCTTGGCGGCAGGGATGAAGACACCCTCACCTCCGTTGCCGGCAGCCTCGCTGCCCTGGACAGGGAAATTGATGACAGAGACAGGCAGGAGATCAAGAACGTAGCCGGGGGCAAGTCCCTGAAGGAATTGATAAATAGACTTCTGGATGCCACTGACCCCGACAGGCAAATTGAAAAGGCTCAGGAGATATTCAAAACAGAAGCGCCAACCGCAGAACAGTTGAAGAAGGCCACGGCAGAACTGGTCAAGGTTGCCTGCACGCCGTTTGATAACCCAACTCTAAGAAATGCCATCATTGATATTACTAATCGTCTCATAATAGTATGGACATATTCACCTCAATATGTTAATATTGAGGCATGAGAAAGACTGATGCGCGACGGCTTAAGCATAGTGAAC
>JACQTY010000119.1 GCA_016210545.1 Chloroflexota bacterium
CATCAGATCAGGGTCCACTTTGCCGCCATCGGGTTTCCGGTGGTGGGCGACGCCACCTACGGAGTCAAGACTCCCTACCTTCAAAGACAGTTTGTGCATGCTTGCTACCTCAAGCTTCGCTTACCCGGCGCGGGCGAGTTCGCCGAGTTCACGTCCCCGCTGCCGCCGGAACTCAGGCAAGGGCTGGAACGGCTCACCGGTGAGCCGGCTCAATACCTGTGAGCGTGAACACGGCACAAATCTCAAATATCAAATCCCAAACCATGCAGGAATCCAATTGGCAAGACGCTGGGCTCACAAGTCGCGTGCTCCCGCTCTGAAACGTGTCTGAGTGGCCCCGGTGGGCAGGCCCGTCGTCAATCGTGATACTGCAATCTGTGCTATGTGAGTTTGTTCAGTGTCTGCAGATAGGGTCTGGGAGTTCACTCATAGTCGCAGGCAGTCCTTCCATGATAAAATAGCTGATGCAGTTAGGTGGCGGGCAGTCACCAACAGGGCATCAAAAACGCTCATTTTCACTCAGTTGGGCAATCCCGGTCCCCCCTGAGTCCAGGGGAAATAGCAGAAAACCTTGAAGAGGCAGAATTGAACGAAAGAAGACCCGTGCGTGTCCGTTATGCCCCCAGCCCCACCGGATTCCCGCACATCGGGAACATCCGTACCGCTCTTTTCAACTGGCTGTTCGCCCGTCACTCCGGCGGCAAGTTCATTCTTCGCATCGAGGATACTGACCAGGAACGCAGGGTAGAGGGGGCGGTGGAGGCCATAATGGGAAGCTTGCGCTGGCTGGGACTGGACTGGGACGAGGGGCCGGAGGTGGGAGGTCCTTACGGTCCCTACTTCCAGTCGCAGCGCCTTTCCATCTACCAGGAGGCCGCCCAGCGTCTGGTGACCGAGGGCAAGGCCTACTACTGCTTCTGCTCTCCCCAGCGCCTGCAAGAGATGCGGGATGAGCAGCGGCGGCTGGGCAAACCGCCAGGCTACGACCGGCACTGCCGGGAGCTGAGCCTGGAAGAGCAGAGCTTCATGGACTCCCAGGGGATCGTACCGGTGGTGCGCTTCAAAATGCCGCTGGATGGGGAGACCCGGTTCCACGACAACATCTGGGGCGACGTAACCTTCGAAAACTCCACGTTGGACGACTTCGTGCTGCTAAAGTCTGATGGCTATCCCACCTACCACCTGGCCAACATCTGCGACGACCACCTGATGGAGGTCTCTCATGTCATGAGGGCCGAGGAGTGGCTGTCCAGCACCCCACGGCACTGCCTGCTGTACGAGGCCCTGGGGTGGGAGCACCCCGAGTTTGCCCACCTGCCCATGATCCTTGGCCCTGACCGGTCCAAGCTCTCTAAGCGGCACGGCGCCACCGGGCTGCTGGAGTACAAGGAGATGGGCTACCTGCCGGAGGCCCTGATCAACTTCCTGGCGTTGCTGGGCTGGTCGCTGGACGACCGCACCGAACTGTTCGACCGTGAAGCTCTGATAAAGGGCTTTTCGTTGGAACGGATAGGCAAAACGGGCGCCATCTTCAACATAGAGAAGCTAAACTGGATGAACGGCGCCTACATAAGGCAGCTCACTCCGGCAGACCTGGCCGATAGGGCATTGCCTTACCTGGAGGACGCCAGGAACGGCCTGTCCCGACCTGTCGGGATGAAGCGTCCCCTGGACAGGGACTATCTGCTCAAGATCATCCCCCTGATCCAGGACAGGGCGCGGACGCTAGGCAGGACGGCGCAGGACGAGGGTCTGGTGCAACTGGCGGAGTTCTTCTTTGTGGATGACCTGGACTACGATCCAAAGCTTCTTCTGGGGAAACATCTGACCGCCGAACAGTCACGTTCTTACCTGGGGACCGCCATCAAGAGGCTGGCGGACCTGACGGATTTCGGGGCGGCCACACTGGAAGGCCTGTTGCGTCCCCTGTCGGCGGAGCTTGGAGTCAAGACTGGCGACTTCTTTGGCCTGCTGCGGACCGCAACCACGGGACGCACCGCGGCGCCGCCTCTGTTCCAGACTATGGAGGTCCTGGGCAAAGAGAGATGCTTCAAGCGGCTCAAGGCGGCGACGCAAAAACTGGCGGCGGTTGGGCCGTAGCAGAAACGCACTGCCCCCTTGTGACGGGGCGCCTCTCCCCTACCCGGGAACCACCGAAAAGAACATGACAAAGCGATGGGGCTGCTTCGAGGAGTCTTCCGTCGTATAGGTCCTCACACTGAGCATGATGTTGCCCAGGTGAGGCTCCTTAAAGGCTATCACCTCGTTAGTCGATCCGACGAACGCCCTGTCCAGTGGGCACCTGTGTAGCCGCTCGTCCTTTCCATGGAGCAGCTTGCACACCGTGGGCCCTATCACCTTCTCAACCGGCAGGCTCACCAGCCTGGCAAACGCCCGGTTAGCCCTCAGCACATGGCGGTCCTCATCCATCAACACCACCCCGCTGGGTATGGCGTCGAAGACGGCTTCCAGTTCCTGCTTGGCGTTCTCTATGTAGGACAGGAGCCTCGATCTTTGCAACGGCATGGCGCAGATGCTGGCGAAAGACTCCAGAAAGGACTTGTCTTCGGCGAAGGCGTCGGGTCTGGTGGAGTGGAAGAATAGGATACCTTCCAGCTTGTCCTCCGCCCTAATTGCCAGACCTATGTAGGAGCGGATCCCGGCTGCCACCAGCGCGGGGTTAGCCCTGGGGTTCCCCAGGGTGTCGGTAATATATTGACTGCGGCCCGTTTTGATGATGGCCTCACATAGACCGCCCGGGTGGGCCAGGACATGGAAGGGCGCCATATTCTGGAACTTGTCCACCCGCTGGCCCAGACGGCCGTCGGGTTCCACCAGCGTAAGGGTGGCGAACTCCGCGCCCACCTCTTTTTGAACGAGACTGAGCAACTCGCGTCCCATTTCGATAGGGCCGGGGGAACCTTCGGCCAGCGCCAGCGCCAGCGTCAGATCGGCCAGTCTCCCCTTTTGCCGCTCCCCGTCCTCGATGATCTTGGCCCTCTCGTTGAGCATGGTCACGTTCAACTGCGCCGCCGACTTGGCCTCCTGCTCCCGTTGGGCCAGAATGAGTTCTTGCCTTCTCATGCGTCTAAACGTGTTGAAGGCTATGACCAGCAAGGTCGAGTAAAGGATAACCAGACCGATCATGTTGGCGCCAAAAACCACCCGCTGCTGGCTCTGAATCAGCTCCTCAAAAGGGCCGTATTGCTCGTAGACCTCCACAGCGCCTTGCGGCTCGGACGAACCGGGGAACCTGAGGGGTATGTACACCTCCATGAGAGGTCCCATCCCCCTGTCTTTTTCGTTTTCGGTCTTGCTCAGGTTGGCAATCTTACGGGCAACGTTTCCCCCAAGCGCCCGGCGAAGGTCGTTGTTGTCCAGGTGCACCTCACCTATTTGACTGGCATCATTGGAGTAGATTATCCTGGCCTCTCTGTTCCATACCTTCACACGGGCGACATCCGAGGCGATCACACTGTCATGGATGAAGCTGTCAAAGGCCTGGAGACGCTGCCCGCTCATGGGCGCGGCCAGGTCTTCTGCCTTCAACTGGCGCACGATCTCGTGCGAGGTATCTTCGGCTTCTTCAACAGCGTGGTCCAGCACATTCTGCCTTAGAGGGAGCGAGGTGAGATAGGAAAAAAGGAGGGCCACGCCACCCATTACCGCCAGAGCAAGCAGAGAAAACACAAGAAAGCTGGGAACCGGCCTATTCCGCCAGCCGCTGTGTGACCATCTGCCAGGGACAGGAATCTTGGAACTCATGGGCGATAAGATTGTAGCACACAAATTGACCGGCGGGAAGCTGCCCGGGCGCGGAAAAGGCCTGCTAATACAGACGCATTAGACTCAGATGCATTACCGCAGAAGAAATGTGCCGCGTCATTGCGAGTCCTTGGGCGCAGCTCAGGGTAAACTCCGCAAAGTCCCGACCTGTGGGGATTCTCCGAGTCGGAGAGGTGGAGAGTTGAGAAATATTGTCACTCCATAACCGCAATTGACAGCCACTCCCAATCTGGATACAATTGGCTCAGTCAATCACGCTCTTTCCACAGGCTAGTCACCCTGAACGATAGGATATTCCGAAAGGAGCATGTATGTTCAGCCAGGAGTTTCTGAAGCAGGCGCAGAAGATGGAAGAGGAATGGGACAAGGAGTGCGACCGCGTCTACGGCGAGCAGGAGTTCAGGGGCGCCACCTCGTCCGGCATCCCCCTGAAAGCCGTCTATGGCCCCGCCGACATCAAGGACCTTAAACTTGAAGACGTTACCTTCCCCGGTCAATACCCCTACACCCGGGGCAACTACCCGCTGGCCTACCAGTTCCGTCCCTGGGCCAACGAGTTCGGCCTGGGCTTTGGCCTCCCGGAGGACACCCGGGCCAGGTATGACGCTCTGACTAAGGAGGGCATGGCCTCCTACCTGGGGCTGCCCGTCTACTTCGCCATATTCGATATCGCTTCTCAGGGAGGCTACGACCCCGACCATCCCGCCGCCCGCAGCCGGATCGGGCAGTGCGGCTCATCGGTAGCCACCATAAAGGACTTCGAGATACTGTTCGGCGGCCTGCCGCTGGACAAGCTGATCGTCTTCCTGGGCACCGTCCAGGGGGCCTTGCCCGCCGTAGCTATGTATACTGTGCTTGCCGAGAGGATGGGCTACAATCAGGAGGAGCTGCGGGGAACGGTTTGGAACTTCCCGTGGTGCCAGTGGCACTGGGACACGTGCAGCTTCCGGCCCAAGGACGCCCTCAAGGTGGTGACGGAGCTTATCAAGCACACCTCCGCACACATGCCGCGGTTCCGGCCGATGGCCCTCCAGGCATATGACATGGAAGAGGCCGGGGCTAACTCTATTCAGGAGATAGCCTTTATCCTGGCAACCCACATAGCCACCACCGAGGAGGCCATCGGGGCGGGCGTGGACCCGGACAAGTTCGTGGGCAGGTTCGGACACGAGATATCCCTCACGCCGGACTTCTTCGAGACCATCGCCAAATTCCGGGCGTTCCGCAGGCTGTGGGCCAAGATCAACAAGGAGCGGTTCGGCTGCAAGGAGCCGAAATCGCTGAAGCCCAGCCTGTTCCTCCAGACCGCCGGCTCCTCCCTGACGGCGCAGCAGCCGCTGAACAACGTCGTCCGCCTGACCATGGAGACCCTGGCCGGCGTGTTCTCCGGCGCCGACGGCATATGGACCGTAGGCTACGACGAGGCGCTGGCCCTGCCCACCAAGGAAGCGGCCACCCTTTCCCTCAGAATGCAGCAGATACTGTACCACGAGACGGGCATCGCCAATGTGAGCGACCCCCTGGCCGGTTCTTACTACGTGGAATGGCTCACCAACAAGATCGAAGAAGAGGCCATGAAGCTCATCAAACGGGTAGACGAGATAGGCTACGTGAAGGCCTGGGAAACGGGCTGGTTCAAGGGCGAGATAACCCGGAATGCGCTCCAGTGGCGCCGGGCGGTGGACACCGGGGAGAAGGTTGTGGTGGGCGTCAACAAGTACCAGTCAGCGGAGGAGAAGGTCAGCGCCCCCGTATTCGCGGTAGACCAGCAGGTAGAGAAGACCGCCAAGGAAAGAATCAAGAAGTGGAAAACAGAGAGGGACAACTACAAGACGCAGAAGGCGCTGGGCCACATGGACGAAGTCGCCAAGAAGGTACAGTCCGAATGGCCCAGGGGCGGAGACCTGATGCCATCTGTGATGGACGCAGTCAGGGCCGACGCCACCATGGGCGAGATGATGGGCGTCCTGAAAAACGTCTTCGGCTGGGGCTACCCGACGTGAGTCCAGCTTTGCATACAGGGTGGTCGGGTGGCGCAGCCCTGTCTCTAACTCTCCTCCACGCTCCGCGCAGCGGAGCCTTCGAATGGGGGGAGAGGACCAACCGGGCTGCTCTTCCACACCGATCGCCGGGATTGAGCTAATCACTGATCTTGCGTGAAAGAGGTGTACACGGCAACGCCATGGACAAAGATAGAATCAGAATATTGCTTACGAAGTCGGAAACTGATGCCCACGACCGTGGCATACTCACGGTGGCGGCCGGTCTGAGGGATGCCGGCTTGGAGGTGATCTTCACCCGGTTCCTGTTTCCGGAGCAGGTTGTCAAGTCGGCGCTGGACGAGGATGTAGATGCCATAGGCGTAGGCTCGCTGATCGGGGGGCACAAAGAGGTCGCATCCGACTTAATGCATCACCTCAGAGAGAACAACCTGGAGCACGTGACGGTGATACTCGGTGGGGTAATACCTGATAGCGACATCCCTGAGCTTGAGAAGATGGGTATTGCCAGGGTATTCGGTCCGGGGACTCCGATGCCGGAGATTGTCAACTTCCTTACCCGAAGCATTAAGAAATAGCTGGAGCCGTCGCGTTGACATCAGTATTATATATCCCTAAAATTCAAGAAAGGTTGCCGAAAGAGGACCGACTATGCTGAAACTCAACAACATCGAGGTCATCTACAGCCAGGTTATCCTTGTCTTGAAAGGCGTTTCTCTCGAGGTAAACGAAGGGCAGATAGTTGCCTTGCTTGGCGCCAACGGCGCCGGGAAGACCACAACCTTGAAGGCTATCTCCGGGTTGCTGAAAACCGAAGACGGCGAGGTCACGGACGGCAACATAGAATTCAACGGGGTGCGGGTGGACCGCAAGAACCCCGAAGAAATAGTGAGGATGGGTGTGGTGCAGATAATGGAGGGGAGGCGGGTGTTTGAACACCTCACGGTTGAGGAGAACCTGCTGACAGGGGCCTACGTGCGCGGCGACCGGGCCGGTATCAAGAAAGACCTGGATATGGTCTATACTTATTTCCCCAAGCTGAAAGACCTGCGCCATCAGACCAGCGGCTACCTCTCGGGAGGGGAACAGCAGATGATGGTGATGGGGCGGGCGCTCATGGGCCGGCCCAAGGTTATGCTCCTGGACGAACCGTCACTGGGTCTGGCCCCTTTCCTGGTCAAGGAGATCTTCGATATTGTCAAGAGAATAAACGCCGAGGAAAAGACCTCTATCCTGCTGGTGGAGCAGAATGCGCGTGCTGCTCTCACGATTGCCGACTACGGCTATGTTATGGAGAACGGGCGGGTGGTGCTGGATGGAGCAGCCAGCAAACTCTCGGACAACGAGGACGTAAGGGAATTCTACTTTGGACTTTCCGGCGTGGGCACTCGCAAGAGCTATCGTGAGGTCAAGCACTACAAGCGAAGGAAGCGCTGGCTGGCTTAGCCTCTAATCTCCCTTCACAACCGGCTCGCTGTGGCGCGCCGGGATTGGTCACCAGTCGCAAGTAGTATCGCGGAAGGAATCTTCATGGGTGTTGGTGTTCTTCTTAGATATAAAGACCGTCTACCGGTCACATCCGCAACGCCGATGCTCACCATGGGAGAGGGCAGTACCCCGCTCGTTCGCTCAGTAAGACTGGGTGAAGAGTTGGGAGTGGAACTTTATTTCAAGCTGGAAAGCTGTAATCCCACCGGCTCGTTCAAAGACAGGGGCATGGTGGTAGCGGTAGCAAAGGCCGTCGAATCGGGAAGCAAGGCCATAATGTGCGCCTCGACCGGCAATACCAGCGCCTCGGCTGCGGCCTACGGGGCGCGCTGCGGACTCCAGACCGTCGTGATCGTTCCTCAGGGCAAGATATCCCGGGGCAAACTTGCCCAGGCGATAATTTATGGCGCCAGGATAGTGACTATCGACGGCAATTTCGACCAGGCGCTGCAGATAGTCCGGCAGCTTACCAAATCGCGCCCCATTACCCTGGTGAATTCGGTCAACCCCCACCGCATCGAGGGCCAGAAGACGGCGGCTTTCGAAGTTGTCGACGAACTGGGTGATGCCCCTGACTACCTGTTCATCCCGGTGGGCAATGCCGGGAACATAACGGCCTACTGGAAAGGCTTCAAGGAATACCACGCCAGCGGACGGGCCAAGCGGAGGCCGAAAATGTTCGGCTTCCAGGCTGAGGGCGCCGCGCCGATCGTGCGCGGCCACCCCGTCGACAAGCCCCAGACTGTGGCCTCGGCCATTCGCATCGGCAATCCGGCAAGCTGGCAATCGGCGGTGGCCGCCCGCGACGAGTCCGGAGGGCTGATTGATATGGTCAGCGATGAGGAGATCCTCCACGCTTACCGGCTGTTGGCCACCCGGGAAGGCATTTTCGCGGAGCCAGCGTCCGCGGCTCCCCTCGCCGGACTATTGAAGCTCACCAGGCAGGGCGTGAGCTTCACTGGAACGCGGGTTGTCTGCGTAGTAACCGGTTCGGGACTGAAAGACCCGGACACCGCCATAAGCCAGTCGGAGGCCACAATGGAGATGCCTGCCGACGCGGAAGCAGTTGCAGCGGCGCTGGGCTGGCGATGATCCCCCTGGAGCCCCCGGTCCTCAGGGGCGCCTGTGCCGTTTAAGAGTGCCGCGTGGTTGGACACAAGACCTATGGCGATCACGAATGGATAGTAGGTGAGGTCATTGCCGCACAATTTGAAAAGGCTGCTTTTGGCCAGGATGGCATGTTAGATGTGGGTAAGGTCAAGCCTGCCTTGTATGTCTACCGGGGCCATTACCTGACGGTCAACCCCGATACTATGAAAGTAACGGCAAAGAAGAGTGGATAGAGAAAAGATAGAGAGAGCCGTCCGGGACATCATCGAAGCTATTGGCGAAGACAGCCAGCGGTCCGCACTTCTGGGCACTCCCCGCAGGGTTGCCGAGATGTACGAGGAGGTCTTCGCCGGCATCGACGAGGACCCCAAACAGGAGTTGGAGGTGGGCTTCGAGGAGAAGCACCGGGAGATGGTTATCCTGCGCGATATTCCATTCTACTCCATGTGCGAGCACCACCTCCTCCCGTTTTATGGGGTCGCCCATGTTGGCTATATACCGAATAACAACGGGCGGGTGGTCGGGGCCAGCAAGCTGGCCCGCGTAGTGGATATTCTTGCCAAGCGGCCCCAGATCCAGGAGCGTCTCACTACTCAGGTGGCGGACAGCATCATGGATGCGTTACAGCCGGATGGGGTGGCGGTGGTTATTGAGGCGGAGCATCTGTGCATGACCATGCGGGGCGCCAAGAAACCGGGGAGCAATGTTATCACCTCTGCTACCCGGGGCCTGTTCCGGCAGAAGACTGCTACCCGAGCGGAGTTCCTGACTCTGGTGAAGTCGAGATAGGTCGCCGGTAGACTGAGCAGTCGGCGATCTCTCAGGCCTTACGTTCCAGAAGAGACAAGACGGTCTCTCTTAGCTCTCGTGTGGACCCGGGAGGGAGGCCGAGACCGTCCAACTCAGCCTGGGCCGCCCGGAAATACTTCTCCGCAACCGAGCGGGTAAATGCGCGTGCCGCCACGCTATCCAGTATCTGGCGTATTACGGCTTCCTCCGCGGGTCCCAGTTCTTCCCTCTGATAGATGTCTCGCAGCCGCTGGCGTTCCGCGCCTGCAGCCTTTCCCAGAGCATAGATAATCGGCAGGCTTTTCTTCTTTTCGTATATGTCAGAGGTGGCCGATTTGCCCGTCACTGCCTCATCGCCCCAGATGCCAAGCTCATCGTCCTGGAGCTGAAAGGCCAGGCCCAGGTCTCTCCCGAAGGCGCCGAGGCCACGGATGATGCGTTCGTCTATGGTTGCCAGGCTTGCCCCCAGAAGGAGAGATGCTTCGAACAGGGCGCCCGTCTTATGGGAGATCATGCCAAGGTAATCATCAATGGTCAGGCCCAGGCGGGTTTCAAAAGACAGGTCCAGTTCCTGGCCGAGGCATAGCTCAAGACAGGCGGCGTCCAGGACTGCCAGGGCGCGGATTAGCCGCTTCTGGGGCGTGGCGTGGCGGCGAGGGTTCAGCAGGGCGAGGTGCGCCAGCACCAGCATGGCATCTCCCGCGTTGATGGCCCGGGGATGCCCCCAGATCTTCCACACTGTGGCCCGCTGCCGACGGACCGGGGAAGCGTCCTCGATGTCATCATGGATGAGCGAGAAGTTGTGGACCAACTCCACTGCCGATGCACCCGGCAGCGACCGTGTGTAATCCCCGCCGGTCGCTGCCGCCGCCTCAAGGCAGAGGACTCCCCGCAACATTTTGCCTTCGGCTGCGGTGGGCCTTCCCTGCTCGTCAGTCCAGCCCACGTGGTAGCGCAGCATGGAAAAGATGGGATTGGAGGCGTTCAACAGGGTAGAGAGGTCATCTCGCAGCGCGGCCCGATATTCCTGGAACAAGCCGGGGTCAGCCACGGGCTCTTCTTGGCTCGGAACCTGATGTCTGGCGGGCGACCAATTCCGGGAAGGAGTCCAGGACCTGTCGGGCAATGCCGTTTGCATCCAGGCCATACTGGGCGCGCAGCAACTCCGGTGGGCCCTGGGCTACGAACTCGTCCGGCAAGCCCATGCTTGCCACCGAAACATTGTGGAGCCATGCCGAGCGGAGCAACTGAAGGACCGCGCTGCCAAATCCGCCGGCTAAAGCGTTCTCCTCAACCGTGACCACTCGCCGGGCGGCATGGGCTGCTTCGAGGATGAGCTCCGAGTCCAGGGGCTTGGCGAACCGGGCATTCACGACTGTTGCCGAGATCCCCTGGCCGTCCAGAATATCAGCAGCTTCCACGGCCGCCGGTACCATTGCGCCTATGGCGACGATCGCCACATCTTTGCCGCTGCGGAGCAATTCCCCTTTGCCTATCGGCAACTCCTTGGGCTGAGGATCAAGCGGGGCCCCCGTCCCGAAGCCTCGGGGGTAGCGGATGGCCATAGGCCGCGAGCACCTGGTCGCTGTCAAGAGCAGGTGCTGAAGCTCGTTTTCGTCTTTGGGCGCGCTGACCACCAGATTAGGAATGGGCAACAGGTAGGAAAGGTCGAAGCTGCCCTGGTGCGTTTGCCCATCGTCCCCCACGATGCCGCTGCGGTCAAGGGCAAACACAACCGGGACGTTCTGGATGCAAACGTCGTGGATGACCTGGTCAACGGCCCGTTGAAGGAAAGTTGAATAAATGGCGACGACAGGGATGTATCCCTGGGAAGCCAGACCGGCGGCAAACGTAACACCGTGTTGTTCACAGATCCCCACATCAAATACCCGGGCCGGGAACTCCCTGGCGACCTGGCTCAGTCCGGTGCCGCCGGGCATAGCAGCGGTGACGGCCACCAGCCGAGGATCGTCGTGAAAGAGCCTCGCCAGAGTCCGTCCGAACACCTGGCTATAGGTGGGGTGCTCGCTGTGGGAGTGGCCCCGGGGTGGGACCCCGTGGAACGTAATGCAATCGTCCTCGGCGGGTTCGTAACCTTTCCCCTTGGTGGTAATCACATGGACCATGGTGGGACGGTGATATGTTTCCCGCACAAGGGCCAGGACCCGTTCCAGTTCAGCCTCGTCATGTCCATCGATGGGGCCTACGTAGGTAAACCCTAGCTGACTCCAGAATGCCCGGGGCAAGACCGTTCCGCCAAGGCTGACCTTCATCCATTCCGCCAGCCGCCACATGCGGGCGCCCAGCGGAAGTTTGCTTACCACCTCTCGAGCTCCGGTCTTGGCCCGATGGTATCTACGATCGACAGACAGGCGGTTCATCAATCGTGCCAGGGCGCCGACGTTCGGGGAGATCGACATCCCGTTGTCGTTCAATATGACCAGCAGGCGCGTGCCCCGATGCCCGGCCTGGTTTACCGCTTCAAGGGCCATGCCGCCCGTGATGGCGCCATCTCCGATAACGGCTATGACGTGATTGTTTTCACCCGCCATGTCCCGCGCCGTAGCCATACCCAGGGCTGCGGAGATGGACGTGCTGGCATGTCCGGCCGTAAAAGGGTCATGGACGCTCTCCCGTCGGTCGGTAAACCCGGACAGTCCCTCGTATTGCCTCAGGGTATCAAAACGTTCCCTGCGTCCCGTGATCAGTTTGTGAACATAGCTTTGGTGGCCCACGTCCCACAGGATCTTGTCCCTCGGGCTATCAAACACCCGGTGCAGCGCCAGTGTAAGTTCCACGACTCCCAGGTTTGATGCCAGGTGGCCGCCGGTGCCGGTGACAATGCTGACCAGCTCTTCTCTTATCTCCCGAGCCAATTGCGGAAGCTGCTCGCGGGCCAGCTTCTTCAAGTCCTGGGGGCTATTTATGCTGTCCAGTGTTCTTGGCATAGCTACTCTTTGGGTCTTGTTATTAGCCTCATGATAGCAACGTGAGAGCCTGACTGTCAACAAATACGCTGGCGAGCCCCGGGGTCTTTGCATTGTCATTCCCCATAAAATAGCCATTTTCATATCTGCGTTGCGAGCGTAGCTCATGGTGTTTCTCTGGAAAATAGTTGCGCCTATCGTAGGGGCAGGCCCTGTGCCTGCCCTGGGCGGGTCTGAGACCCTTTTCGCCGCCGGCGACGTCACTGACGTCCCAGAGAAAGGCAGACCCCCGTGTCTGCCCTGGGCGGGTCTGAGACCCGCCCCTACGACCCACATTGCCGCTATTTACGTCCTTCGCGGTGCTCAGCGCAAGCGAGCATGAACGGTGCTCTCGAAAATAAGGCGGGCAAGCGCCGCGTCCCGACTTGTCGGGATCGAAGCGTCGGCCCCGACCCGTCGGGGTCCTTCGACAAGCTCAGGATGGCGCCCGCCCTGCGCTCCACGTGACATGGAGGCCCTTTTACATCCTTCGTGGCGCCCGCTGCAAAGGGCATGGCGGATTGCCTGGAAAATAGCCCCATCCGTCTTTGCGAGGAGTCCCGACCTTTCGGGACTTCGCGGAGTTCACCCTGAGCTGCGCCGAAGGGCTCGCAACAACAGGTTGTGTCGCGTCCCCCCTGCAAGGGGGCGTGGGAGATTACCTCCAAAATAGGTCCCAGCAAGTTGTTGCCTGCCCGACGCCCCTGGGCTATGATGGGAATAGTCCATACTTCGCGGAGTGCTACGTTCCCCGACCCTTCGCTCCGCCCTCCGAGACGGAGTCTCCGCTTCGCTTTGGCAGGGCTGCGCCTGTCGGGGAACCGAAAGAGTCCTCCTTGTCGCCAAGAACTGCAGGGCGTCTCCCCCCGGGCTATTACATTCAGCCTTCTATCTTCTATAAATGCCCTTTTCTCTACGACCTGTTAAGCCCGTGCTTGAAGCTCCACCGGTTGTGGCAGGCCGAGTGTGAGCGGTTGGACCCACGGCCAGGCGACGTCATACTGGATGCCTGCTCCGGCACCGGGGCGCTGGCTTCCAGAATGGCCAGGATGCTTGGCGCCGGCGGTAGCGTGATAGGTGCAGACCTGACCGGTCAGATGACGCGCAGGGCAAAGGGCAAGGCGAAGGGGTGTCCGCTGTATGTGGTAAGGGGTTCCGTCGAGGCGCTCCCTTTCGCCGACGAGAGCTTCGATAAGACGTCAGTCTCGCTGGCCCTTCACGAGATGCCGCGCGAGGCCAGGGGCAGGGCGTTGAGCGAGGCCGCCAGGGTTACGAAACGGGGCGGCAGGGTTGTGGTGGGGGAGTTCTGGCCATCCGGCGAGTGGTACGTGAGGCTCTTTGAACGGTTGTTCGAGGAGCCGCGCTGGATAGCTGAAATGGAGGGGCTGGGCCGGGAGATAGAAGACAGCCACTTACGGGTAATGACCCAGGAGTTGTTGCCGGGCGCCCATTTCCAGGTAGTCGTCGCCAGGAAGGGGGGATAGTCGCGGAGTTTGCCAGGCGATATGGCCCCCGTGCCATGCTCTTGGTCATGCGCCGCCATGTGTGGGAGAGAGTCCATTCCGTATGGGTTCTCTTTCCAGCGAGGATGTACTAGAATGGAACGAGAAACTGGCCCGAAGGGAAAGGATGGACATGCCGTCATGGGTATGGTGGGCCGCCGGAACAGCGGTGGCCGTGTTATTGTCTCAGGTGTGGGTCATAACCGCGGAGTTTCTGGACCGGCGAAGGAAGTTCCGTCAGGCCAAGGCTTTTGCGGCCTCTGTCGGCAAGCCGTTGCTGGTCGTGGGCCGTCCGGGCAATAACCGCATAAAAGTGTACACCGGAGGGGATGTCACCATCGACGTCGACCCCGGGGTGCTGGAGGACTGCCCCGAGGGCGGCTGCGTCGCCGACGTGAGAAGCATTCCGTTCCCTGATGGCCGTTTCGGCGCTGCTTTTGTCAGCTTTGTGCTGGACTATCTCCCCTCAGTGGCTGAATTTGAGACGTCTCTCGCCGAGTTGTCCAGAGTGGCTGACAGGGTGTTTGTGTGCCACACCCGGACCTTGAATATTCGCTGGCGCTATTTGCCGATACCTGATTCGGTCAACCTGTGGATAAGCGAAAAACAGGGGAAGCTGCGGGCGCGTGTCAGGTTGTGGTGATACTTTTCCCCTGTCACTTGCGTAATGTCCGGCAGCAGAGGGAAATAATTGGACCTGGCGGCAATTGTGGAGTTCATGGGAGGGGTGCTGAGGGCCTCGCTGGAAAGGCCCTATCTGTTGCTGCCGTTCTTCATCCTCGAGGAGTTCGGCGTCCCGTTCCCGTTCATACTGAGCGGCCTTTTTGTGTACGCCGGGGTCCGCCTGTCCCAGGGCGACCTGATGGTCCTGTGGATGGTGCCTGTCAATATTGGCGGGGGCATGATAGGGGCTTCCGTGGTTTACTGGCTGGCAAGGCGCGGCCTGCTACGCTTTTTGGGGCGGTTCCGCCGGCTCGTCCGCCTGGATGAGACGTCTTTGAACAGGCTCCATCCTCGCATCCGGCAGTGGGGGCCGGTGGCCGTGCTGGTTGGCCGCTTTCTTCCAATGCCTATGCCTGTCACATCCATCGTTTCCGGCCTGTTGCGCATCCCGTTTCTCGCTTTCCTGCTGTTCATCGGTCTGGCTAACCTGCTGTGGAACCTACTGTACATGTCCGGCGGGGTGTTGACAGGACACGCTCTAAGCTATTTTATTCAAAACCTGACCCGTCCAGCCTATCTGATCATAGTGCCCGCGGCGCTGGCGCTGATAGGTCTGGGGGCCCTTGCCGTGTTTCTGCGCCGACGCAAGAGCGGCGGCAGCGGCGAGGATGGCTGCCCGGGGGCAAGTCCGGAGTCACGGGAGCCAACCCCCAGGTGACTCGACATGACCGTAGTCCACCGAGAAATTGCTTCAATGGGGAGTTCTCATATACCCCCACGCATGTTGGCGTGAGTATGGGGGGGTACAGGGGCTTCGGCCCTACAAGAGAATCTGACCCAGTACATGGCCGGACTGAGCCCAAAAGGCTTGCCCGGACAAGAGGCAACTAATCCCAACGTAGCGGCGGCGTCCCATGTCATTCCAGCGCCGCGACGAGTCGGCAGAATCTATGCCTCATGGATTTTCGCTGGATTCTAGCTCCCCTATCAGGTACGGGACAGGCTTTCGCCAGAATGACGGTTTGTGGGTGTTTCTACCGGGCGCTGTCCCAGACCGTCCGAGCTCCGAATGTTGCACCTGCGAGGTGAAAGAAGTTCCTCTCTTGCGAGATTCAACGGGTGGCGGATTCTTAATGATTATCTCAAAAAGGCCAGCGCTACACTCGCGTGCTAGAGCAGAGCACTGGCCGGTATCTGCCCCTGTAGGGCAGGTTTCCTAACCTGCCAGCGCAGTCGGGTTGGGAAACCCGACCTACGGC
>JACQTY010000130.1 GCA_016210545.1 Chloroflexota bacterium
ATCTCAAAAAGGCCAGCGCTACACTCGCGTGCTAGAGCAGAGCACTGGCCGGTATCTGCCCCTGTAGGGCAGGTTTCCTAACCTGCCAGCGCAGTCGGGTTGGGAAACCCGACCTACGGCATTTTGAGATAGATTCTTAGTCCCTTAAGTCTAAGATCTGGCGCGAAATGGCATTCCGATTCATCGGAACACCGCAGAGCACGCGGAGGGCGCGGAGAATTCTGGGTTCCCTTTGTGTTCCCGGCGTTCTTCCCGATGCACCGGGACGGTAAAATGGTCCTGGTTCCAGCTTGTCTGGGTTAGGAGCTTCCCGCGAAAATAGCCGCGGTTTGCTATTGCGGGCCGAAGCCCTGAGCCGTAGCCCTGAGCGAAGCGAAGAGGCGCCGAAGGGGCTAAGCCCGCCTAAGGGTCAGAATGACAGCGCCGGGGGCTATTTCCATGCCTCGCGGCGCCCCGTGCAAGGGGGCATGATGGATTCCCGCGGAACTGCCGTGGAGATATGTAATTGGGGGTAGGGCGCGTTTCGCCGGGGGGTACCGTAGCGGCACGTTTGACAACGCTCGGCTCGGCCCATAGAATAGGTTTGATCATGCGATTCGTTCTGGCCTACGTAGGCGTTCTCACTCAGGTCCTCATATACTGCATTGTGGCCTGGAGCCTGATCTCCTGGTTCCCCATCCGGCGGGATAACCCCGCGCTCGTCATCTTGCGGCACATTGCCGAGCCATTGGTGAACCCTCTGCGTCGCATCGTGCCCAGGGTGGGCATATTAGACCTCACACCCCTGGCGGCGATCCTCATCCTCATAGCTATCCCGTACGTTCTCCGCCTCATTTTCTAGGCCCCCCGCTCCGTGTTTTGGTCGTGACGGCGACGGCGACGCCCCTGCGTGCTGCGCGCGGGCACGGCGCCTTTGCCGAGATTGGACAAGACTTATCCCTGCGCAACGACCGGGACCGGGTGCGAATGGTAGCCTGAATCCACCACCAAAATCCCTCACAATCTCCCCAGCCTGGTGAAGAAGGTGCTACTTTGCCAGGATTCAGCGGGCGGTGGATGGGTAGCTTCAGCAATTGCCATCGCCCATGCTGCATGCTAAACTAGGGATGATTCGGAATTCCTGCCTTTGCCACCGATGCCTTCATATCATCCGCTTCGTTAGGAGTTGCTTTTGGACAAACGTCAATCTCGCAGAGCTATTACTCTTCCCCTGTTGCCTCGAAGGGATACCGTTCTGTTCCCGCGCATGATCTCCCAGTTGCTGGTCCGGCGGCCGGCATCAGTGCGGGCGGTCGAGGAAGCATGGGGGAACCAGAGGCCAGTAGCGATTGTCGCCCGCAGGCAACCCAATGTCGACGAAGCGACGTCGGATAGTCTGTATTCCATAGGTTGCGAGGGCATCATAGCCAAAGTGCTGAGGCTTCCCGATGGGACAACGACGGCATGGGTCCAGGGACAGCGCCGGTTGAAGCTGGACAAGATCATACAGGGGGAGGCGTATCCTTTTGTCCGGGCCCACCCCATTGAGGAAAATACCGAAAAACCCCTGCCTACCGAGGCCCTAATGCGGGCCGTCCTGGCGCTGTTTGAGAAGTGCGGCAAGTTGTCGCCCAAGCTGAGCGAGGATGCCTATGTCGCGGCTCTGAACATCGACGAGCCTGGCTGGCTGGCTGATTTCGTTGCCTCCACCCTTGAATTCACTCTGGAACAGAGACAGGAGATCCTGGAAACGTTCGACCCGCACAAGCGTCTGGAACAGGTGAGCATCCTGCTGGCCAAGGAGCTGGAGGTCCTGGAGATCCAGAGCAACATCGACACCAAGGTGCGCGAGGAGGTCGACAAAGGTCAGCGCGAATTCTTCCTGCGTGAGCAGTTGAAAGCTATCCAGAAGGAACTGGGAGAGACCGACCCATTCACCCGGGAGATAAACGAGCTCAGGGGTAAGATCTCCCAGGTGGGGATGCCCGAAGTGGCCCTGAAGAAGGCCCAGGACGAGGTGGAACGCCTGACTGCGATGCCCCAAGCCTCGCCGGAGGTCTCGGTGGTCAGGACATATGTGGACTGGCTCATAAACCTCCCCTGGATCAAGGCGACTGAGGACAACATGGACATAAAGCAGGCCAGCAAGGTGCTCGAGAAGAACCACTACGGTCTGCCCAAAGTCAAGGAGCGCCTGCTGGAGTACATGGCCGTCCGCAAGTTGGCGGGCAACAAGCTACGCAGCCCTATCCTGTGCTTTGTCGGCCCGCCGGGCGTGGGCAAGACCAGCCTGGGCAAGTCCATTGCTGAGGCCCTGGGCAGGAAGTTTGTACGTCTCAGCCTGGGCGGTATCCGGGACGAGGCGGAGGTCCGTGGGCACCGCCGCACCTACGTCGGAGCGATGCCCGGCCGGATTATCCAGACTATGCGCACCGCCGGGATGGTAAACCCTGTGTTCATGCTGGACGAGATCGATAAAGTGGGTACGGATTTCCGGGGCGACCCCTCCGCGGCCCTGCTGGAGGTGCTGGACCCCGAACAGAACCACTCGTTCAGCGACCACTATCTGGATGTACCGTACAACCTGTCAAAGGTGCTCTTCATCGCCACGGCGAACATCGTGGAGCCAATAATCCCCGCCCTGAAGGACCGCATGGAAACGATCGAGTTGTCGGGCTACATCGAAGAGGAGAAGCTGCACATCGCCAAGCTCTTCCTGGCGCCAAAACAGCTCGAGGAGCATGGCCTCTCCTCCGCCCAGTTGAGGTTTTCCGATGGCGCCTTACGGGGGATCATCCGGGAATACACCCGCGAGGCCGGGGTGCGCAACCTGGAAAGAGAGATCGGCGGTATCTGCCGTAAGGTGGCCAAACGGGTTACGGAGGGGGACTCCTCCCGCCATGACATAACAGTGCAATCCCTGGAGAAGTATCTGGGGCCGACGAAGTTCTTCTGGGGGGTGGCTGAGGAGAAGGACCAGGTGGGAGTGGCCACCGGAGTGGCCCGCACCGAAATGGGGGGCGACATCATCAGCATCGAGGTCACCATCATGCCGGGGAAGGGCACCCTGCTCCTGACCGGCCAACTGGGAGAGGTGATGAGGGAGTCAGCCCAGGCTGCCCTGAGCTTTGTCCGCTCCCGGGCTTCCGGACTGATAGAGTATCCCTATGACAAGACGGATATTCACATTCACGTCCCGGCGGGGGCCGTGCCCAAAGATGGCCCTTCGGCGGGCGTTACCATGGCTGCGGCTCTGGTTTCTGCCCTTTCCCGCCGGCCGGTGCGCAGGGATGTGGCCATGACCGGGGAGATCACCCTGCGCGGGCGGGTGTTGCCCGTGGGAGGCATCAAGGATAAGGTGCTGGCCGCTCACCGGGCGGGCATAAAGACCTTTATCATGCCGCAGAAGAATGAGAAGGACCTGAACGAAGTGCCGAATGCGGTCCGCCGAGAACTGGAGTTCGTATTCGTGGAGAACGTGGAAGAGGTCCTGACCAAAGCCATCGCTGAGACGGGCGAGCAGTCGCCCCGGTCCATCGAGGTAGGTGTAGCATGACATGGCTCGACTGGGTCCTCCTGCTGGCGCTGGCCTTCTCCATTATTTCCGGCCTGATGAGGGGGCTGATAAAGACAGTCTTCGGCCTGGCGGGTCTGGTGGTCGGCCTGCTGCTGGCGGGCAAGTTCTATGCTGTTCTAGCGCCCAGTCTGTCCTTTATTCCGCAGGAGAACCTCGCCAGGATAGCCGCGTTTGTGATTATCGTGGCTGTGGTGGGCATTATCGCCAGTGTCTTGGGCGCCATATTCAAGAAGATCGCCGACATGATGGCCCTGGGCCTGTTCGACAGGGTGGGCGGTGCGGTGCTGGGACTGGCCATCAGCGTGCTTTCGCTGGGGGCGGCTCTCGCCCTCCTACTCCAGTTCCCCGTGATCGACCTCGGGCCGACCATAGGCCGCTCCTGGCTGGCTAACCTGCTTCTGAAAACATGGCCGCTGGTGCAGGGGCTGCTGCCTTTTGATTTCGATGCCTTGCGAAAGCTACCACAGGCCTGAGCCGGCAGACCGGGGTCGAGCTTCTTGAACCTGGCGATAAGCTGTTCCCTGGTTTGCCCGTTACCCTGGATGTCCCCCTCTCTCCAACTCCCTCCCTCGTGGCGGCGAGAGGGATCTCCCCTTCCCGATACTGGAACGGGCCCGGGGTCCTCCGGCGATCCCCCAGGGGCGGACGTTATTCCCGCGCGTAAAAGCAGGGGCAAAGCGCGCCATGGCCTTCGCTGATCCTTCTCGCTGTTGATCCCGCTCCGGATGCAGACTCCCGACCTGCTTGCGGGATACGCGACTATACCCCCGTTCAAAGGGGGGTATAGTCCTTGGCCATGAAGCCATCTAAGCCCGTTTCCGTTTCGCGGCGTCTATCGCCGATCAGCTAGAAGAGTTTCGGCGTCTTATCGGGGTTAAGCTTCTTGAACTTGGCGATTAGCTGTTCCCTGGTCTCCTCGTGGGCGGGGTCCGGGACGCACGCCTCAACGGGGCAGACATCGGCGCAGCGGGACGCCTCGTAGTGCCCCACGCACTGGGTGCAGCGGTTGGGGTTAATGACGTAAGTCGGGTCCCCCTCCGATATCGCGCTGTTGGGACACTCCGGTTCGCAAGCGCCGCAGTTTATGCAGGCGTCCGTGATGTGGTAGGCCATTAGACTAACCTCCCTTTCGACTCACAGATTCTTCAGGCAAGGAATATTTCTTCTTCAGCGCCGCGGCCACGTGTTTGGGCACCAGATTTGATATGGACCCGCCCAACTGCGCCACCTCTTTTAGCAGGCTGGAACTCAGGAACTGGAAGTCCACCGCGGTCATGAGACAGACTACCTCCACATCCGGGGCGAGGTTCTTGTTCATCAGGGCCATCTCGAACTCATGCTCGAAGTCCGAACTCATACGCAAGCCCCGCACGATGGCCCTGGCCCCCACCTTGTGGGCGTAGTCTACGATCAGGCCAGTGAAGAAGCCTATTTTTACGTTCGGCAAATGGCCCAGCGCCTGGCGCATCAGTTCCACTCTCTGGTCGGTGGTGAAGAGCAGGTGTTTCGGCGGCGCATCATAAACGGCGACAATCAGTTCATCAAATAGAGATGCGGCGCGGACCGCGATGTCGAGGTGACCGTTGGTGACCGGGTCGAAACTACCCGGATAGACAGCTTTGGTCACTGTTTAGCCTCCTTCCGGTATATGGAAATCAGGGTATCACCGTGGCGGCGTTCCTTTAACTGGCGTAGTTGCCCATACGATTCGCCCAGGAACACACGCGAGGAATGGGGCAAGACCAGGATGCTCCCCACTCCCAGCACATCTGCCCCGCCTATTTCCAGCACGAACTTGTCCAGCCCGGGTAGGGCGTACGGGGGATCGGCAAACACAATATTATAGCTATCATGAAGAAAGGTCAAGGCCCTTCGAGCGTTGACGCAGTAAACGTGAGAGCCGTCGGCAAGACCGGTGATCTCCAGGTTCTCCTTGATGATGGCACAGCAGCGGGCATCCTGCTCCACGAAATCGGCCCACTGAGCGCCCCGGCTCAGGGCCTCAATGCCCAGCGCCCCGGTGCCGGCGTACATGTCGAGGACGCGCGACCAGTCTCCTGTCACCGACTCCAATATGGAAAAAATAGCCCCCCTCACCAGGTCGGTTGTGGGCCGAATGGGAGACTTCGAGGGGACTTTCAGGTGGAGGCCCTTGGCCACACCGGCAATAACGCGCATGCCGCTTAGTAGTCCATTAGCATTACAATCCGCTAGAACTATATCATGAAACCAAAGGGCGTTGCAAGTTGGGGAAGCCGGTCCGTAATCCACCGCCTGTTGAACCTGGCCAAAGGGAACTTCTCTTTCACCATTTTGGTGCAACAATGCCGCACTCGGTCCGACTCCGGGCGGGTCCCATTGCAAAGAAAGCACGCTCCAATTGTCATCCTGGCCAAAGCCTGTCGCGTACTCGATACGGGAGCCATCCCGATCTGTCGGGACGGCTCGGCGGCCGGACACCTATAAAGCGATCTGACGGCGATCACGGCGTGCTTGCACCGGGCACAGGATGGAATTTGACCTGGCGTCCGAGAATAGGTACACTCTATCTATGTTTCCCAGGCGGGGACCCTTTGTTGGCTCCGCTCTGGATGCCTGCAACACGTGAAACGGGGGTACTCTGTGAATCTACGGTCAACAACGATTCTGCTGGTTGTTTCCGGCATGCTGCTCCTTCTGGCGGCCTGCTTCAATCCAACTCCGACGCCAGCGCCGACTGTCACACCGCAGGCTACCGGGGGTCCCACACCGAACGCGACCGCGCTTCCCCCCACACCCACGGCCAGGCCGGTCACGCTGAAGCCCCAGGAACTGGCCATGACGCTCGATCAGTTTCCGCTCCCCGGCTTCAACGTAACCCAGGACATCTCAACGAGCGAAGGCCAGGTGTGGCGACGCCGCTTCACACCAGCCAACCCGGGGGCATTTGGATACGACTGGCTTTTAATGGATATCCGCGTGCTTGACAGGCCTACATCAGCCTCCTGGATAAAAGCCCAGGACTGTGACTGGCGGTCGAGCGAAGGTACAAGGCCAACTGGCAGCTTTGAGTTGACGGTGAGCCAGATGGGGGATGGAGTAAAAGCTTGCCGCTATGAATTCGCTGATGGAGACCGTATTTTCAGATACGCTACCGGAACCCGTAATATCGGAGTCTTTCTTCAAACATCGCCTCACTCTACTGCGTCAAACGTTAACGAAGCTGATGCTCCTCACCTGCTTGAATTGATGGCGGAGAGGCAGCTTGCCATCATTGACCAGATAGCGCCACCAGGAAATTTATTGTCAGTAACCACCGGGACTGGACCATTTGAGTTCAATCCGCCCGCCGTGCTTCCTGCGGCGGCCGCAGGTAAGCCCTACTCCTTCTCATTTTCGGATCCGGCGGGAGGGTCTCCTCCCTACCGTTTCCAGTACGGCGCTACAGGAGGCTTTCCCCCCTTCGGTCTTATGCTGGGTAAGGATGGCCGACTTGCCGGCACCCCGCAACAGGCGGCTGCCGCCCGTAACTATGTATTCAACGTTTGTGCCGTAGACTCAAAGGCGGACTTTGTTTGCCGCGAGGTATCGCTTACCTTGAACGCTCCCGTGACGCCAACGCCCCTGGTAAAAACTCCTACGCCGGCGCCAACGCTAAAAACTCCTACACCGACTCCAGGGGGTCCCCCCCAGCCCACTGTTACTCCGCCCCCCCCTGTAGAACTACTGGAACGCCTTCCTTACATAAATAATACCGCTGGCTTTAGTATCCAACCGCCCCGAGGGTGGCTTAAAGACGACTCGGGAACGGGCAATGCAATAGTAGTTTTCAAGAGCGCCGAGGCGGATTTGGTTAGCGGACAACCTTTTGTGGCTAACATTAACGTTATTAAGGATTCAATACAGGACCAGGACTTTGGCGCCTACGTCCAGGCCGTGAAGCAGCTACTTCCTCAGCTAACGCCAGGCGCCCAACTCACCAGTGATACAGAAGTTGCCCTTGGCACTATCAAGGGCCGCTTGCTGGAGTGGGTTATGCCGCAAAGCGGGATTAATCTGAAAGTATTCACCCTGCTGGCGCCCGGCCAGGTCAATCAACAAGATATTTTTGTTGTCACCTTCACAACGGTGGAGTCAGTCTGGAGCAAATACCGGGAAGCAGCACAGCAATCCCTCACATCATTCCGGGTGTCGGCGCCGCCTCCGGTGGTGCAGTTCGAGGGTAAAAAACCGCCGGTTGTCCGGATAACTTATACGCTCCCCGAAGGACAAACGGTAACGGTCCCCGGTCTCAGCGGCTGGGTTAGTATTGTGACCGCTGTGGGTGTAACGGATGACCAGGTTGCGCAGGCAGCGGCTTCTGCCGGCGGAACGGTCATAGACACTAATGCCAGGCTGGGGCTGTTCACGTTGTCCGTTGAACCCGGCAAGGAAGGGGACCTTATCGCCCGTCTGCGGCGGGAGAAATGGGTGGTGGAGGCAAGCCCGGCGTTTCTGGTCGGGCGCACCCAGCAAGGGGATAAGCCTGTCAAAGTTGTTGACTACCCGTTCGATCCTGGAGACAAAGTTGTTGGGAACCCCTGTAGCGATTCCCACGGCAATCTGACGGCTTTGCAGATTACCAGGATGGGACAGAAGGCCGAAATCATAGATGTGCGAAGCAAAGATGACCGCTCGAAAGAGCCTGACAGAGGCATTGCCTTTCCCACATACTTTCAGACTGGCAACCGGATTGAAGAAGCCATGAAGACCGGCTCTGCTGTCAATGCCAGCCTGGGCGCCGGAAATAGCTTCCCCATCAAAGTGAAAGACAGACTTGGGGAAGTAGAGTTTGAATACAAGCTGGTAGGGGCCGAATACCGGCATGCTCAGGCAGTGTTCCTGGCCATGGTATTCAGGGTGGCTGAAGTTGGACCCGATGTGCCGGTGGTGATCTCTGCCGGAAACGGCGATTCGTTGGGCAAGGGGCAAGACCTTACAAAATACATGGAAGCCCTGCGCCAGCAGTTCCCCAACGCGGCCAGGAAGGTGCGCATTGTTGAGGCCTGGTGGACAAACCCGGCAACAGGCAAGTGGGAGCGGGCGCCGTGGAGCGACTTCTCCAACGTCGGTAGCATTGGCGCCCCGGGAGTGGACGTGCCCATCCAGACTACGGGGGCACCCGGTTTGCCTCCTGGCTCGGTGAAGTGCAACGGTACGTCTTTTGCTGCGCCGGTGGTCAGCGCCCTGGTAGGCGGCATGCAGAAGGCATCGCCCTCCCAGTCGGCGGGCGAAATCTGGACGCGCTTCGAGAAGGTAACACAAAAGAACATTCCCATGGATCTGGAATCGCCTGCCCTGGCCCGGCGCCTGGCGCGCGAGGCCTCGGGCCACGGCCTTGTCTCTCTCTTGCTCGACCCGCCCTCAGCCTCTATCCAGCAGGGAAAGAACAATATCTTCCGCCCGATAGCCAAAGAGGCCAACGGGACTATTATCAATGACATTCCGGGGTCCGCGTATACCTGGTCCTCTTCCAATACAGCAATCGCCACGGTGGACAAGGCCGGCTTCGTGGACGGCAAGTCTCCGGGGACTGCAACCATTACCGCCTCCATACAGGGAATCCAGGCCAAAGCCACCGTAACGGTTACGCCACCTCCCACCCCGGCCTCTACATTGACGGGTACCTGGACCGGGAAGGCGCGGCTGACTACAACCATCACCGGCGGCGCTTGCGAGTACGCCGGGGATATTACCCTGGGGCTGAAACAGAGTGACACGGTTCTGAGCGGTACTATCAATTATGACCTGGTTGGAAATCCCGCCAACAGCCGCGTCCGCTGCCCGGCAACGGCACTTAAAGGTTCGGCGCCGCTGAGTGGGACAGTGAAGGGCGGTGCCGCCGTCCGTTTCAACTTCGTGGCTAACGGGTTCAACATCGAGGCCAGCGGGCTTTCATGGTTTGGCGCTTTCATTGAGGGTGATTTCTCCGGCGACGCCACAGGGGAGTACCACGTGGAACCCGGCTCGAAGGCATCAGGCGGGGGCGGCGCCACCGGCGGGGGCAGTACGACAGGGGGTGGAAGCAAGACCGGCTGCCAGTCTAGCAACGGCACACTGACCATAGGCGGCTTTTATGCCCAGTTAAAGGGCGTTTTGCAGGGCGACGCGGGCACCAGCAACTACTCTAACTCGGGACGGGGATCGGCCACCCTCACGGTCCCTGCTGGCAACTATACCATGACCTGGTACAACGATGCCGGCGAGCTTTTCAGGAGAGACAGTTTCGCCCTCTCCCCGTGTGGGACCAAGATATACAACTAGCAAAGTGGGGTGGGTGAAGCTGAAGCGTAACCCACCACTTCGAACGGCGGTGGGGACCTGGCGACCGCCGTTTGCGGCGGGGTCGCCCCTCGCGTCACAAGAATGGAACGGATTGCTTCGCTTCGGCTCGCAAAGACGGGCGGCCTCAACGCCGGCCTGGCCCGTCAATTCTCGAAATAGTCCTCGTCCAGGGTGCGGCCGGCCACCCCGCTGGTCATAGCGGCCTTGGCGACGGCCTTGGCTACCGCCCGGTGTACCGCCGGGTTCAACGGCTGGGAGATAAGCTCGCCGGGATCCGTCGTGCGGACAATGGCCTCAGCGGCGGCCATCAACATCTCCTGGTTCAGTTTTTTGGCGCGGGAGTCGGCGACGCCCCGCCAGATGCCGGGATAACCCAGGATGTTGTTCACCGCTCTGCCATCCGCAGCCAGCTCCGCGCCAGCCTCTTTGGCCACGTTGGGTTCGATCTCCGGGTCAGGATTGGACAGGGCAAATATTATCTGCCCCGGTGTGACCATCTCCGGTTTGATCAGCCCCTTCACCGTGCTCAATGCCACCACAATGTCGCACGTCTCCATGATCTCGTGCAGACTGGAGGCTATCCCGCCCCGCTGGACGTGTCGTTCGCAACTGGCCGCAGACCGGGCCACGCCCAGGACAGGATTGCCGGTGTACTTGTAGAGCATCTCGGCGACGCTCAGCCCGGCGGCGCCCAGGCCAACCTGGCCGATCTTAACCTTGTGCATGTCCTTGCGGGTAATGCCGCAGGCATTGATGACGGCAGCCAGAGCCACCACTGCCGTTCCCTGCTGGTCGTCCTGCATCACCGGGATATCCAGCTCCTTTTCCAGCCGGGCCAGGACGTCGAAGCAACGGGGGGCGGAGATATCCTCGAGCTGGACAGCGCAGAATGCGGGAGAGATAGCCTTCACCGTGCGCACAATCTCGTCAGTGTCCTGGGTGTTGAGCAGCACGGGTATGCCGTTCAGTCCCACCAACTGCTGGAGGAGCATGGCCTTGCCTTCCATTACGGGCATGCCAGCCACCGGCCCGATATCCCCCAGGCCCAGCACGGCGGTGCCATCGGTGACGATGGCCACGTTCGAGGCGATGGATGTGTACTCGTATTTCAAAGCGGGGTCTTTGCGCACCATATTGCATACCTGGGCCACGCCGGGGGTGTACACCTTCCGCAGGTCGCCGACGGACTGCACGGGATAGGTGCTCACCATCTTGATCTTGCCATTCTGGTGGACCTGGAGCACCTCGTCCCGGACCTCCAGGACCTGGGTCACCTCCAACTGGGCGATGGACTTCAGGACCCGGTCGAGGTGGGCGTCGTCGTCGATGGTGATGTCGATGTCCCGGATAACGTTATGATAGCCGAGCTGGACTGTCTGAATATTGCCGATGTTGGCCCCGGCCGCGCCGATAGCCGATGCCAGTCGACCGAGGGTGCCCGGCACCATCTGGTTCTTACAGCGGAGCGTACGTACGATCCCGTAATGGTGCTCGTGGACAGGGACTAGATGTGGAGGTCCCTTTTTGGTAACCATATCCTCCCCTTTTCAGTAGTTATATCAAGAAGGCGAGGCGCCGCTACGGACGCTTCCAGAGAGGCGCGCATACCAGATTGCCCCCGTAGGGTCCCGATACGTCGGGGCCTGCCCCTTACGGTCGGGTTGGGAACCCGACCTATGACCTTGCTTCAAATTTCGTTCCATGTTTAGACATGATTCTTAGTCCAGTCTGTTAAGCTGGATGGCTCCTGAAGTGCAGAACTGGACGCAGGTGGGGCGGCCGCCGCAGCGGTCGCAGACATTGATCTTCTCCAGGCCCTCGCTCCACCATATGGCCTGGTAGGGGCAGGCCTCTACGCAGGCCATGCAGCCGTTGCACAGGCCCTGGTCTACCGAGATAACGCCGGTGGCCTGGCTCTGGCTGAGGGCGCCCATGGGGCAGGACTCGACGCAGGGCGCCGGCGATGGGCAGAGCTGGCAGAGGTGCGGCTCGAACAGGGACCTGTCATACTGGTCCGTGATGCGGATACGCGCTCGCTCCGCGTTGACCACGCCATCGTGATAGATGGGGCAGACCATCTCGCAGACCCGGCAGCCGCTGCAAGCCGGGGTATTCACCTTGATCTCCAAAGCCCGTTGCACTTTCACCTCAGCCATGTCTAGCCTCCAATACTCACTGGCTTGATCTGGAGCCGCTCCACCGTCTGGGGAGTGGGCACGCCGTTCTTGTCCCAGCTATGGAGCTGGTAGTATTCGTCCTGCATCTCCCGCCATTTGTCCCTGTCCAGCTTCTCCCCGGCGGCGGACCCGGCAGGCACCGGGACGTCGTACCACTGCTCCGGCGCCATGTCGTACTCCCGTGTGCCCACGCCGAAGCGGTCGAGGAGCAGGCGTTCGGTGGTCCACATGCGCTCGGCCACCTCTTTCAACTTGGCCACAGGCATGTCCATTCCGGAGGTCAGATAGATGTACTTGCTGAACTCGTCCCACGCCGGGGCGTTCGGCGTATTGAACGCCGTCTGGAAGCGACAGAAGCCGCCGGCGTCGCAAATGGCGTAGAGTAGCTCGTGCCACCACACCATGCGGGCCTTGCCCAGATAGTCCTTGTAGTCGGGGGAGACCGGGCCGCCGTAGAACTTCTCCAGGAAATCGGCGGGCAGCCGCAGCACGTCGGTGCCGGGCCGGCTGCGATGGGGGTGGCCCCCGATGGTGGACACGGCCTGCGAGAAGACGAAGCTCTTGACCACCCGGCCGCCGACCGCGGCAATGGGGCCGTTGCGGATGAGGGTCATGTACTTGGCCGCCTCAGGGGGCAATCGCTTGAGGCAAGACGGACCATCGGCGAGGACATCGCCGAAGCCACGGCGGGCGATGAGGTCCTCCACCAATGCGATCATGCCGTCGGTGTCGCCCCAGTCCAGGCTGCGGCCCAGGTCAGCTTTGGTGATTATCCCCTTCTCGTATAGCTCCATGGCGAAGCCCATCATGAAGCCGGCCTCCATTACGTCCATACCGGCCTCGTTGCAGAGCTGAGAGACATATATTACCGCCGCCGGGTCCAGCACCGCGGTATTGACGCCGAACTCGCCGATGGCGCCGTACTCCGGGCCCTGGCCGCGGGCGCCGGCGAACTTGCCCTCCTTGATATGGTACCGGGCGCGACAGTGTACCAGACACGCCGAGCAGGAGGCCATGCCCAGGCTATGCTCGTCGAACTTCTCGGCGTAGAGCTTCTTCATGTCCTCGCCGAGGGAGACCGTGTCGTTGTGGGAGAGGAGCCAGCCCCCGGTATCGGCGGGGGCCACCAGCAAAGGAGTGCCGAAGCGCTTCATAGCCTTGGTCCACTTCCGGGCCAGGAGGGCGTCGCCCTGCTCCTTGAAGTAGTCGAGGAATGCTTGCGGGTGAGCCAGCGCCAGGTCTTTGCTGCCGTGGGCGGCAATGGCCTTGAGCTTCTTCGACCCCATGACCGCCCCCATGCCGAAGCGTCCGGCGGCGTCCTTGACATCGGTCATGACGTTGGCGGCGCGGCACAGGTTCTCGCCCGCCGGGCCGATGGCCGCGATGCGCAGGTCGGGATCGCCCGTCTCCTGCCGGATGGCTACTTGCGTCTCCCAGGTGTTCTTGCCCCAGATCTTAGAGGCATCCTTTATCTGAATGTTGTCGTCGGTGATGAGCAGATAGACCGGTTTGTCGCTCTTCCCGGTGATAACCAGGTGGTGGAAACCGGCGTAGACCAGCTCCGGGCCGAAGTGGCCGCCGCAGTTGGAATCGCCGAGGTTCCCCGTGTCGGGGGAACGGGCGGTGATGTTGAAGCGGGAGTTGCCGAAGCCGGGCACGCCCGTGGCCAGGCCGGCCCCGAAGATGAGGGGGTTATCCGGCCCCAGCGGGTCGGTGTCCGCCTTCACCATCGAGTACAGGAGCAGCATGTTGATGCCCCGGGCGCCGATGTACTTCTCGCGCCACTCCCGGGGTATCTCCTGCTTGGTTATCTTCCGGGTCGTCAGGTCAATAAAGGCAATCTTTCTGGTCAGCATGTTCCACCTTTTTTCAAGCTCTAATTCCTAAATCCTAAACCCTAAACAAATCCAAATGACCCAAATCCCAATGCCAAAACGGGGAGCGGCGGTGGCATGGATTCAAGTATTCGAGTTTTGATTTTGTTTAGGATTTAGAGCTTGGGATTTGGGATTTACCCGGGGGATTCTCCTCCCCCCAGCATATTGGTGATGACTATCTCGTCGCCCTCCTTGAGCTCAGCATTCTTGTTGCTCCGGCGTTCCCCGCTGACGAAGAAGGCATAGCTGAAGTCCAGCTCGCCCTTCTCGTCCAGCAGCTCGTCCTTGACCTTCTGGCCGTACTTGCGGCCGAGGAAGCTCACCAGGTCGCCGAGGGTGTTGCCGGAGATGTCCAGCGCACCGGGCAACTCGCCGGTGAGGCTCTTGAGAAGGCCGTAGGCTTTCAATCGGACTTTCATAGGCAAAAACCAGATGTCGAAGGCGCTTTCCGCGGAGAAGTTTGTTGCCGATAATATACCCCAAACGGGGAAGAAATTCAAGCTGAACGGGGGGAGGGGCAGGGTCTTTGCATTATATTAGGAGAGTCCCATATCGGAGAGGCCATGTCACCTGTCATGCTGAGCCCCTTCGGCGCTGCTCAGGGTGAACTCCGCGAAGCATCTGGGGAGCGGGGAGCGCCCCACCCTTCCCGACTTGTTCCCGACTGGTCGGGACTACGCTCCTCCGAGTAAAACAT
>JACQTY010000128.1 GCA_016210545.1 Chloroflexota bacterium
CATTCAGTTATTGCAATAGTGTATCCCCCCTTCAAAACCCTTGTGTCCAGCGCAAGATGTGGGACATGTTCAGTTTCGCAAAGGGGGACGAAAGGGGACTTTTCCTGTTACACATACAGCAGTGGGAAAATCCCTCTCAGTCTCCCTTTTCCAAAGGGAGAGGTCATAGCGGCCTCTCCAAGACAGTTGCTGCACTAATTTGGTGAAAAAGATGCTGCTTTGCCAAGATTCAACGGGCGGTGGATTGAAGGCCGGCAGGTCTTGACAGCCAGACAACCTGGGCCTATCATCACTGCGAAGGAAGACGAGGCGCAGGAATTGCCTCACCGACGATCAAACTGGCGAACACCGCCCGGTGCTCCCTCGCCGGGCCGGATGAATTCTTTACAGGAGGCGGCGCCATATGACCTTAGAAGCGCACAGTCAGCCCAGGAAGTCCAAGCTGGGCACGGTGAAGGACGCCCTGTCCCTGATCCATGACAACATGTATGTGGCCTTTGGCGGTCACGTCTACTTCAATAAGGCCAGCCATATGGTCAGGGCCATCGCCAAGAAGAGAGTCAAGGGCCTGACCCTGTCGGGCTCGCCCTATGCTAGCTATGAGATGGACCTCCTCATAGCGGTGGGCGCGGTCAAGAAAGTCATGGTGGGCAACCTCGGCTTCGAATACCTGGGCCTGGCGCCGAATTTCAGAAAAGCGGTCCAACTGGGGACTATCGAGACCGTGGTCGGCGATGAGTCCACCCTGATCGGCGGCTACATGGCCACCGTGGAAGGCATTCCCTATCATCCCATCATTTCCATCAAGGGCAGCGACATACTCAAGATCAGCCCCATAGTCAAGCTATATAAGCCTCCCTGGGGAAACGAAGAAATAGTCGCTGTGCAGGCGCTCAGCCCCGATGTGGCCATCCTCCACGCCCAGGAAGCCGACGAATACGGCAATGCCCGCTACAAAGGGCAGCCCTATTTCGATCAGATCATCGCCAAGGCGTCCAAGAAGGTCATTCTTACCGTGGATGAGATCATCAGCCATGATAAGGTGGCCGCCGAGCCGGAGAAGACGGTGATCCCCGGCCTCATGGTAGAAATGGTGGTGCATCTCCCCTTCGGCGCTCACCCCTGCCTCAGCACCAGGAACTATGTCCACGATGAGGCCCACCTCAAGGACTACATCCAGCGGAGCCAGCAGAGCCTCAAAGCGGGCGATACCGCACCTCTGGACGAGTACCTTCGCAAGTATGTCTACGAGCCGGAGTCCATCTACGACTACCTGGACAGAGTGGGCGGGCTGGAGAGGATGACGAAGCTCAAGATGATGATGGAACTAGGGAGGGATTCGTAAATGACGCCGAAACAGCCGGACTACAGTTGGGCGGAGCAGATGGTAGTGGTCTTTGCCCGCGACCTGAAGGATGACGACGTGGCCATGATGGGCGGGGCCAGGCACGACATACCCTTCGCCGCGGTTATGCTGGCCAAGAACCTCTACTGCCCCAACATGAACGTCATCACCACCGGGTGCTACATAAACCCTACACTTACCGCCATGCACTACAGCGGCCATACCTCGGTCCTCTACAGCAAGGAAGCCGATGGCATGATCAGCGGCTATGACATCTTCGAGGTCTCGGAGAGGGGGTATATCTCCTTCTTCTTCTACCACGGGATACAGCTCGACAAGTACGGGAATGTGAACCTCCACTTTATCGGTGACTGGAAGAAGCCCACGGTCAGGGGGCCGGGGGCGGTGAACATATCAATGTCGGTGACGCCGCCGAGGCACTATCTTTTCCCGATTCGCCACAACAAGAGAGCCTTTGTGGACAAGGTCGATTTCATCACCCTGCCCGGCTACCTGGACGGGGGCGACAGCCGCAAGAAGGCCGGGCTTAAGGGCGGCGGGCCATGCCTGTGCGTCTCTCCCCTGGGCGTCTTCGACTTCGAGGAGAAGAGCAAGCGGATGCGGCTCAAATCAGTGCACGAGTGGGTCACTGTCAAGGAGATAGTAGACAATACCGGGTTTGAACTGATCATCCCCGAAAACGCGCCCGCCACCAAGCCCCCCACGCCGGAGGAGTTGCGCATGCTGCGGGAGAAGATCGATCCCACGGGCATCCTGCGGGGTATGGCGGGCAGGCTGTAGGGGGACGAGGCCCCAGTCGCCTGAATGTGAAATCCTGGAAATGCGCCACGCCCCCTTGCAGGGGGCGCCGCGAAGGATGAAAATAGACTGGCGCTGTCATCCTGATGGAGTCCCGTTCCAACGGGACGACTGAAGAAGCTGGGGTGGAATCTTAATCCCCCAACATCGCCAGACCCTTCGTCCCGATGCATCGGGACGAAGGGTGACAAGAAGCGTCTATTTTCCAGGGGGGGACGGACGATAAAAGCCTCTGGTCCTGCCCCAGACTTACCAGGGGCAAAGTTAGACCAGGAGTTTGGGACCGGCGCCTATACCTTAGAAACTATCTCAAAATGATATTGGTAGTCCAGACGGGGTACGTCAGGGTTCCAACCTCTCCCCCTGGCCCCCTCTCCGAATCGGAGAGGGGGCCAGGGGGAGAGGTCGAAGCAAGTGCAACGACCTTAGTAGCACTCCGCTCACATTTTGAGATAATCTCTTAATCCGTGGTCGTTTGCCGCCGCCTTGCCCGTGATGTATAATACCCCTATCTTCTTCGGCCCATTGGCCAGATTCGGAATCATTGCGGGCGCTCTTTAAGGAGGCTGGAAGTGGCCACCACTACCATCAAGCGGTTCCGGGAGGCAGTCGACAACCGCTACGAGACCATTAAGCGGCGCAAGGGGAGCCAGAGGGTGGTTGGCTGGATGTGCTCCTACATGCCGGAGGAGGTCATTCACGCCGCCGGCCTGTACCCCGTGCGGGTGCTGGGCGGCGAATCTGCCCCCAGCCACGCCGATGCTTACTTGCACATAAACATGTGCTCCCTGGTGCGAAGCTGCCTGGAGGAGGCTTTCCAGGGCAACTACCAGTTCCTGGACGGATTCGTCACCCTGAACACCTGCGATAACATCCGCCGCCTCTACGACGTCTGGGCCTACTACATCAAGACGCCTTTCACTCACATCCTGAGCCTTCCCCACAAGGTCAACGACGATGCCATCGAGTATTTCCGGACGGAGCTGGTGCGCCTGCAGCAGCACATCGAGCAACATTTTGGCGTTGCCGTTTCCCACGAGGCCCTGCGGAAGTCCATCGCCACCTTCAACCAGACCCGCCGTCTCCTGGAGGCCCTGGATGAGAAGCGCCGGGCAACCCCGCCGGTGATCACCGGCGCCGATTTCCTGACTGCCGTTCTGGCCGGCATGGTCCTGCCCAAGGAAGAATTCAACCCCATGCTTAAGGATCTCCTGGCCGAACTCGAATCCCGGCCCTCGCCTGCCTCCAACGGCAAGGCGCGCCTGCTGGTGGTGGGCAGTGAAATGGACGACCCCAAACTGATGGAGCTGATCGAGGACAACGGGGCAGTTATCGTGGCGGACGATCTGTGTACGTCGAGCAAGTACTACTGGGACCAGGTGGACCCTGCGGGCGATCCCCTGGCAGCCCTGGCCCGCCGCTACCTCTCTCGCCCCCCGTGCCCTCGCATGCGGCCGTCCGACCAGCGGCTGGCCCATCTCAAAGAGTTGGTGCAGACCCGAAAGGTGGACGGCGTCATCATTGAGATAATGAAGTTCTGCAAGCTCCACGACGAAGGCTCTCTGGCGGTGCGAGAGGCACTGACGAAGTGGGGCGTGCCTCACCTGACCATCAGCCGGGAATACAACCTGACGGGGGCAGGGGCAACGGCTACACGTGTCCAGGCGTTCCTGGAGCAAATCAACGGAATTTAACGACACCAAGCTCCAAATCCCAAGGAATTCCGTCTCGAGTTTGAACCTTGGAATTTGCGATTTGACCGGAGGTAGCTATGGTTGTCCAACTTGAGGGCGTCAAAGAGATCGAGGCCCTGATCGGCAAGTTCACTACTGTCGTGGACAAGCTGAAGGCCCGCGGCGGGCCCAGGAGCGATATCCTGTACTGGCAGGGCAGCATAAACTATTACAAACGCATGCACGAGGCCAACCTAGGGGGGAAGCCCATCGCTCTGACCGGCTTCTTCGGCCCGCAGGAGCTGTTCCATGCTATGGACGTTGCCAACTACGTGGCGGAGAACCACGGCGTACTGACCGCCCAGGGGTCCCCGGAGATGGCGCCCTTCCTTTTCGAGACGGCGGAAAGCTACGGCATCCCCGCCGATGTCTGTTCGCCCCATAGAGCGGCTATGGGGATATCCAAACTGGGGATGGTACCGCGTCCCACCTTCGTCGTCAGCACGGCTACGACCTGTGACCAGACCATCAAGCTCTACGAGGTAATTGCCGGCTACTACAAGGCGCCGAGCTTCCTGGTGGATACGCCATACAACTGGCGAGAGAACGACGTGGAGTACGCCCGCCGGGACATCAAGTCCCTCATCAAGTTCGTGGAGGACCAGACGGGGCGGAAGCTGGACTATGACCGGCTGAAGGAGGTCCTCCGCCTGTCCAGTGAAGCCTATGACTACTGGGAAAAGGGCTGCGAGCTGAGGAAGGCGGTACCCTGCCCCATCAACGGCCGCGAGAATCTGAAGGACTTCGCCATGATGCTCATGAACGGGGGGCGTCCGGAGGCGGTGGACTATTTCAAGGCCCGCTACGAAGAGCTGAAGGACAAGGTGGACCGCGGCGAGGGCGCCATACCGGTGGAGAAGTACCGGGTGGCTTGGCTCTACGTTCTCCCGCTCTTTGACCTGAGGATAGCCGACTGGATGGCGCAGGAGCTCCAGGCGCTCATTGTGGTGGATAACTGGAGTTTCTCCACACCCGGCGTCACCCTGGACCCCAACGACCCCGTTGACTACCTGGCGCGCAAGCCGCTCAAATGGGGCTTCGCCACATGGAGCTTCACCGCCAACGAAGTCGGTGGCTACGCCACAGGTATGGCTGACCTGTGCCGGGACTACAAGGCGGACGTGGCCATAGCCCTGATCCACTGGAGCTGCCAGCAGTACTGCGGCAACATGCGCATGGCCAAGGACGAGATACAAAAACTGGGCATTCCCTTCCTGGGAATCAACGGCGACCTGCTGGACGCCAGGGTGTGCTCCTCCGACCAGATGAAGGCCCAGATAGCCGAGTTCTTCTCCCTGCTGGAGAAGAACAAGTAGAAACCCCGGTTTCCCGGGGCCTCTCTGGTGTATTCAATTCCGGCGTCGCTGGCCGTCAGTAGCGGTTAGTAGCTGTAGCCGCCCATCGGGGCCTCTACGGGGGCAGGTGTGACTTCCTCCATGACAGGGGCTACCGGAGCAGCTTCCTCGAACGACGGAATGGCTTCCTCCATCACAGGCGCGGCCTCTTCCAGCCCGGGGGCGAACTCGTCGGTGAGGAGTTGCTGCGGTAGGCTTTCCTCAATTAGAACCTCGCCCTCCCGGGTCACGGGAGCGAATTCCTCGGTCAGGAGCTGGCTCGGTATCGTCTCCTCGATTATAGAGGCGCCTTCCTCGATGGCTACGCCGAACTCATCATAGACGGGCGTCGCTTCCTCGAACGACGGAATGGCTTCCTCCATCACAGGGGCTGCTTCCTCAAGCGATGGGAACGCTTCCTCGGTCAGAAGTCCCGACATCTCTATGGCTGATAGGAACTCATCGTCCAGCGTCACTATGCCCGTAGAGAACTCGGTTACCATATGCTCCTCAAACCAGCCCTCCCTGGGCGCAAGTTCAACGCCAAGCAACTCTTCATCCAGGCCAAACGTGGCGGTGGAGAACTCGGTCACCATATGCTCTTCAAATTGCCCGACCACTGGAGCGGAATCAATGCCGAAGACCTCTTCTTCAATGAGCGGGACTGGAATGTTCTCGAGCTGGCGGCCAAGCACGTCCTCCAGGGTCGCAGCCTCGGCAATGGCCATGTCCTCTTCGCTCAGCGTCACAGCAGGCGCCTCGGTAAAGCCTTCAAGCCCCCCCAGTTCCTCAACGGGGGCCAACTCTTCCGTCACAACGGGGCCCTCGATCTCCCGCGGGGCAACACCCGGGGCCAGCGCCGGGGCGCAGGCTGCAACGACCAGCGCCACTGCGGCAAACACGCCCAACAAGGCAACGAACCTGTTGAATCCCTTCCTCTCCATCTTGACCTCCTTCGGTTCTGTTTTGATTGATTTTGATACCTGATGCGGAAGTCTTGCCCGTGTATAATTTCAGGTGCTCTTGGCGACTTCACGCTCACCCATTTCTACGCCCTGCAACAAGCTCTCCAGCCAGGGTTTCCCATCCCCACCCTCCCGGCTGTGGCCTACTAGAGCGGCCATGGCCCTCTCATCCAGGTGGTCCCGCAGGCCGGCGCCCAGGCTCCGGACGATCTCGGCTACAGCAATGCTATGCCGAACGTACCACACACCCATAGCAATGAACAGCCCTTGCCTGGTCCATGCCGCCCGGGCCTCGTCGCCGACCGGGACTTCGGCGGCCAGGAGCTCCGACTCGTCAGCGACCAGAACGAGCCAGCGGACTGCCGTATCCTTGGCCACTGACAATCTGTACATCTGGCCGGAACACCCGGCGGTTTGTTCAGCGCCGCCCTGAAAGCAGAGGATTGTAGATTCCACACCGCGTGTTTTCAGGTCGCCCAGGGCAGGCGTCAGGAACTGGAATTCAACTGGCCACCAGGCCGCCAGGACCTGGCGCCGGGCCATTTCCACCAGTTGCTTCGCCTTGGCCATGATGTTATCGTAGCCTCTAAGGTTCATTATGTAGTCGGCTTGCGGCACGTTCTGGATCTGGGTAAGCGCCCGTTCGGCCTCCTGGACATGCGACTTGAACGACCTGGCGAGCCTGCCCAGCATCTCGCCGGGGGGGACGGGGGCGTATTTCACGCCGCTGTCGTCGCGTATGGTCAGCACGGCCCCTTTTTGTTGCAACCGTTCAATAACGGAGTACACGTTGGGCCGGGGCACTCCAGATATCTTGGCCACCTCATAGCCGGTGAGCGGATTGCGCTTGACGAGGGTGGAATAGGCCCGGGCCTCGTATTCAGTGAAGCCCAATTCGGTAAGATGGCCTACAATATCAATGGTCATTTTCACCTCCTCCGTTCGGGTTTAGTAGTTGCTCTTATTACTACTTTGTATTATAGACGCTACTGCGAGGCGTTGTCAAGAGCATCGCACGAGGAATTCCAGGTTGTTTCGTCGGAGGAGGAAGGAGAACCAGGGGGATGGATATAACAGGGCAAGGTGGTGGGGTGGCTGAGCACAAAGAGGCCGCCCCGAGGTTCTCGGGGCGGCCTCTCGACATACCACCTTTGCTTGGGACTCCAGTAGGAATAGCCACCCGTGAAGTCGCCTCAGTAGATATCCGCCGCCATGCCCTCCATAATCGGTGTATCCTCGCCCATCGCCGGCTCCCAAAGGACTTCACCCGAAACTCCTGCGGCCAACAGGCGCTCGTCGTCCGCGCCCACTATGCCGGCGGGGAACTCGGTGACCATGTGCTCCTCGGACCAGCCCTCCCTGAAGGCCAGACCCACATCCCCCAGCTCTTCCTCAATACTGACCGGGACTGCAGAGAACTCGGTCAGCATGTGCTCTTCAAGCTGGCCAACTAACGCAAACCCTTCGTCAAGGATGGGAATGAACTCGTCAATGACTCCGCTGGATATCTCCAGGGCAGACAGCGACTCATCGTCCAGAGTGGCTATGCCCGCGGGGAACTCAGTGACCATGTGCTCCTCAAACCAACCTTCCCTGAGCGCCAGGCCGACATCGAGCAGTTCGTCCTCGATGCTGACCGGGACTGCAGAGAACTCGGTTACCATGTGCGCTTCAAGCTGCCCTTCCAGGACCGCAGCGTCTTCCTCAAGCACCGGAGCCAGCTCTTCCATTACGGGCGCCAATTCCTCTATTGACAGGGATTCCTCGACCGGCGGCGTCGCCACGCCAATCGCCGACAGGAACTCGTCATCCAGAGTGACTATGCCCGCGGGGAACTCAGTGACCATGTGCTCCTCAAACCAGCCTTCCCTGAGCGCCGGGTCAACCGCCATGAGTTCTTCCTCCAGGCTGACCGTAGCCAGGGAGAACTCGGTAACCATGTGCTCTTCGACTTGCCCTACAACCGGAGCGGAGTCAATGCCAAAGATATCCTCTTCCAGCAGCGTGATCCCCACGCTGTCCAACTGGCGTCCCAGCGAGTCTTCCAGTGTTGCCGCCTCAGCGATGGCGCTATTCTCTTCGCTCAGGGTCGCCCCGGCGGACTCGCTGAAAGCATTAAGCTGCTCCACTTCCCCAAACGGGGCCACCTCTTCGGTCAGTCCCAGCAACCCCTCGATCTCCCTCGGCGCTGCCCCGGGGCCCGCCACCGGCCGGCAAGCAGCCACAACCAACAAGACAACTGCCAATACACCTAGGAAACGGAACCCCTTGTTGAAAACCTTGCTCTCCATCTTGTCCTCCTCCTGGTCCTTTTTTGATTTATACCTAGTAGTTGTTCTTATTACTACTGTGTATTATAGACGCTAATGGGAGGCGTTGTCAAGAGTGTTTCGGGGAGTTTTTCGAAATTGTCGAGGCTGCCTGCCCGTCGCCACCGTGCCATCTATGTGGGTTTGTTCTCGCCCATGTCCATGCCCTCCAACAGGCTCTCCAGCCAGGGTTTACCGTTCAGCGCCGCCAGGCTGGTCCCGGCGACGGCCGCCAGGGCCCTTTCGTCCAGTTGGTCTCTCAGGCGCGGCCCGAGGCTGCGGAGGATCTCGGCTACGGCTATGCTGTGTCGAACGTACCAGGTGGCCATGGCAATGAATAGCCCCTGCCTGGTCCACGCCCCTTTGGCCTCGCCGTCGGCAGGAACTTCCCCGGCCAGTAGTTCCGATTCGTCGACAACCAGAGCAAACCACCGAGTCCGCTTCTGCCCGGCCACCGGAAGGGTGTAGGTGCAGCCAGTGGACACTTCGGTCTGCTCAAGACGATCGCGGAAGCAGAGGATGGTAGGCTCTATTCCGGCGGCTTTCAACTGCTGCAAGCTGGGCGTCAGTAGCTCCAATTCAGCCGGCCACAGCGCCAGCAGGACCTGGCGCCGGGCGCCTCCCAGCAGGTTCCTGGCCTTCTCTGTGATGTTCTCATAGCCCCGGAGATTCCATATGTAGTCGGCCTCAGGGGTACTCTGGATTTGGGTCAGGGCATTTTCGGCCTCACTTACATGGGACTTGAAGGACTTGGCCAGCCTGCCCAGCATCTCGCCGGGGGGGACGGGGGCATATTTCACCCCTCCATCCTCATGTATGGTCAGCACCACCCCTTTTTCTTGCAGTCGTTCGATGACGGAGTAGATGTTCGGCCGGGGCACTCCGGATATCTTGGCCACCTCATACCCCGTGAGCGGGTTGCGTCTGACCAGGGTTGAATAGGCCCGGGCCTCATACTCGGTGAAGCCCAACTCTGTCAGGTGACCCACAATGTCGATGGTCATTTTTCACCTCCTCACTTCCAGCTAGTAGTTGTACGTATTACTACTCTGTATTATAACGGCTAGTGCAAGGTATTGTCAATAACGTTTTAACAATACTCCTTCGGTGGCGCCTTTGACAGCGAGAGAACTTGACGACAAGAGGGAGCGGCTATCCGTCGGGACACTGAAGGGATTGCAATGGGTGCGAGGGCGCCTATTTTCGAGGGAGCCGTTCATGCCCGCTTGCGCCGGGCGCCGCGAAGGACGAAAATGGGCTTCCATGTCACGTGGAGCGCAGGGCAGGCGCCATCCTGAGCTTGTCGAAGGACCCCGACAAGTCGGGACGCGGCGCTTGGTCGCCTTATTTTCGAGGGAGCTAAAGACGGGGGACGTTATTCATCATGACCCCCGACATCTTCTGTCGGCGAGGGGACTTTCAGTAGACGGGTTACGTGCCAGTCGATGGTCTTGAGTTCCTCGGCAAGCATCTCCCGGATTCTGCTGCGCAGCGGCCCGCTGCCTTTGTATTTGCCGAGAAGCTCCGGCAGTACCTGGGCCACCTTCTCATGACACTGCGTGCTTAGCTCCGCCAGCTTCCGGTGACTGGCCAGTTTTGGATTGTATTGCGGGATGGAGAAGAGGAACGGTTTCCTTTGCACGTGTCTTTCACCAAAGAGACCCCTGGCCTGAAGCGGCTTAATGGCGCGGTTCAACACAGGAGAATTGAGCATAGCGACCAGGTAACGCGCCTCATCTGAACTTTCCGTTTCGCAATAGAAATTCATGTAGTCGACAATGAACCCTTGCGGCCGGACCCGCATACCACTTCCCATATCGACCGCTCCTAGCTCTTCTAAGTTCAAAGAGCAAGCAGCTACGTGCGTCCCCGCGGCGTTGTACACAACCTTGTGCCCGGATTTCACAGACTGTACTGTAAGCTTCTTACGGTAGTTGATTTGTTCTAACAGCGTCGGTATCTTGGCTTCTCCATTGGCATCTTTCTTGGCGTGCTTCTGCCAGTGGGCTTCCGCTGTCTTTAGCCAGGCTGCGAGCCATGTGCGGCCCTGCTCTACCGCTGTGTTGTAGTTGACCAAAACCGGCTTGCTCTCCTCCACAATCAGTGGCAGCACCACGGGGCGCTGCGGCGCGTGGCCAAAGGGGAGTATGTCACCGCCCAAGAGCGTGGCAAAGATGAACGGGGCTTCAATTGCGCCCTTCATCCTGATGTCCCGCCACGGCGGCTTGGCCAGGCGCGCCTCCTCTTCATCAGTTACCAGGTTTGGTGCGCTCAGCGGGCCCGGTTGTGCGGCCGCGCGCACAAAAAAGAGGTTGCGAGGCACGAGGGTGGCCCCCTCAAACACTTTATCGTAGTAGTAGCTCTTGCCCTGCGGTCTGTGGCGCTTGCCCTCTGTCAGAAGCCGTCCGTCAACTCGATTCAGTTTCACCGCTGTCAGCTTCAACTGTTTTTGGGCGTCCGGCCATTTGAGGTTTTTGGCCGTCAGCTTGCCCTCCATCTCCACCGCCGGGACGGGCCATTTGGTCTGTCCCCCCTTCTCAGCCATCAGCACGCAGGCCGCCTGCCTGAACAAAGGCGTTACCTCTCGCTCTTTGGGCGCCGGGGCCAGGTCTACGACCTGCTCCAGGGCAAACCGCACGGCTTGCTGACCGATGAACTCAAAGGAGGTGAAATCTGAATACTGGTCGGCGGAGAGCACTCCCCGGGGCATGACAAAGGCGACGTGGCCGCCCTTCTTCAGGTACAGAAAGGATGCCTGCACGAAGAACAGCGGGGCCAGGTCGATATGCGTAAACAGATGGGCTTTCTTGGGTCCCAGGATATGGTATTCCCATAGGACCAGGTTCTTGACCTCCTTGCTGTAGCCGGAGTCAGCTATATATCTGAGGGAAAGCCATGGAGGATTGCCCGCCAGAAGGTCGAAGCCCTGCGCCATAAAACGAGGCCGGGGCATGTTCTTCAGGATAAACAGCCACACCGTGTCCTTGCCCTCGGCGTAGAGCTTGAGGAGTGTTTGCAGGTTGTCCACAAGGGCCTGACGGGCATGGTCTCCAATCTGTGGCTGCAACTCCCCTATTCTCTTCTGATAGGCGGATAGGGCCTGGGGAAGCGGCGTATCCAGAAAGCCACGCATGGCTTCCACCAGTTCGTCTAAGTGGGGGCCGGCGCTGGCCGGGACAGAGAAAGAGACGTTCTTGTCCACCTCCACGGCATAGATGGTCTCCCCGTTTCCGTGAAGCAGTTCGGTTAGCTTGGGGGGCCTGAGGGAGTCGGCCAGATACACCGGCAACGAGATGGGTTCCGGCAGGCTCTGGAGCAGGTCGCCCAGCGCCAGCAGGTAGTTGGTGCGGGCGATGGTGACGGCTACCGGGTGGACATCCATGCCCACCACCTGGTCCAGGATTCTCCCCAGAACGTCCGGCTTGCCCAGGTTTTCCAGGGTGTCCCGGAGCAATTGTATGGCGGTGAACAGGAAGGTGCCCGAGCCGCAGGCCGGGTCCATCACCCGCCAGTCGGGGTTTTCCTGGAGTTTCGCCATCTCCCTGAGTGTGTACTCGGCCAGCCAGTCCGGGGTGTAGTACTCCCCCAGGCTGTGACGGGCCTCTTTCCCCAGAATCTCCTCGTACAGTTCCTTGAGGATGTCCTGCCTGGCAACCGAGAAGTCGTACGGGGTGAGGCTGGCCGATAGCTTTTGCACCAGGCTCGTCCCCCTCGCCTTGATCTTTTCATTCAACGGCCAGGTAAAGAAGTCATCATCGATGAAATTCCGTATGCCCTCCTGGGAAAAACGGACTCCGGTGAGCACCTCCTCGATGTCCTTGGCGTCAGGCAGAACTACCCTGTACCGGAAGAAGAAGGCTATGAACTTGGCGACGACGGAAAGGTAGGTGTGCTTGAGGAAGAGGGCCTCGTCGCCAACGTCATCCCCGTAGACGCGTTGCAGGTACCTTCTCCACGAATTGAAACGGACCTGGACGGCGGGTTCCTCCCGCACCTCGGCGAACAGAGCGGCAAGGTTCTGCTGGGAGGTTATGAACGTGGGACTTTGAGGCCCCAGGGAGGCCACAATGTTGGCGGTAGTCGGGGTCTGCAAGGAGCGGAAGGTGAAGAAGAGCGAGTCCAGAAAAGAAAGGACTTCTTCCGGCCTGGCCCGCCTCAGGTCTTTCATCTCAGACAGCGGCTTCACGTTCTGGTCATATACCTGGAAGCGGGCGCCGTCAGTGGCGACGCCGGTGAAGATGGCGCTGGGGTGCTTGCCTTTGAGGTCCTTGAAATACTTGTGTAGTTCTTCTTCGGCCTCACCTCTTTCCCGAAGGAAGTCCTTCTTGAACTCCAGCACCAGGTTGCCCAGGAGGGCGTCGATCCGCCCCCTATATACCCTCTTCTCAAACTGGTATTCCTCATTGCTGAGGGGAATGCCAAAGGCAGTCTCTATGAACCTGAGAAACTCCACCTCAATGGCGGTATGGCTGCCGCACCCGGCCAGTTTCCCCAGATATTCTTTCCAGGCTTGCCCAAACTGTTCTAAGTCCATCAGGTCTTCCTTCCTGTGGCGAATTATGGGCTTTCGGCTGCGCCCTGTCAATTGGTGGCGCAAGCCGTTCTGTCGACCCGCCCGGTCTCTGCCATTGCGCGAAAGAGGGTTGTGGCAGGGGGCCAGGAATCCCCCTCGCCCCCTTTATTGCTACGATGCGCGTCGCGCATGGCAGCGGAGGATTCAGCTTTCGTCGTCTCTCACCTCGCACCTCCCACTTCTCACCCCTCACTTGTGCCATTTCCCCGTTGACAGAAACAGAACATTAGTTCTATTATTCGTACATCGACTTGAGGAGGTGATGGTTTATGGCCGAGGAACAGGAAAAGGAACAGACCGCTCCGGCCGAGGCCGGTGAAAGCGGCGACGGCGAGGCTTCGACGCTTAGGCAGACTCTGGCCGAAAGGGAGAACAGGCTCAAGGAATTGGAGGCCACGCTGGAGTCCCGCGTCGGAGATATCGAGCGACGGGACGCAGAGCTTACGAAGCTGCGGGAGGGCCTGGCAACCGGGGCGACTAAGTACCGGCTCCTCCTTCTGTCTGGCTCGCCGGAGGTGCCGGAGGAGATGGTCAAGGGCGACACGGTGGAGGAGGTGGAGGCAAGCTTCGCCGCGGCCACCCAGATGGTGGAAAGGGTGAAGAAAGGCATCGAGGTCAGGCAGCGAAACGAGAGGGTGCCGGCGGGCGCGCCGCCCCGCTCACCCGCGGACCTGTCCGCCATGTCGGCCCAGGAGAAGATCGCCTATGGGCTGGCGAGGAGAGATGTGGGAGATGGGAGGTGAGAGGCGAGGGGTCTGATGAGTCCGTTGGGTCTATTGAGTCATTTGAGTCTGTAGACCCAGAGGGCACGAGGCGAAGGCAATCCGCTGCCCAACGGCCGGTTTCCCGATGCCCCTGGCTTTGGCCTGGGGTAAAAGAAGTTATCCCAACTCTTGAGCATCAGAGCGCACAGGCTATCAGCCATCAGATGTTATGGCGTAGGTCAGGAAGGCTACGTTCTCCACCATGCTCTCCGCGCCCTCTGCGGTGAGACCCTCGCCAATATATGCAATGAGTAAAGGAGGTCTTTCATGGCTCTAACC
>JACQTY010000123.1 GCA_016210545.1 Chloroflexota bacterium
GGACTACAGCGCCTTGATGACCTTACTGCTATGTGGAAGATTATGAATCCTAGTTATGTCCCACATCCCCCAAATCCCCCTGTGTCCAGCAACCCAGGATATGGGTAAGGATCAGTTTACTAAAGGGGGCGAATGGGGATTCCCGGCTTGGCGGACGGCAGAGTCTTTACGTTTTGGGACACTCGCAAACGAAGTCGCGGCCCCCTTGTCGGACTGTCACTCTGAGAAGTCCGCCTCTGGGCGGACGCCCGAAGAGTCTGGGGTGGGGATTGACTCCGTCGGATGCCCCGCAACCCCAGATGCTTCGCTGCGCTTCAGCATGACAATGCGAAGCCGCTGATGGGCTGCCAGAAGGTGGACAAGAAGGCGCTAGCGCGGGAGGCGGCGGAGTGCAAGCCGTAGTTGCCCCAATTCATTGGGTAAGGCAACGGAGCGGAGGATTCCCGGGCCTAGTAGACGGCCAGAAGGTGGACAAGATGGCGTTGGCGCGGGGAGCGACGCAGGGTGGGAGAGATAAGAACACGCCACCCGGTCTCGTCCCTTTCGTTGGGAGGGATCGCCGGAACCTATTGAGTCTTGGAGTTTCAGGCCATATAATAGCACCGCTAGGCCCCTAATGTGACCGCGAACGCAGGAGGTGCACCAAATGCCTAACTGGAAATCCGCTGTGACGGCTGCCCTTACAATGCTTCCATTACTGTTGGCGTCCTGCGCTCAATCCAGTCCGTCTCCCCAACTGGTTACAAAGGATGCTTCCCAATTGGTACTGGCACTTAGCGACTTCAAACCTGGTTGGACTCAGCTCAGCTCAAAATCAACAACTAAACAAGGTGCTCAATCTGCTTACCACAGCTACTTTTATCGGGGTACTGTTTACCCACCTGTTGTCCAAAACACGGTAGCTGTATATCCTAGTGTAGACTCAGCAATACAAATGTATCTCGGAGAAAAGCCTCAAAACGTCTCGTTGGAATACCCTGAGATTGGGGACGAATGTTTTGTAAATACTGCTGTGGACATAAACAAAGTTCTCGTATTTAGGAAGAGTAATGTAATTGTATGGATTTGGCTTCAACAAGCTCCTTTTGATGACATTACACCCTATGCAAAGAAGATTGAGGGAAAAATCCGCTAGTCCAAAGTTCCCCCAATGTTTTGAATCTATGATATATCTGGTTAAACTCAACAATGTAGCCAGTACCAGCCTTGACAATGACCACGTTGTGGAGTATAAGATCACTAGGGTCATATCTGTTGTTCAACCTACGTAGCCAGAAATATGCCCCTCCACTGTGAATCTGGTTGCCTAATTTACATATCTGTTATTTGTTCCCTTCACAGGGAATTTTGGCCTAGAGACTTACCAACCACGCTTGGCACACAGGATCGGCCCTACCAGGCGTGCTACTGAGCTGCCTCATAGCTGAACTTAAGCTCCACTTTTGGGCTTTCAGGTTTACCTTCACGTAAGTTGAACTGCACATATGCTCCGCCGCCGGACTCTTTGGCCGCCTCTGCAAAGGCTCGCTTTAGCTGGCCGATGACATCCCCATCCAACTCCACAGTGATGGAGTCGCCTTCCTTAAGCCAAGACGCTCGGACGGTCAAAACGCCCGAAACCGGTATTCCCTTCCCTGTTGCGAACGTCACGCCAAGTTTGCGGGCAAATTTGACCAGCATGTCCATCCCCTTCTCCCCTTCTCCCAAACTTGAAAACGATTCACTGAATTCGCCTACTGCTTCGCGAGGCAACGCAACTGTCAGAGACGCAGCGGTCTGAACCCACGCCGGCAGCTGCTTACCCTTGACCCCACACACAAACAACAGTTCTCGTCTCACTATTCCGACCCCCTTTTTGCGTTCGTCATCGCGCCCTCTTCTCCGTTCCGAGAGTCTTCGCCAGCCCCAAACTCTCCATGAAGGAGTCTATGCGGTCACGGACGCCGCTTTCGTTCTCCAATACCGCTTGTCGACGTGGCTGGCCTCACAGACCATTTCCGACCCTGAGAGCCACCTTAACTTAGGCGACACCTGCCGGCTCCAACTCCAGCGTCACGATGAGGGAAGGGCTGGGGGCAAGGTCAAAGTCAGCCGGGTCCTCGCCTTCCAAATGAAGAGCAACGGCCTCCTGGAGGTTGGCCATGGTCTCGTCCAGAGTCTTGCCCTGAGTAACCACCGCTATCTCCAGGCACTCAGCTACGTAATAGTTATCTCCCTTGTGTACAAACGCTTTGATTGAACGATGCATTGGACCCCCAATCTGATTGCCATCGCCGGAACTGCTCTACCAAGCATTCTAAGCCTACCCCATCCTGGGTGCAACGTGCAACAGGCCGTCCCCTCACCCTCTTTCTGACTCTCTCATCGAGGGCGAGAGGACTTCCCCTACCGCCCCAGCCCCCATTCGTCTTTGCGAGGAGCGTAGCGACGAAGCAATCTCGGCTTCTTGAGGAGCGCCCGAACTTAGCGGCATGAGATTGCTTCGCTGCGCTCGCAACGACGAGTGGTTAGTTATTCTTCTTCCTTCGCGTCGTCAAGGTGCGACGCGGCGTCACTACGCTTCAATCCGTTTCAACCCCAGGCTCTCCATGAAAGAATCTATGCGGTCGCGGACGTCGCTCTCGTTCCAATCGCGCTTGTCGACGTGGCTGGCCTCGTAGACCATCGTGGGGAAGCCCTCGGCCCGCAGCGCCCGGCTGGGGTCGCCCCGCCTTCCTCTCTGGCCTCTTTCTCCATGGCCTTCAACAGCGCGGCCCCGATGTATCGGGGCTTGTCAAAGCCAGCCTTCATTAGGGAGTCAACCACCCTATCAGCAAGCAGGGCGGCTACCCGCTCCATAGCCAAAGCTGCCACTTTATCAGACAGTTTGTTCATGACTTAGACTCCTTGCCCGTCTTCTCCTTAGTCTTGATTCATTACCGGGGCCAGTCTCAGCCTGAGGTCAGCGCCCTGCCGACTTCACCTGACCCAGGGCGTTCCAGTCCCCCTCCCCACTTGTCCCCACATCGAGTATAGCGCCACCGGCCGCGCTCACGTGGACCCCCGCCCCTTCCCGATCCGGGAAGGGGCCACGGTCGCGGTGAGACTCAATGCCCCCTACCCGGGCGTCTCGGCGAATTCGCCTGATATTCGGTATAATGAGAAAGCGTGATATGAAGGCAACGAAGGAATGCTATCCTTGTCTGGAGCGACTGGTGCGCCAGGCGGCCACGCTGGCCACTGAAGATGTCTGCCTGAGAGTGGAGGCTACCGATCAGTCCCTCAAGCTACTCGCTGAGGAGTTCTCCACCGAAAAGACTACTATTGTCGTGGCTACGCGCTTGCACCGCCTGGTGCGGGCGCTGACATCCAATCCGGACCCCTATATAGGAATCAAGGAAGCCGAGGTGGGGATAGCCGGGCGATTTCATACCGGGGCGGCGCACCTGAACAGCCTCAGAGACTGCATTTCCTGGGCGGTGCGAGGAAACTCCATGGACTTCTTCAAGGACGTGCGCACGCTTCAGGATGACCTGGAGCAGCCTGTAGCGTTTGCCCGGGACGACACCCCAAAGCTGGAAGCTAAATTGAAAAACGCGCGACGCCTGCTTTACCTGGCCGATAACGCCGGTGAGGTCTTCTTCGACCTGCCTCTGGTCAGGAAGTTGTCGGAGCTTGCGTCAGTTACGTATGTGGTAAAACAGTCGCCCGTCCAGAATGACATAACACTGGCGGACCTTGAGACGTTTGGGCTCCTGGACAAATTGCCTAAAGTCATCACCACCGGGACCGATACGCCGGGCGTCGACATGCCCCAGGCATCTGCGGAGTTCAAAGAGGCGTTTGCCGACGCCGAACTGGTTCTGGCCAAGGGCATGGGCTACTGGGAGACGCTATCGGAATTACCGGCCGAGGGAAGGGTATTCTATCTCCTCAAAGCCAAGTGTCAGCCCGTGGCCGACTCCCTGGGAGTGGCCCTGAGCAGCTACGTTGCGCTGCTGAGGTGAGAGAGAAGCCCGCCCCGAGGTATCGGGGCGGGCTGCCGTTCCTGCTCCAAAACTTGAGTCCTATTTATCCTTGAAGACCGGCTTCCTCTTTTCGGCAAAGGCGCTGACACCCTCCTGGTGGTCCCGGGAGCTTATTCCCATGTGGACGAAGCCCATGGCCTCGGTCAGGGCGGCCCGGATGTCCTGGCGTTCCCCGTTGTCAATGAGCATTTTGGTTATGCGATGGGCTATGGGCGGGCCTTCGGCAATCCTTGCGGCGAATTCCTTCGTTTCCGCTTCCAACTTGGCGGCGGGCGCCAACCGGTTAAGTATACCCAGCCGGTGGGCCTCCTCGCCAGAAACAAAGTCGGCCGTCATGATGATCTCCATGGCCTTGGCCGGGCCGACGATCTTGGGCAAGAACCAGGCCGTGCCTGTGTCCGGCGGCAGTCCGATCCGGGTGAAGCCGACCATGAAGCGGGCTTTGGGCGAACCGATCCTCATGTTGCAGGCCAAAGCGAAGTCGAAACCGGCGCCCACCGCGTCGCCGTTGACGCTGGCGATGGTAGGTTTGGGCATGTAATGGAGGGCCATCAGAATGTCGGTTACCTCGCTGAGGGGCTTCCCCCGGTGGATGCCGTCTATCACCGGGCGGAGTTCCTCTGCTTCTTCCAGCTTCACCTTCCCCGACTTCAGCTCCCGGTAGCGGAAGTCGGCGCCCGAGCAAAAGGCTACTCCCGCGCCGGTCAGGACAACGACTCGCACCTTGTCGTCCACCGATAGCTGGCCCAGCGCTGATACCAGATCATAGAGCATCTGCATGTTGTAGGCATTGCGCCGGTCGGGGCGGTTCAGCGTTACATTGGCGACGCCTTTGGCCTGGGAAACCTTGATAGTCTCATATCGCATGGTTACCTCCTGTTTTCATTTGAATTATGACGGCAAGATTATAACCTGACGGGAAGTGGTTTACAATAGGTCAAGTCGCGTGAAGGGAGATGGCAAGGTCGCAACGGAAGTGGAAACAATGTCGCTTCGGTGATATAATCAATTATTCCTGTCGCCAGCGCTATCGGACCATTAGATGAGCATATGTCCTGAAGAGGAGGCATTCCCGTGAACGTGAAGACCGCCGAACTTGATAAATTGGAGCGGACGGTAGAGGTCCTCGACCGGTTGGTCGACCACCGCAGGAAAAAGCCGACAACCAAGAGCGACGAGCTCTATTATGACCTCTTTGCCAAGTACATGAGGCGGTTGATCCATGCCAAGGAACAGGGCAAGACTATCGGCGCCCACAGCGTCCTGGTCCCCGCCGAGATATTCTATGCCATGGACATGGTCCCCCTTCACCTGGAAATGACCTGCATGATGATGGCTATCTTCCTGAAGGAGGAGGATGAGTTTCTGGCCCGGGCCAAGGCGTTCGGACTGCCGCCGGAGGTGTGCTCCACTCACCGCTGCATCGCCGCCACCTACGAGGAGAAGTGGGTGCCCAGGCCGGACGCCGTGGTATGGACAAACCAGGTCTGCGACAACACCGCCAAGAGCAATGAGATAGTGGTCAATCGCTCCGGCGCCCCCGGATTCTATATGGACGTACCCTTCCGTCTCGGCGATGCCAGCATACGATTCGTCGCGGGAGAGTTAGAGGACCTCCTCCATGGCCTGGAGAACGTGACGGGGAAGAAGCTGGACAGGGACCGACTGACGGAGGTGCTACGGCTGGCCCAAAAGTCCGTGGACCTCTTGAGGGAAATCGAGGTACTGAGGCGGGCGACGCCGTGCCCGGCTTCCAACACAGTGGGCAGCCAGATCCTGAATGTGGGCTGGCTGTTCATGGGCCAGCCGGAAGGCGTCGCTTATCTGGAGACCGTCCGGGATGAGCTGAAAGAGCGGGTCGCCGCCGGCAAGGGCGTTGTACCTAAGGAGAACTTCCGGCTGATCTCGCTCTTCATACCACCCAGCCACAACTGGCGTATCCTGCACTGGATGGAGCGGGAACACGGGGCTACTGTGGTGGCCGAACCGTACTGCACCCACTGGGGAGACATAGACTGGAACTTCTCAAAGCCGTTTGAGACGCTGGCCCACCGCATGTACGCCAACCCCATCTCCCGCGAAATGCAGGGCCCGGTGGAAGAGGGCCTGGTCGAGGACTCGGTGAATGATGCCCAGAAGTCTAAAGCCGATGGCGCCATCTACTGGGCACACACCGGCTGCCGCCAGACCTGCGCCACCATCCGCATCACCAAGGACACCCTGCGGGACAGGGCCAGCATCCCGACTCTCGTCCTGGACTGCGACCTCACTGACCCGACGTTTGTCTCCGATGAAGCGGTGAAGGAGAAGCTGGAGGGCTTCTTCGAGACCCTGGCGGAGAACAAATAGGTCTTGTGTGTCGGCAGCCCGTAGGTCGGGTTTCCCAACCCGACCGTGACACATAGTCCTCTCCCTTTCTCTCTGCTATAATCAGGCAGAGGGAAAAGGATGGCGCGAGAGAAACCTCTCTTCGTAGTCTTCGATGGCCATGCCATTGTGCACCGGGCCTATCATGCCTTCGAGTCAGGCCCCCGGCCCACCCGCCTGACGGTCAGCAAGACCGGCGAGATCGTCAGCGCGGTCTACGGCTTTGCCCAGATGCTCCTCAAGGTGCTGACCGAGTTCAAGCCCACCCATTTCGCCATCGCTTTCGACCTGCCCACCCCTACCTTCCGCCACCAACGCTATGCCGAATACAAGGCCCACCGCCCCCCCGCCCCGGACGAGTTGCGCGCCCAGTTCAACCGGGTCAAGGAGTTGGTGCAGGTCTTCCGAATACCTGTATTCGAAAAGCCGGGCTTTGAGGCCGATGATATCATCGGCACCCTGGCCCGCGAGGCGACGGCCCGGGGCATGGAGACCCTCATAGTTACCGGGGACACCGATACCCTGCAACTGGTGTCGCCTGTGGTGAAAGTCCTCTATCCCCGTCCTCGGGGTACCTTCAGCGACACCATTGTTTACGATGAAACTCTCGTCCGCGAGAAGTACGACGTAGCCCCGTCGCAGCTTCCCGACCTCAAGGGATTTGCCGGCGAGACCTCGGACAATATACCGGGCGTCCCCGGCATTGGGGAGAAGACGGCCTTGAAGCTGGTGCAGCAGTTCGGCAGCGTGGAGGCGACCCTGGAGCATCTGGAAGAGGTCGAGCCGCCGAAGCTGCGGGAGACTCTGCGGACCAACGCCGGGCTGGCCCGCGAGAGCAAGAAATTGGCAACCATCGTCACTGAGGTCCCCATTGAGTTCAATCCGGAGGACTGCGCCGTGACCGGCTACGACCGGCAAAAGGTGGTGGAGCTGTTCCGGGAACTGGAGTTCTCCAACCTGTTGCCCAAGCTGCCAGAGGCGATCACAGAGCCAGCGCCCGTAGTGATGGGCGAGAAGCCAAAAGGAAGTTACCGGGCGGTCAAAACAACGGAGGACATGGACAGGATGCTCGCCGACCTGTCCGCAGTCGGTGTACTGGCCGTGGATGTGGAGACTTCAGGCAGGTCGGAGCGGGATGCGGAGCTAGTGGGCATCTCGCTGGCCTGCCGTCCGGGGGAGGCGTACTACATTCCCGTCGGTCACAGGCTGTTGTCGGCCTCGCCCCAGTTGCCGCTGGATCAGGTCGTGGGCCGGTTGCGCCCTATCCTGGAATCTCCGGCTCTGCCCAAAGCAGGCCACAATGCCCGGTTCGACATGACGGTCCTCTCCCGCTATGGCGTGAGGGTATTTCCGATGACGTTCGACACTATGATCGCTGCCCACATCCTGGGCGAGAGGAGCCTGGGGCTCAAAGCCCTGGCCTTCAGCAAGCTGGCCATCGAGATGACGCCCATCACCGCTCTCATAGGAACGGGGGCCAAACAGCTTTCCATGGCCCAGGTCGATGTGGACCAGGTGGTCGAGTATGCCGCCGCCGACGCCGACGTAACGCTGCGACTGAAGGGCCTGTTCGAGGCGGCGCTTCACCGGGAGAAGCTGTGGCAACTCTTTGCCGACGTGGAGATGCCCCTGGTACCCATACTGCTGGAGATGGAACAGAACGGCGTGGCCCTGGACGTGGCCTTGCTGCGGGAGCTGGCCGGGACATTGGGGAGTGAGATGGACCGCCTGGAAGGGGAAACATACGCCGAGGTCGGGCACCAGTTCAACATCAACTCCCCGGCGCAACTCGGCCAGGTGCTTTTCGAGGAGAAGGGACTGGCGCACGGGCGCAAGACCAGGGGCGGCAGCTACTCGACCGACGCATCGGTCCTGGAGGAGTTGAAGGGCAATCGCATAGTTGACCTTATCCTGGAATATCGCGAGCTGGCCAAGCTGAAGTCTACCTACGCCGATGCCCTGTTGGAGCTGGTCGACCGGAAAACGGGCCGGGTCCACACCACGTTTAACCAGACCGGCACGGCCACCGGACGGCTGTCGTCCAGTGAACCCAACCTGCAGAACATCCCGGTGCGGGGCGACTGGGGGCGGAAGATCCGCCAGGCCATCGTCGCCGCGCCAGGGAACCTGTTGCTGGCCGGAGACTACTCTCAAATCGACCTCCGGGTGCTCGCCCATCTTTCTCAGGACCCGGCGCTGGTGGCTGCCTTCCGCCGGGACGAGGACATCCACCGGGCGACCGCCTCCCTGGTCTTCGGCGTGCCGGTAAGCGAGGTTACTGGGGAGCAACGGCGGGTGGCTAAGACCATCAACTTTGGCGTAATCTACGGCATGAGCGGCTTCGGTCTGGAGCAGGCCACGGAGCTGACGCGGGAGCAGGCCAACCAGTTCATCAAGGCATATTTTGAGAAATACCCCGGCATAACTGGCTACGTAGAGACCACCAAGGACAAGGCCCGCAACGACGGATATGTGGCAACGCTCCTCGGGCGCCGCCGCTATATCCCGGAGATAAACTCGGCCAACCGCCAGATACGGGAATCGGCGGAGAGGATGGCCGTCAACATGCCCGTGCAGGGCACCTCCGCCGATATTATCAAGGTGGCTATGATACACCTGTACCGGGAGATGAAGAAGCGGGGCCTCAGGAGCCGGATGACGCTCCAGGTGCATGATGAGCTGGTCTTCGATGTGCCGCCCGAGGAGATGCAGGAGATGAAGCGGCTGGTACTGGAGATCATGCCCCGGGCGCTGGAGCTAAGCGTGCCCATCAAGGTGGACATCAAGACCGGCAAGAACTGGGCGGAGATGGAGTGAGGGGGGAACGCTAGGTTGGCACACAAGCACAGAAGCGGCGTAAACTTCAAGCACTTCATCCGGGACCAGATCGAGCTGTACCCGTTCACCGCTGACAAGGCGGCGCTGGTTGAGGCCGCTACCAAAGAAAATTAGCAAGATGCCTGAACTTCCCGAAGTAGAGACCGCGACGGACGACTATGTTCCTCAAGCAAGGTGTTAAATGGCAAATGTCGTGTTTGAAGTCTTGTCCAGGTCAGGAAGACAGGGTCTTTGCATTGTCATTCTGTCCGACGCATCGGACTCCGATGTTTTACTCGGAGGAGCGTAGTCCCGACCAGTCGGGAACAAGTCGGGAAGGGTGGGGCGCTCCCCGCTCCCCAGATGCTTCGCTTAGCTCAGCATGAC
>JACQTY010000125.1 GCA_016210545.1 Chloroflexota bacterium
CGCCGCACCTGACGGCGCGACCGCAAACGGAGGCGAGGGTTGGTGGGCGATATCCCGATCAGAATCGGGATGACCTCCGCGATGTCAACGCGGCGCTCTAACCAGGCTGAGCTAACCGCCCTCAAACGGATTATAAGCGCAAGCAGACACTAGCGTCAAGGCGTAGACAGGCATAGACCTCAGGCCTACCGGTATACGTTTTCCAGGGCCTTGCGGACGTCGGGAAAGGCAAACTTGTACCCCAACTGCGTGAGTACGGACGGGTGGACCTTCTGGCTCGCCAGCACCACATCGGCAAGTTCGCCAAAGGCCAGCCGCACTGCCCATCTCGGCACCCTGAACACATGGGGCCTGCGCAGAACACGGGCCAGCACCCGGGAGAACTCACGGTTCCTTACCAGGTTCGGCGAGGAGGCGTTAACCGGCCCCCGGATATCCCGGTTCTCCAGAACAAAGACATAGATGTTGACAATATCCTGGATATGGACCCACGGAAACCATTGTCGACCGCTGCCCAGCGGGCCACCCAGGCCCATCTTGTAAAGCGGGGTCACCTTGGCCAGCAGGCCCCCGGGCCCGGTGACGGGGGCAGTCCTCACCTGTACCGTCCGCACGCCATAATCCTCGGCGGCGCGGGCCTCCTTCTCCCAGTCGAAGCAGACCTTCGCCAGGAAATCGCCGCCCGGGGTCGTTGATTCGTCCACGTCCTCTTCGCCCCGGTCGCCGTAGATGCCCACCGCGGAGGCGGAGATGAAGGCCTCCGGCCTGCGGCCTAGATTGGCCAGCGACGACACCAGGCCTCGGGTACTCAAGATACGGCTGTCGTAGATCTGTTTCTTTACCTCTTCGTTCCAGTGGCCGAAGATGTTCTTCCCGGCCAGATGGATCACGGCATCCACATCGCTGAAAAGCTCTGAAGGCAACTCCTGTCCCATCAGGTCGACGCGCACGAAAGCCGCCCCCTGGATGGGTGGATGATGGTCGAAAACGGTGACCTGATGGCCCCTGGCCAACAAGGCGGCGGTCAAACGCTGGCCGATGAAACCGGAGCCGCCGGTGACGATCACCTTCATAACCGGCCTACCTTTCCCCCCGGATGCATCGGGGCGAAATCCGAAATCCTAATATCTAGCTAGACTCCAAACAATTGTCCGTGCCCCCTTGTCAGATGGCACCATCAAGTATGAGAATGACGGGGATGTGGGCTGACCGCCATCCTGAGCCTGTCGAATCCCGACAGGTCGGGACGATACATCGGGAAAACGCTTCGATCCCGACGAGTCGGGACGCGGCGCTGTTTTCCGAGCAAATCCAAACGACCTGAATCACAATCTCCAAGCGAAGAGGCAATGTTTAGGATTTAGTGCTTCGGATTTCCGATTTGCCCTCTTGCTCCCACCAGTTTCTCCAGAAAGCCCTCTATCTGCACCTTCACGTCCTCGCTCGACACGCCGGAGGGGTCTATCATGTCGGAATACAGAACGAGGGTGGGAATGCCGGCCCTCTCCCGCAGGGCATCGGTCGCCAGGCGTATCAGGCCCAGGGAATGGGGGCAGGTGACGTTGGCCCAGTATATCGCCCCGGTCGCCTTGTGCCGCAGGGCCTGCCCGACGATCTCGGGCAGAGCGGCCTCGCAGGCGGGGCCGTGCAACTGGCGGGAATTGGGCATGGCAAACGACTTGCCGGCCAGGCTGCCCATAAGGTCGTCGGGGTTGACCCCCCAGTCGCCCCAGCCGGTGGCAAAAGGTTCCGACACAATGACGGCGCCCTGTTCCCTCTCCATCCACTCCATAATCTTCATGGCGTGGGCTGGCGGCGGGAATAGCTGGACCAGACGATGCTTTTCTTGATGCGCGAAGCCGGTCCCGTTTTCGACGCCGGCCCGGAGTCCGTCCCTTACCGTCCGCATGTAGTTGAGGCCCTCTTCCGTGCCGGCCCACACCGACCCGATGACCGACGTCAGCGTGCCCTGGCGGTTGGACATGGGGCAGGGCCTTGCGCCGCGGAGCCCGGCGATCTCCTGGTGCAGCCGCGACATCTCCCGCGTCGTCTCCAGCGCCCGGCGCAAGCGGTCGGGGTCCATCCTGCGGCCGGCGAGCCGTTCCAGGAACTCGACCATCTCGGCCAGCTCCCGGGCGTAATACTCCCTGTCCCGGTCGCTCGCCCCGTACGGCCGATCGACGAAAAAGCCGGGCACTCCGTAGACGTCCCGCATGACCTGCCCGGACTTGCTGTTGGGGTCGCAGACGTTGCTTCCCCAGACTACGGCGTCTGGCCGGGGCAGCCAGCCCTTCGATATCATGGCGGCCTGCACCAGGTGGCTGGAGCAGATGCCGCCGCCCCAGCCGGCCGCCCGAGCCAGCCCCAGCACCTCTTCCTGGTTCTTGAGCGTGGCCACAGTGGCCGTAGTCGTGGTCTCCATCTGCATGGGGACGATGTCCATGACCTGGAACAGCTCAACGGGCAGCATGGTGCTGTGGGCTACCAGCAGGCGGCCCTTCTTGTGGGCGCTCTGCATCCGGCGGTAGTAGCGGGTCATCATCTCAAAGTAGAGCGTCTCGGCGGCCCCGCCATCCGGGTGGGAGCGGTGGCGCTCAGCGATGCGGCCCATGATGTCTACCATGGAATCGAAACTGGTTGTGTCAATAGCGATGGCGATGGCTCTTGTCCCCCCCCGTTGCGGCATTGAATAGACTTATATTATCATATTTTGCCCGTGGCTGAGGCGGTCACGACGCCCGTTGCAACGGGTGAGTGCAGAGAGGGCGGAGCGCGAAAAGCGAAAGCGCAGGGTGGGTGAAGCGAAGGAGCTTGTCCCGCGATCGATTTCTCGCCCCGAACAGGCGGTCCACAAAGTATGAGAAGCAGACTTCTGAGGGATACCCAGAAGCGTAACCCACCGTTTCGCTGGGTAGTTGGTTTCGCCCCGATAGCATCGGGGATCCACCCACCCTGCAAAACTGGATTCCGAACTTCGCCGCAATGACAATGAGGGGCTATTTTCAGAGCAATGACATTTGAGGCAAGCCTCGCAACGGGAGAAGGGGGAACGAGGGGATGAGGGACCGCAGATATTGAAAAGTCCCCTTCGGTGCCCCTATAATAAGCCAACTTGGGGCGAATTCAACCACTCGGACGAGAGGAGACACCAATGAAGGGTAAGGCGGCCGTTTTCACCAGCGCGGGCAAACCCATGGAGATCGTCGAGTACCCGCTGCCCAAAGTCGAGCCCGGGGCTATGCTGGTCAAGGTAAACCGGGCCAACGTCTGCGGCTCGGACGTCCACATCATCAAAGGCGATTTCGGCTGGGGCGGCGCCGACCAGCCGCGCATCATCGGCCACGAGATGGTGGGGCAGGTCTACGAGATGGGCCCCGGCGCGACCTCCGATTCGGCGGGCCAGCCGCTCAAGGCCGGCGACCGGGTCACCTACTGCTATTTCTTCCCCTGCGGACGGTGCTACGCCTGCCTGCACGGCCAGGCCCACGCCTGCCCGTCCACCATGGCCCGCCTGGGGCAGACCTCCGCGGTCCCACCCCACTTCATCGGGGCCTTCGCCGAGTATTACTACGTCCAGCCCAACCAGTATGTCTACAAGGTCCCCGATGAGGTGTCGGACGAGATGGCCGCTCCGGCCAACTGCGCCCTTTCCCAGGTGTTCTACGGCTTCCATAAGATAGGCATCGAAAGCGGCGACGTGGTGGTCATCCAGGGGGCGGGGGGGCTGGGCATCAACGCCATCGCTGTGGCCAGAGAGATGGGAGCGGGGACGATAATTGTGGTGGAGCAGCACCCGGAGCGAATAAAGCTGGCCAAGGCCTTCGGCGCCGACCACATCGTGGACATAAACGAGTTCCCGACTCCAAAGGAACGCATTAGCCGGGTAAGGAAGCTTACTCAAGGGCGGGCGGCGGACGTGGTGGCGGAGCTGGTCGGTATCCCGGCGGCGGCCCGGGAGGGGATAGGCATGGTGCGGATGGGGGGCCGCTATCTGTGGATCGGGAACATCAACGGCGGCAAGACGGTGGAGATCGACCCCTCGGCGATCATCCTGGGCAACCGCACCGTGGTGGGCGTGTGCACCTACGAGCCGTGGGCGCTCTACCGGGTGCTGGACTTCCTGCGCCGCAACCGGAACAAGTACCCCTTCGAGTCGGTGCTATCACAGCCCTTCAAGCTGGAGGAGATCAACACCGCCTTCGAGATGGCGGCCGCTGGCAAGGTGACAAGAGCGACGATAGTGCCGTGAGGGAGGCTTCCTACTCGCGTCACGGCCGCGGGAAGTTTGGGCAGCTTGGCCGAGGTGAAGCGCCAGCCGAGTCTCTATTGTCTTTGGGACCTCTGTGCCATTTATGAGATTAGAGAAACCCAGCAACCGCAATGCGCCGCGAGGAGGAACAACAGAGGAAACTGACGCTAGGCGGATGCCCACGACACAGGCTAGCGCGTTTCCCGCTTCGCCAACCGAGACGCCGTTTCCCAATCAACGGAGATGCCTCGTCTTTGGAGTGTTTGCTTTGTCGAGTCAGCGACCGCGTCTTCGGATCCGGCAGGACCGAGAACATAACTCCTGAATCTGAAATGTTCGTATCCTGCTAGCCATCCGCCCACGGGATACAATCTGTCGAGCGGGACCAATGGGCCATTGGGAGACCGTTTTATCATGCTGTAATTGGCCGTCTTGTACACGCCCGGCTCTGGAGGGAAATCGACGAAGACATCACCTTTGTTTAGCTTCGCCGCCGAAGCGATTTCTGATTCCAGATTCGATATCGTTGTCGGATTGGCGCCCAGATCTACCCAAGCCACCTTAGAGAAGGTGTCGGACAATGTTTCCCTGTCAATCACCAATATTCGTTGTGGCAATCGCCTATCACGAACAGACAGTGCAATCCCATTGAGCCTAGCATATTGCGGTGCGAAAGAGATCACATTGTAGTCATCCAGTTTGAGAAACCCGGCCGCCGAGCTCAAATTAGCGCCGCCAAGCCTTAATCTCAGCCGACGGGCTTCCGTGAAGAGAAAAACGAGTTTCCGGAACGCTGACCTTACCTTGTGATGATGGTACATGGAAGAAAAGAGCAGCATTTTGCTAAACAGTAACTGCTCCAGAATTGTTGCCCCTGCAATGTCCATGCATAACTCTGGTTCGTGGCCAGGCTCGCGATGAAGATCCAGCGACACAGCAAGCCTAGCGATGTCGACGGACGTAACAAGGCCGGAAAAGTAGCCGTCGCGGAGGATGTAGTCAAACTTATCCGCGTCAAACGGCCCATTCACGATTTGGCACAGATACTTGGGACAACCTGCTGTCGGGACACCCACTATCATATGTGCGATTCGCTGCAGATCTATCTTGGCGAGATCACACAAGAGGTTCTCGCGGGCGGTATCATATCTTGCACAGATGTCCTCCCACAGTCTCTTGAATCTTTGAGACGTGACAATCAAGTAAGAGAGTATTTCGTGCCCGCTGGCCCCGCCGAACGTCTCTCTGTCCTCAGACCTCACGTCTTCGAGTTCGGTTGACATCTTGTCGTAGACGAACTCGGAAGCGTGACTAAATGGCCCATGCCCGCAGTCGTGTAGCAATGCTGCCAATCTAGCCTCTGCCATGTCACGGTTCTCATAGGCTTCGGTGGCCTTCTTATCATTTACTGCCCGTATCATCTTGTCGGCGACAGCCACCACTCCTAAGCTATGCTCAAAGCGAGAATGGGTAGCTGACGGGTACGTAAGAGATGCCAGAGCCGTCTGGTGGATTCTTCGGAGGCGCTGCAGCAGAGGGGTGTCGATCAAATTAGTCTCGTACGGGTGGAAAACGGTGAATCCAAAAAGCGCATCGCGGATCACCTTGTGGTCGCGGACGTGTCTTGGCTGGTATCCGTCAAGCATTGCCGCCAGCCATTCCTCAATGCTGCTTCTAAGCGATGCCGTGCTCGGTCCCGTCGGCATCACTTCTTAACGATCTCGGCGAATTCGTTTGACATCTTTCGGAGAGTCTTAAGGTCGCCGGATGACTTAGCAATTACATGCTTCTTGATTTCATTTCTTGTCTGGTTGTCGAGCTTCAGAGAACGGTAGTCGTGATTTTCCACTGTAACGAGACCGAAAGCGCCCAGAGCAAACAATACGTCTTCCAGGCCACGTGAAACATACATGTTAGCCTGACTCTGAAAATACAGGCAATCGAGCCACTGAGGGTATTTCTCTCGAAGGTGGTAAAATGCCTCGAATACCTTATCGGTCTGTATCACCTCCGGAAGTGAGTGGCCGCTGTCTTGAAGGCTAAGTGCAGCCATTACCGCATCCGTGACACGCGCGCGACATTGCCACGGTGTTACCCCGCTCGTGGTTGTTGGTTTTGGGAGAATGTGTCGACGACCTCCTTTTTCGTGCTCCTGTATTCCTGTCTCCTTCTCTCCCATGTTTCAATAACCTCCATATGTTTTTCTTTGAAAGCGGGATTGTTTGGCAAGGACAATCCCACTCTTGCGGCCCATCTTTCAAGAGCTATAGGAGATACTTGGCACTCCATGGCTACTCCTGCTGGATCTCTTTCCCACTGCTCCCGCTTCTCTCTCAGCCACAATGACGGGACGAGCAGTTCATTGGCATATTCATAGGCAAGCTCTTCCTCTACCCCGTCTCGGATCCCCAGTCTCGTTGTACAATAGAGTCCTCTCCAACCGATGTGAAAATGCCCCAGTTCATGCGCCACCGTCATTCTCTTGCGCCACCGTCCATTTCTCTTGTTGACACAAATTAGTCGCAACTGCCAGTCCCGAATAAGCAAGCCGGAGATTCTGTCACCGAGATCAATTTCATCATACTCGATGTTCCAGTGTAAGAGAGCGTCGTGGAGGTTTACCGGCGGCCTTTCTACACCCAACTCCCTCAAGTGATGTCGTGCCAATGCTCTTGCGCCGCTGGCCGATTTCGTGTCGACGTCAAGCAACTTGTCTCGGCTATCCTGCCTTTGTTTCCGCTTAGCCTCATATAAGCGCTCAATGTTAGCTCGCTCTTCGGGGAGCAGGTCACCATCGGCTCGCAACGATACTGAAAATTCTTCTCGCCTAACTTCCGCCGGAAGTTGGGCTAGTTGCTTGCTTTTTTCAAGTCCGGGAATCAGAGAAGTCAGAGGTATCCGAAGGATTTGGGCTATTCTCTCAAGCTCCACCACGCTGACATGTGTTTTGCCCCCTTCAAGATTGACGACCGGAACATGAGACGTGTACCCTAGTCGGCGGCCAAGTTGAGCCTGTGTCACTCGTTGGTTCTCGCGAGCGGTTCGAATTCTTCGACCCAATTCTACATCCGATATCACAGTTACGATAATGTAACATTTTGTTACAAAAAAATCAATAGTATTTCTGGCACGGTAATCCGCCGTAACACCTATATTGCCCTCCATTGGCGGGCAGTATATCAGGGGAGAAGTAACCCTGTCAACGGGTTTGGTGGATTATCAAGAAATGGACCATCTTCCTTCTCCTCCTACCCAGCCGCCCCCACCCCCGCCGCCGCGCACTCCACATCCTGGTCCTCCTTACCGCCACTCACCCACACGGCACCGGCTCAGTGGCCTCCTCGCCGCCTAGGTTCCCTCATGCCTTATTAAAGGTTTTGGCCTCAAGTTTTAATAACGACTGCGCTAATGAAAACCACTTTAATAAGGAGAGCGCTTTACCCCGGGGCCTCACCCCGCCGCTTTCACCCCCGCCGTCGCACACTCTATATCCTGCTCCTCCTTGCCGCCGCTGACGCCTACCGCCCCGGCAAAGTGGCCGCCGACCTTCACCGGCAGGCCGCCTCCGGCCAGCACCATCTTCCCCTCATGGACGCCGACAATGTCTGTCCAGAAGGTCTCCGTCTTCCGGCGTTCGGCCAGCGCCGCGGTGGGGGTCCGGAAAGCGGCGGCGGCATAGGCTTTGCCCTGGGAGATCTTCACGGTGACCCACGACGCCCCATCCATGCGGGCAAAGGCGACCAGATGACCGCCCTCGTCCACAACAGCGGAGCTGATGCGGATGCCCTGCTCCTGCGCCCGGCGGAAGCTCGCCACGATCATCTTATTGGCCGTATCCAGGTCCATAACGCCTCCTTCGGAGGAAATCCTAAGCACGAAGCTCTAAGCTCTAAACAAACTCCAATTACCCAAATCATAAGGTGAAGGCCGCTGGGACTCCCATAGGCGTTAAGATAACCCCCTTGAGGTGGGCGGACACCCCCCTTCCCAAGGTGAGAGGGAGCGCCCAGCCCCTTCCTGGTCGGGAAGGGGTTGGGGTTAGGTTTCTGGAGCCGTTCCCCTCTCTCTAACTCTCTCCCTCAAAGGGGCGAGAGGACAGGGCCTCCGGCCTGTGCCCCTTCCCGTATCGGGAAGGGGTTGGGGTCCACCCAATGAACCCAACAAGCTCAGTAGACTCAACGAACCCCCTCACCCCCTCACTCCGCGCTCTCCGCGTTGTCCACGGTGAAATTCCCCGACGTGCACTCCTACTGCAACGCCCCATCGGCCTTCAACGCAGCCAACTCCGCCTCCGATATGCCCAGGACATCCCGGCAGAAGGACTCGGTGTCCTCGCCGAGCAATGGCGCCCGGCGGCACTCGGCCGGCGTCCGGCTCATGATCATCGGCTCCCTGGGGACCAACGTCGGTCCTATCTCCGGCTGCTCCGGGTAGGAGAAGAAGCCGCGGGCCTTCAGGTGAGGGTCCTTCGTCACCAGGTCCTTGTTGGTCTGCACCACCCCCGCCGGCACGCCCTCGGCCTGGAGCCGCAGCATGACCTCGTCCGCAGAAAGGCCGATAGTCCAGGAGGCGACCAGCACATCCAGCTCGTCCTCGTTCTCCTTGCGCAGCGACAGACTGGCGAAGCGGGGCGAGGCGCTCCACCCCGGGTCGCCCATGACGCGCCTCAGACCCTGCCAGTGATCCTCCGTCATCACCGCGATGGTGCACCACTGCTCGTGGCCGAGGCACGGATAGGCAGCATGCGGCGCCGCCTGGCTGGAACGGTTGCCGCGGCGCGTCTGCGAGTTGCCGTTCACCGTATAGTCCAGGATGGCGGCTGCCAGGTAGCTCACACCCGCCTCGAACTGGGAAAGGTCGATGTGCTGCCCCTTGCCGGTGCGGCGGCGGTAGTCCAGTGCAGCCAGAATGGCGATGGCCCCA
>JACQTY010000141.1 GCA_016210545.1 Chloroflexota bacterium
ACCTTGGTCCGCGCGCACCTTGCGGCAAATAGGCGGCCAACCCACCTCTCCCTTTGGAAAAGAGCCTGCCCTGAGCTTGCCGAAGGGGAGATTGAGAGGGATTTGATGGCGGATTCAGGGTGGGGGTGGGGCCGGAAGTCCGCCTGGGTCAAAGGTGTTTGACTGGCCAGCCCGCATGGTGTACGATAGGGGCATTGCCGAAACTGGCTGGACGGCCAGTCAGTTGCCCCGGTCCGGGGGGGGAATGATGGCCAAGATCGCGCCCGAGGCAAACAACGCCGATATCAGACCAGAATCGCCGGTAGCTGCCGGCGAGCATGTGATTGCCGGCCGGCAGGCCATTATGGCTGCCGCGGAGTCGCTCTTTGCGGTAAAGGGCTACCAGTCGGTGTCCATAGACAATATCGCCGGCGCCGCCGGGGTGTCCCGCGGGCTGGTGCACTACCATTTTCATAGCAAAGAAGACCTGTTCATCGAGCTGGTCAGGGGCGTCATGGAGGAGTTCTCGCACAAACTGGGTGAAGACATGGCCAACTGCACGACGGCCCGGGACAAGGTCAAGGGCCTTCTGCTCGCCTTTCTCACCCTGGCGGACAGCCGGCGGAACCTGTGGCGGACCGGCGTCTCCGAGGCTTCGGGGTTGAGTGAAGCCATTGGCATGATGTTCTCCGACTACCGCCGGGACAACCTGGCCATTGTCGCCAGGGTCCTGGAAACGGGCGTGGCCGACGGCGAACTCAAGGCGTGCGACACCCAGTTCGTAGCCTATTGCATGATGGCGATAATAACCAGTGCAGCCCTTGGCAGATTTCTTTCAGAGGCTGGATTGCCAGCCGATGTCACCGCCGGCCAGATGGCTGCTTTTCTTCTGGATGGCATAGCGAAATAGCCCCGGCGTATCGGGGCGACTAGAATGGCATATTGCAAATATGGAAATAGCCGGGGGCGTGTATCAGCTCAAGCTGCCGCTGCCCATCAACTCAGTGGTCCCGGACGCTATTCTCGGAGATGCCTTTTCCTATCTGGTAAAGGGTGAGGACGGCTACATTCTGATCGATGCTGGCTGGAACGACCGGCGCACACTGGAAATCATGCTCGCCAGCCTCGACGCTATAGAAGTGAAGCCTGCTGCGATCCGGTGGATAGTCGTCACGCACTACCACCCGGACCACTTCGGCCTGGTGGACAAGCTCAGGGAGTTGACCGGCGCCAGGGTCGCCATGCACTACCTGGACATGCCAGACAATGTCAGGAGCGTGTACGTGTCCCGGCCCGACGCCGCATCGTGGGTCCAGCAATGGAGACGCTCGCAGGGGATGAGCGAGGCTGACATAGCAGCCATGCCCGCCCTCGACCATGGTGTTGACCATTTTCTGCCGCCCATTGACGTGGATGTGCGGCTCAAGGGCGGCGAGGAAATAGATGGACTGGGCGCCTCCCTGAAGGTTGTCTGGACGCCGGGCCATACTGTTGGGCACATCTGCCTCTACGACGGACGACGGAAAATACTGTTCTCTGGCGATCAGGTGCTGCCCGAGATCACGCCGCATATCAGTGTGCACCCCCACACCGAGGGCGATCCGCTGGGTGACTACCTGGACTCGCTGGAGAGGCTCGATAGGATGGATGTCAACCTGGTGCTCCCCGGCCACGAGTATGCCTTTGAGGACATCTACCGTCGCAACGGCGAGATCCGCCAGCACCACTATGCGAGGCTCCAGGAAACGTTGAAGGCGTTGGGGGGCGGCCCAGAGACAGCCTACCAGGTTGCTTCGGAGTTGAAATGGGGCCCCGGCCCCTGGCATGCCATGAGCGCTATGAACAGGCAATTGGCGATGTTCGAGACGCTGGCCCATTTGCGACATATGCAGCAGCGCGGGCAGGTGCAGACGTTCACCTCGGACGGGATGGACTTCTATGAAAGGGTGTAGGCGGCAACCGAATGCTTAAGCAACTCTGGCAAACGAAGCCCCTGGATAGCTGGGCGAAATGCAAAGAGCTGCGCCTGAACGCCTATCAGGAAATCGCCAACGCGCACGCCGAAGGCAAGCTGGTGGCTACCGGTTCGGTGGGGGCCAGCGTCATCCTGCCCTCCGGGCTGGGCCCCTACGTGCACCTGGGCGCCGAGCCGTATGGCGCCAGCATCGCCACCGACCCTGCGCTCTCCCAGCTCTGTTCGGAGGCATACGAGTCCCGCAATTTCGCCAGGGATACATGCTCCTATTTCCGCAACTACCTCGGGTCTATGTGGGTGGACAGGTTCTCCTTTGGCGGCCCCTTCCCGCGGCCCGATGTCATCATTACCTCGCACATCTGCGACAGCCATGCCAAGTGGTTCCAGATCGTGGCGGAACACTTCGGGACGCCGTGGTACGCCATAGAGGTGCCCCCCCCGTTCCATGACGACCGGATTGAAGACCGGATCGAGTACACGTCCGGCCTCGTATACGATTGCATCGAATGGATGGAGAAGACCTTCAAGAGGAAGTACGACGACGAGCGTTTCATCGAGGCCATCCACAACGAGGCCGAGACCGAGTCGCTGTTTGCCGAGGTTTGCTACCTGAATCAGGCCGTCCCCGCCCCGCTGGACCAGAAGCAGCTTTTCACCTTCTATGCACCCTCGGCAGCCTTCCGCTACAAGCGGGAATCGGTGGACTTCTACCGAATGCTGCGGGACGAGGTGGAAGACAGGGTGAAGGACCGGATAGCCTCTGTCGCCACGGAGCGGCGCCGGCTCATTCATGACAGCCAGCCGCCGTGGTACTTCATGGGCCTCTATCGGATACTGGAGCAGTACGGGGCGGTGTGCATCGGCTCTCAGTACTGCTTCGCCTTCGCCCACTTCGACATCGAGCCTGACGGCACGTGGAAGCCGGCGAAGACCCCCCGGCAGTTGGGCATACAGTTGAAAAACCGGGACGATGCGGTGCGGTTCTACGCTCGCAAGACGGTGACTAAACCTATCTGGAGGGGCGTTTTCGGCCTGGCGAATGATAAGTCCGGCCAGGTGCTGCAGGTAATCCGGCAGTGGAAGGCCGATGGCCTTATCATCCACCTTAACCGTGGCTGCGAGGGGCTGGCGGGGCAACAGTTGGAGACAAGGCTGGCGTGCCAGAACGAACGCATCCCGGTCATGACCTACGAGGGGAACATGGGCGATAAGCGGGAGTTCGACGAGCCGCAGACCATAGACCGGTTGGAGTCCTTCATGGAGAGCCTGGGACTGAGGAAGGATGGATAGGCTTCGTCATGGCGAGTCCCTTAGGTCGGGGTGGCCGACCCAATGTAGAGCGATGAACCGATTGGCAAATACACGGTTCATTGAAAGGCGCGCAGCGACGAAGCCGTAGAGTGGGTCAGGCGCAGAGGGGTTTTCGGGGTTGGGGTGGTGGCTGCGCGGACCCACCAAACTAGAAACGTAGGGTGGCTGAAGCTAAGCGCAACCCACGAGGACGGGGGCGGTGGGTTTCGCCGAATCCTCCTGCCCCCTTTAGTAAAGGGGGTTAGAGGGGATTCGGGTCTGCACCCACCCTACGACTCGCAATGACGGGATGGGAATCTTGGACAAGGGAGATTGAATGACAAGCACGAAGATCAGACTGGACATCAATCTGGAGGACCCCTATCGCCGCGCCAGGGAGCTGAAGAAGGAAGGCAAGAAGGTGTTCGGGGTCAGCCCCATGCACTTCCCGGAGGAGCTTATCCATGCCGGGGGAGGGCTGCCGGTAGTATTGCAGGAGAGCACTGAACCGGTCACGTACGGGCTGGCCCATCTGTATCCGTTCTTCTGTGGCTTCACTCGCAGCGTTGTGGACATGGGGGTGCGCAACAAGCTGGACGTATTCGATACCATTGTCCTGGGAGACCTGTGCATACAGCTCCGGCACATGGTCAAGACTCTGAAGCGGCAGATGCCGGCGACGTCCTTCGTCTACACGCAGTGGCCGCTGGAGATCAGCGAACGGTTCCACTCGACGGTGAGGGGCAGGCTCCAGCGCTGCAAGAAGGATATCGAACAGCTCCTGGGGCGTGAGATCACCGACGATAACCTGGCACAGAGCATCAGGTTGTACAACCAGAACCGCCGACTCATGCGGCAGGTCATCGACCTGGCGCGGGCCAAACCCGGCGTGCTGCGAGCCCGGGACCTGGTGGGCCTGGTCGAGTCCGGCATGGTCATGCCCAAAGAGGAACACAACCGGATGCTGGAGGGGCTTATCCCGCAACTGAAGAGGAAGCGGGCATCGTCGAAACAGGGGGCGAAGGTCTACCTGGCCGGTCACCTGTGCATGGCGGTCAAGGTGGAGATCCTGGACCTCATCGAGGAACTAGGCGGACAGGTGGTATGGGATGACCTGTATACCGGCTCCCGCTACGTAGCCTCGGACGCCTCGGAGACGTTGCCTCCTATGGAGGCCCTCACGCAGCGGTACTTCAATTTGGGCATACCCTGTCCCAGCCGGATGGAGCCGAAATACGGGTGGTCGGACTACATCCTGGACAGGGTCAAGCAGGCCGGCGCTCAAGGGGTGATGGTGTTCATGGTCAAGCAGTGCGGGCCGATGTTGCTTTATTACCCGTACTTGAAGGACGTTTTCGAAAGGGAGTCCATCCCTTACACCGTCATCGTCACGGAACACGAGGTGGTCTCGTTTGAACAGGTGAAGACCCGCATCCAGGCGTTCCTGGAAATGATTCAGAGGGGGGCATAGACAAGATGGGACAGAGCAACCCGCTACGCAGCTCCCGGCTGGGAAGCCAGGCTACCGACCGATTTTATGAGGACTTGAGGCAGGCGGCAAAGAAAGGCGACCCCGTTTGCTGGATTCTGGGCGCCCTCATAACCACACCAATGGTGACGTCGATGGACGTCCCCTGGGTCTTCGCCGATGCCCTGGCTGCCCATCTGGCTGCCCGCCACCAGCAGAAGCGCCCCCAGGAGGTGGCCGACGAGAAGGGCTACCTGCGGGAGACATGCTCCTATACTCGGATACACATGGGCTGCACCCTGCTCTCCGATGCGGACAGGAAGCAGGTAATGGACTGGCAGGTGCCCAACCCCGATCTGGTTATCATCACCGACGGCTGCTGTTCCGAGTGGGTGGAGTGGGGGGATGACGTGCGGAAACGCTTCAACGTGCCTATCTTCACCCTTCACGTGCCCTTCCTCTGGAACGATAAGGACCGGGACGAAGCCACCGACTACGTGGTGAGCCAGCTCAAGGAGATGAATACCTTCCTGGAGGACACCACCCACCGCCGTCAGGACCCGGCAAAACTGGCGGAGATCATAAGCATGGGCCGCCAGGCGCAGGACATGAGGTCCCACGGCCAGCAGCTTTGCCGGAATGTCCCCTCGCCGGCTACCATCTTCGACTGGGCTACCGCTCTGGGCGCGGTGTTCAATTCCTGGGGCAAGCCGGAGTCAGTGGGGATCTACAAGGCCATGAAGGAGGAGATGGAGCAGCGCGTGGCCCGGAAAGAGGGGGCGGTAATCGGGGAGAAGTATCGCCTGTGCTGGGACGGAATGATCGTGTGGCCGGAGTTCGGTCCGCTATCGAAGAAACTGGCTTCCCTCGGGGCCAACGTGGTGGCCTCCGCTTACATGTGGGGCTTCTTCCCCACTCTCATGGATCCCCGGGACCCGTTGAAAAGCATAGCCTGGAACATGGTGGATGTGTGGCCCAACCGCAACCTGGACTGGCAGATAAACCACGTGGCCCAGTTCTGTGAGGACTACAAGGTGGACGGCCTGATATGCCATGCCCACTACACCTGCCGCGCCTTGTGCGGCCAGCAGATGGAGCTTATGGACGCTGTCTCCAGGAAATTGAACATCCCTGCCGTGTTCGTCGAGGCGGACGTAGGCGACGAGTCGTTCTACTCCGAGGCCCAGGTGGATACCCGACTCCAGGCTCTCCTGGAGATGATAGATGCCAGGCGGAAGGTGCGGGCGTAGGATATCCGGCGCAGAACACTGCTGCAAACGAGAGAAAAGCAGGGGCGACCTTTGGTCGCCCCTGCTTTTCTTATCAGACATCCGTTAGCTATTTGTGCGGACATGCTGATACAATAGATGTAGAAGGAGATGCAATCTGGCATCTCGATGGGGAGGTGGACAAATGAAGGGTAGCAGCGCTGTTCTTGAAAGACCGGCTGAGTCGCCCCTAGCGGCGAGCGGGCATGTCCAGGTGGCGCTTTCCCCGGACGAGGTGGAGTTGGTGAAGGCGGGCCTTGCGACGCTGCTTCAGATATATACTCGCCATGAGCGCTATGCAGGCGGCATAGCTGCCCTGCTGGCCAAGCTGGGAGGCGCCGGGACATCCTCCAGCGGTTGATTTGTACGCGCCGGCGCCAGAGATGAGTCACTCTGGAGCAGGGGCGGCAACCTGGCGGGACCCGCAGAAGTCTGTCAGCCGCTTGCGCCATCGGCCCGGGGAGGCCAGTCTGTTTCGCGGCAGATCCCGAGCAGGTTCTGCGGGAGCGGCGGGCTGAGGTAGCGGCGTCCGCAAAGGCTCTCCCGGATGGCCTTTATGAGCTCATCCGAGGCGGAGCCCTTGACTACGTAGGCGTGGGCGCCCGCTTTCAGAGCATCCAGAACATACGCCGATTCGATGTGCATAGAAAAGACCACGATGCGGGTGGCGGGTGAGTCCTGGACCACCTTGCGCGCTACTTGCTGGCCTGTTTGCCGCGGCATGGCCAGATCGAGCACCAGCACATCCGGCCTGAGCCGCTGCACCAACGCGGTCGCCTCCGACCCATTTTGCGCCTCGCCAATGACATTGAAGTCCCGCTCTGACTCCAGGAGGGCGCGGAGGCCGCGGCGGATAACCTCGTGGTCTTCAGCAACGACTATGCTGGGCATTGTACGCATGACTTCCTTCTGCGATCCCATGCCACACGGGTCAAACTTGGCGACGCTCGACCGTATCATCGGGCGGGAAGTGAGTTACAGGGATCCCCACCCCTCCCCGCTGTGTTACACAACTATCGTAGGCCAGTTTGCCGATTGAGTCTATCCGTAGAATCACTGAGTTGTGGGTGGGGGAAGCTCGCAGAAAAAGAGGGTGGCAGATTACGGACGTGTTGCGGCGGTCACCGGGACCTCCGTTATCTTGGGAATCCCTCTTGCCCAGTTTCACTGGGTACCGCGAGGTATGAGAATGAGTCTTTGCGCGATGCGGGACTGGCTGCCATCCTGAGCCTGTCGAATCCCGACAAGTCGGGACGA